>DASWLV010000214.1:0-33393 GCA_036400075.1 Pyrinomonadaceae bacterium
ATGCTCGGCGTGATTGCCGAGCTTGACCATACGCACCCGGTTGATTTAGTTCCGACATTTTTAGCCGCGCACGCGATTCCGCCCGAATTCAAAGAAAAAACCGATCAATATGTTGATTTGATTTGCGAGCAAATGCTGCGGCTCGCTGCCGCATGGTTTCAGGATTCGCATTTTACGCTGGAAGAAACGCCGTTTTTCTGCGACGTTTTTTGCGAGCGCAACGCTTTCGACTTGGCGCAATCGCGCCGCGTTTTGGAAACGGCAAAAAAGCTTAAATTCAATTTAAAAGCGCACGTTGACGAATTTACAAATTTGGGAGGCGCGCGAATGGCAATTGAACTCGGCGCGACTTCGATTGACCATTTGGACAGAACGAGCAACGAAGAAATAAAAATGCTGGCAGATTCCGAAACAATCGCCGTCGTCACGCCGACCGTAAATTTTAATTTCGGCTCGAAAGAATTTGCCGACGCCCGAAAATTGATTGACGCAGGCTGCGCCGTCGCCGTCTCGACCGATTACAATCCGGGTTCTGCGCCCTGCCCTTCGCTTCCGGCGGCGATGGCAATCGCATGTCGTTATCAAAAACTTCTGCCCTCGGAAGCGTTTAACGCGGCGACAATCAATGCCGCTTTTGCAATAGGTCTCGGCGATAAAACAGGCTCGCTCGAAATTGGAAAATACGCCGACGTTTTGATTTTCGACACGGCGGATTATCGCCAAATCGCTTACGAGTTCGGCGCGAATTTGATTGAAACTGTGATAAAAAAAGGTAGAATCGTTTCGCCGATTTAATCTGGAGTAAATTTATGTCCGCGATTCCAAAACAAAAATACACGCTTGAGGAATATTTTGAGCTTGACCGCAATTCGGAAGCCAATTTTGAATATTTCAATGGAGAAGTTTTTGAAATGAGCGGCGTTTCGCCGAATCACGCCAGAATTGAGCATCGTTTGAACAGAATTTTGGGAATTCCTGCCGACAAAAAAGACTGCGAGGTTTTTCCCGCAAATCTTCGAATCAAAGTTCCGGCATTGCCGACATATCGTTATCCTGATTTATCAGTTGCTTGCGACGGCGCTAAATTTGTAGAGATTGGTGGTCTGCAATGTCTTGTCAATCCGGTTTTGATTGTCGAAGTTTTATCCGAATCAACCGCAGCATACGATCAGGGCGAGAAATTCAGGCTTTACAAATCAATTGAAACTTTCCGCGAATATATGCTTGTTTCGCAGGACACGCCGGACGTTTCGCATTTTCTCAAACACAACGAGCGTTTTTGGCTGCAAAGCAACTACACGAGCGGCGAATCGCTGCATGTCGAAACGCTCGGTTTCGATTTAAGCGTTGACGAAATTTATCGCGGAATCGAATTTGGGAGCGAATATAAACGCTAAGGATTTGTCCACCAGAATAGTTTTTTAAAATGCAGGAAATCGTTTTAGACGGCGAAAGCCTCACAATCGAACAAGTCGTCGCCGTCGCTTACGGCGCTCCCGACCAGCCGCGCGTTTCTTTGTCCGACAACGCCGAACAAAGCGTTTTGCGCAGCGCCGAAGCGGTGCAGACTTTGCTCGAACGCGGCGAAATCGCATACGGAATTACGACGGGATTCGGCGCATTTAAAGACAAAATTATTGCGCGCGAAGACGTTGAAACCCTTCAACGCAATATTTTGTTGAGCCACGCCGTCGGCGTCGGCGATAATTTCGATGTTCCGACGACACGGGCGATTCTCTTGATTCGAGCCAATACGCTTGCGCGCGGTTTTTCCGGCATCAGGCTCGAAACGCTTCACACGATGCTCGCGTTTTTAAATCTAGGCATTCATCCGCAAATCCCGCAAAAAGGCTCGCTCGGCGCATCGGGCGATTTAGCGCCGCTCGCGCACGCGGCTCTGCCTTTGATCGGCGAAGGTTTTGCCGAGATTAACGGCGAGATTTTGTCGGGCGCGCAGGCTCTTGAAAAAGTTAATTTAAAACCGCTGACGCTCGCCGCGAAAGAAGGTTTGGCGCTGACGAACGGAACTTCTGTAATGTGCGCGATGGGCGTTTTGGTTTCTTATCAATGTCAGAATCTAAAAGAAACCGCAGACATCGCCGCGTGTCTCTCGCTCGAAGCATTAAACGGCACGACCGCCGCTTTCGACGAACGCATTCACGCTTTGCGCCCGCATCCGCGACAGCAGAAGTGCGCCGCAAACTTGAGAAAAATTCTAGAAGGCAGCGATTTTGTTCGCTCGTTCGACGCAACAAACGTGCAGGATTCTTATACGCTGCGCTGCATTCCGCAGGTTCACGGTGCGGCGCGCGATTCAATTGATTACGCCGAATGGGTTTTTAATTTGGAGTTAAACGCAGTCACCGACAATCCGCTGATTTTTATCGAAGGCGAGAAAATTGATGTAATCAGCGGCGGCAACTTTCACGGCGAATTGCTCGCGCTTTCTTTTGATTATTTGGCTGTAGCGTTGACGGAAATCGGAAATATGAGCGAACGGCGGATTGCGAAAATGGTTGATGCAAGCTGCAATAACAATTTGCTGCCCGCGTTTTTAACCGAGCGCGGCGGGTTGAATTCGGGTTTTATGCTCGTCCAATACACGGCGGCGGCGCTCGCCACGGAAAACAAAATTCTCGCTCATCCGGCATCAGCCGATACGATTCCGACATCGGCAAACGTCGAAGACCACGTTTCGATGGGTGTCACGGCAGGTTTAAAATTGCGGCAAATTTTGAAAAACGTGGAAACAATTCTTGCGCTCGAACTGCTCGCCGCCGCCCAAGGGATTGACTGCCGTCGGCGCGACTCGAAACACGAGGCAAATCGGCGAATCAATGAAAACTCCAAGCTCGGAAACGGAACCTGCTCAACTTATGAAAAAATCCGTCGCTCAACCAATTATTTCGACTCCGACGCATATTTACAACCGCACATCGAATCCTTACGAAAGCTCGTGGCAAGCGGTGAAATCCTTTGACTCAAAATTGTGAATTTAAATGAAGTAAATAAAATTCCGTTGAAATTTTTCAAAGGAATTTTATTTAACGGCTAAAACTACCATTAGATTTTACTAAATCGAAGTTTTTATTGACTTATCAAATCAAACCAGAGTATAAAAATTCAGTTTAATAAAACTAAAATTCCATATAATACAAAGTTAGACGTATTTCATGTAGATAACATCACTTATCTGACCTTATAGGAGATGACAAGCAAAACATGTTCGAAAACATAAAAAATAAATTCCAGCGTAAACCATCAAAATTTCCTGATTATAAGTTACTTTATTTTGACCATCTTCATAGCGAATATTGTCTGCTCGTTCCATTAATTACTGACGAAGAGGATAAAAAAAGGTTAGATGAAATTCAAAATAGGAGGGAAACTGAATCCTTGACTTGGGATGATATTTATTCTTATGAACTTACTCTTCTAAAATATCACGATTTTGAACCATTAAAAAGTAAAGTTTGGAGTTTAAGAGACAGGTATCGGCATATTGCAGGTCAAAGTGAATATGATAAATATCTAGCGTCGAAAGCCGTTAATCTGGCAACAATAAACGGCGAAGCCGGAGAGAAAGAGTTACAAATGGATTACACATATCTGCTCCGTGAGTTTTGTCTGCTTTATTCTTTTACGGCAGCACGAGAAGGATTGAGAGACCAGTTATTGAAAAAAGTAACAGTATTCACCCTAGGTTTTTTTTTAATTGCCTTGCTGATTGTTGTACTCACCCCATTTTACAATGATAAAGTTGCTGATTTGATTGGAGGGTACAAACTTAATCTAAGTGCTGGAGTAGCGACTCTCTTTGTCGTGATTTTTGCAGGAATGACAGGCGCATTTGTTAGTATGCAACAACGCATACAAAGTGCGCCGAGCCAAGGTGACCCTCTCTACAATCTTTCAATGCTTACACACGGATGGTTTAGCATTTTATTATCACCTCTGAGCGGCGCAATTTTTGCCTTAATCCTCTATATGCTTTTTGTTAGCGGTTTGGTGAGTGGTCATCTGTTTCCGATACCGAGGACTTTTACAGTAGAAGACATTAATTCAGCAAAAAATCCAAGTATATCATTATTTGATTTTCTGAGTGCGAGCGGAGCTATTAACGGCGTTGGTTATGGAAAATTATTAATCTGGTCATTTATAGCAGGGTTTGCCGAACGATTTGTTCCTGATAAGTTAAATAAACTCGTTGCCAGAGATGAAACAGAAAAACCAAAGCAAACGTAGATTAATCACCTTCCTTATACTTGATTCGTTTTCAATTGAAGATACGTCTAACAATTCAATGGACGTGAGGGCGAAACAGCGACTTTTTTATCGCGTTGTCTTTTTACCCTAAACTTGCGTGTTGCTGGTTTCGCCCCAGTCATCTCAGCCGTTTATTTCTTGAATGTATAGATCTCAATGATTTTTAAGAATGTTTGCAAAATCTGCCCAATATTATGACCTCATTTATTCTTCGTTTAAGGATTATCCAAACGAAGCTGGAAAAATTGCCTGCCTAATTCAGAAGTTGAATCCGAACGCTCTGACAATACTCGATGTCGCCTGCGGAACAGGTGAGCATGCACGTTTCCTAATCGAGAATTACAACTACAATGTGGATGGTATTGATCTCGATGAAGATTTGTTGGCGATGGCGCGGCGGAAAATACCAGATGCGAGATTTGAAGCAGCCGATATGACGAATTTCCATCTTGGGCAACAATACGATGTCGTGATGTGTCTGTTTAGCTCGATTGGTTATGTGCGGAGCTTAGAAAACGTCCGAAAAACACTCGGTTGTTTTAAAAATCATTTGTCTCCCGGCGGCTTGATAATCATTGAGCCATGGTTCACTCCTGACTCCTGGACGCCGGGAAGGATTGATATGAAAACTGTAGAGTCGGAAAATCTTAAAATATGCCGCATGAGTATGACTGACCGCGAAGGCAATTTATCGAAGATTCGTTTTGAATATCTAATCGGCACTGCGGAAGAAATTCAACACGAAATAGAGAATCACGAACTTGGGCTTTTTACAGTAGAAGAAATGACACAATGCTTTAGGGAGGCTGGGCTTGAATCCAGCTATGACCCGGATGGAATTTTTGGAAGAGGTTTATATGTCGCAAGAGCTAAGACATAGCAAATCATTGGACGTAAGGCGGAAACACATACTTTGATTAATTTTAAGTTGTTTCCTCCCGCATCAACTCAGCGTTAAAACTTTTCAGTTAAAATCATCATTCAAAAACGAAAGGGCAATAATTTTATGCAGCTTCGTTTTTTCTGTTATTATTCCGGCAAAACAACCTTTGCGCCAGCGGCGTAATATGCCAAATAAAAATCTGAAATTCTTGGGACAAAAGTTATGAAAAACAGTTTTCTGAAATCGTTTGTTTTCTTTTTGCTCTTGGTCGTTTTGAGCAGTTTCGTCTTTGCTGCCGATTGCAAGCTGACGCCGGAACAGGAGAAAAACGAGCTTGCCCGATACATCGCCGAAAATTACACCAAACGCGAAGTTTCGATTCCAGTGCGTGACGGCGTAAAACTTTTTACTTCGATTTACGAGCCGAAAGACAAATCGCAAAAATATCCGATTCTGCTCAATCGCACGCCTTATACGGTGCAGCCTTACGGCGAAGACAAATGCAAAGCTTCGCTCGGACCGGACGCGCTGTTTGCGCGCGAAGGTTATATTTTCGCGTATCAGGACGTACGCGGGCGCTGGATGAGCGAAGGAATTTTTCAAGACGTGCGCCCGGATATTGATAACCGCACTCCGCAGCAAATTGACGAATCAACCGACACTTTCGACACCGTAGATTGGCTCATCAAAAACGTCGCCAATAACAACGGTCGCGTCGGTATGTACGGCATTTCTTATCCGGGTTTTTATACATCCGCCGGAATTATTGACACGCATCCGGCGATCAAAGCTGCCAGCCCGCAAGCCCCAATCGGGGATTGGTTTCAGGGCGACGATATGCATCATAACGGCGCGCTTTTTCTGGCGCAAAATTACGCTTTCTTTTCCAGTTTCGGACAGCCGCGCCCTGCTCCGACTTCAAGCAATACTTATTTAACGCAGTGGAAAGGACGCCAGACGCCCGACGGTTACAATTATTTTTTGGAGCTTGGCGGTTTGAAAGAAGTCGGCGACAGCTACGAAAAAGCTCTGGGCTTTCGCATCCCGTTTTGGGACCAGATGATGGCGCATCCGACTTACGATCAATATTGGAAAGACCGCAACATTCTGCCGAAGCTGAAAAACATCAAAACGGCGGTGATGACCGTCGGCGGCTGGTACGACAACGAAGATTTATTCGGCGCTCTGCGAACTTATCAACATATCGAGAAACAAAATCCCGGTATTTTCAACGTTCTCGTCGTTGGTCCGTGGGATCACGGCGGCTGGTCGCGCGCCGACGGCGATTGGCTCGGCACGGCTTATTTCACGCAGAAAACCGGGGAATATTACCGCCAAAATATCGAAGTGCCGTTTTTCAATCATTTTTTGAAAGACAAAGGCGACATTTCCAAAATCAAAGAAGTCAACCTCTTCGACACCGGTTCGCACGAATGGCGCAGCTTTGAACAGTATGAACCGACCGCCGGAACTGACACGGCGTTGTATTTGACGGCAAACGGCGGGCTTTCGTTTCAAATGCAAACGGCGCAAAACGGTTTTGACGAATACGTTTCCGATCCCGCGAATCCGGTTCCCTACACGCAAAAAATCACTCTCAATTACCCGCGAGATTTTATGACCGAAGACCAGCGTTTTGTTTCGACCAGACCGGATGTTTTGGTTTATCAAACCGAGCCTTTGGCGGAAGACGTGACAATTGCGGGCGACATTAAGCCTTCTTTGTTTGTTTCTTCAACCGGAACGGATTCGGATTTCATCGTCAAATTGATTGACGTTTTCCCGGACAATTATCAATTCCCGACCACCGGAAATACACTGCCCAACGGTCAGCCGGAAAGAATCAAACCGCCGGACAATTATGCTTCGAGCGTCTTTCAGCCGGGCGGTTATCAAATGCTGCTGCGCGGCGAACCGATGCCCGCGCGTTTTCGCAACGGATTTGAAAAAGCCGAACCTTTAACGCCAAACGCGCCGTCGAAAATCGGATTTACGATGCCGGGAATCGCGCACACTTTCAAAAAAGGACACCGGATAATGGTGCAAATTCAAAGCACCTGGTTTCCGCTCGTCGCGCGCAATCCGCAGAAATTTATGCCGAATTACAAGCTCGCCACGGCTGCAGATTATCAAAAAGCGACCGAGCGCGTTTATTTCGGCGGCAAAAACGCTTCGATGATTGTTTTGCCCGTTGTCAAAAAATAGAGCAAATCAAGTTTGCATGTACGGTTCAGTACCGCGAACGGTAGTGAGCGGGTTATTGATAACCCGCTCACTACCGTTCGCGGTACTGAACTACTTTCGCCGACCCCGAACGCTAATTCAAGAAACGCTCTAGAACTGCATTTCAAATAACAAAAGGCAAAAGGAAATAATCCTTTTGCCTTTTTCGTTTGAACTTAACTCAAATTTAAAAATCATCCGTGACTCGAATTAAATCTTTATCTTCGACCAAATCGCCGTTTGCAGGTTTAAAATCGTCCGTCGGTTTGAATTCGTTGACGGTCTTGAAACGCTCGACCGGCTCTATTCGCGGCGGCTCGACATAGGCGTCTTCGGAAACAGGCGGCGGCTGCGTCGGCTGCGTATTGTCGGCGATAACATACGGAATCGGCTGTTCGTCGTAGCGCATTCCCGAAGAAAAATCTTTCCGCACTTTGTCGCCGATTTCGCCCAAATCAATAAAATAATCCGCCACGTCAATCAATTTCGGCGCCGTATTGGAACGAAAACCGGCGACTTCGACGCGGCAGCCTTTGTAAGCGACGGCGTTCACGGCGTAAACGAAATCTTCATCGCCCGAAACCAGAACCGCCGTGTCGTATCTGCCTGCTAAAGAAAGCATATCAACGGCGATTTCCACATCGAGATTCGCTTTGCGCGTTCCGTCGTAAAAGGTTTTAAGCTCTTTTTGGACGACGCGGAAACCGTTTCTCCGCATCCAGAGCAGAAAACCCTGCTGTCGTTCCGCCCCGGCGTCAACTCCGGTGTAGAAAAACGCGCGCAGAAGTCGCCCGTCGCCTAAGAGAAAGCGCAGAAGCTTGTTGTAATCAATATCAATGTTGTGAAACCGCGCGGCGTGAAAAAGATTGTTTCCGTCAATAAAAACCGCAACTAAACCGCGATGTCCAAGCTGCCACGAATTTTGCGCCTGCGTAATATCAAAATTCATTGTCAAATAAACTCCTTAAAAATTAGATTCTGATAAAAGATTTGTTAAAAAAAAAGACCGCTAATACATTTCTTAGGATGCCGTTTGACCGCCTTCCGGTCAAGTATCTTTTTTATTGATTTTTATCGAAAAAACTGCTGCGTTCGGCTTATAATGCACGTCGGGAGGCGTAACCTCAATGGAAAAAAAAGAATCGCTTGAAACTCACGAACCCGGCTGGCTCAAAGATTTTACCGATTCGCCGCGCGAAAGTGTGAATCGCTTTTCGCCCGAACAAATGGTCGAATGCAATGCTTGCCGACGACCGAATGCGCCGACTCGTCTAAATTGTTTTTATTGCGGCGCGCGGCTAGAAATCAGCGAGAAAAACGAAAAGCTCATTCGTCCGGTTTTCCGAAAACTCGAAAATTGGGAAAAAGGTTTTAATGTCGTTTGTTTTTCGTCATCGGCAAACGAATTGAGCCATTCCGATTTGAAAGCGGTTTCTGCATTTTTAGGTTTTCAAGGTGACGTTCTTAAAAACCTGCTCGAATTCGGATTTCCGTTGCCCGTTTCGCGCGTTGAAACTGCTGAGGAAGCCGGAATAGTTGAAAACCGTTTGAAAGATTTCAATTTAAACGCATTTATTATCGCGGACGAAGATTTATCGCCCGAAAAACCACCGCAAAGAGTTCGCGGTTTGGAGTTTTCGGAAAATCTAACGCTTCGTTTTACCGGAAACGACAATATTGAAACCTTGAATTGGAAGGATTTATCGGTTTTTGTCGAAGGTAGAATTTTTGAAAGCAAGCGCGAGGCGCTCGAACAACGCAAAAAGGGCGAAGCGAAGGAAATCGGCGAAGCCAGCGAATTCAGCGCCGACGAGCGCGTGCTCGATTTCTACGACCTGAAAAATCTTTTGGGCTATCGAATTTCGGCGAAAAGTTTCGATTTTTCTTGTCTGGGCGCGAAAAAAAGTTTGCTGGCAAACGAGAACTTTGAGATTTTGGTTGACGAACTTAAACAACGCGCACCGAATGCGTTTTTTGACGGGAATTATAAAATTATTCGCGCGCTTTTATCCCAAGTTTGGGAAATGGACGAGCGGCGGGATTTAACCGGATTGCAGCACGCCGGAGTCGGCAAAATCAATCTCGGCAGCACATTGACAATTAACAATCAAAGTCAATTTACCCGTTATTCGCGGCTTCTCGCATTTCGGGAAAATAAAGAAAGGCAAAAATAAAACTGCTCTTTGCATCAAAATCGCCAAGTAATCAAATGAATTTATTTGGGAAAATTTGTACTGCCGCCTCGTTCGTCTCAATCTTTGTCGCCGCCATTTGTTTGTGGTTTGGAAACACGGACGCGGTTTTTGTCGTAGGGGTTTTGGGCTGCGTCGCGTGGTTTTTAAGCTATCGCGCGAAAATCAAAAAGCCGGAAGAATCCTGAATCTTCCGGCTTTAAAATCATTAACAAGACTTTCAGACAATCAAACTGTCAACTATACACTGTCAACTTTCAACTGTTTTGCAATAATAAAGTTTCTTTGCAAGACAGTTTATAGTTGACAGTTGAAAGTTTATAGTTGCGGATGATTCTCGATTTTCTGAAAATGCTGTGACTAAAAAAGCGCATTTTAACGCTTTTCGTCGGGCGCGTATTCCCAGTGCCAAGGTTCATAAAAATACGGTTTGAAACCAAATTTGACGGCGTTTTTGACCAGCCAGCGATACGCCGGAGTTTTGACTTGGAGCGCGCGGTTATCGTCGCGCGTCGTGACCGGCTCGCCGCCGACGTAAATGTCGAGAGCGCGACCGGAAAAATGCGGGCTGTTGACGGCTAAACCGGCGCGACCGGAATTTGGCGAAGCGGCGCGCAGCCGTTTCTGATGCTCGCGCGAGCGGTGCGCGGAAACTATTTTTAAGAATTTCTCTTCCGCCGCGAGATTTCCCTGCCCGTCGGTTTTTAAATTCAAAGATTTATCGGCAGCGGCGGCAGCGACCATTTTCTTATAAGCCGCATAAGCCTCGCGCTCGACTTGTCGGAAATCTTCAGGTCGTGCCGAATCCCAAAAATCCGTTGCGGGCGCGGTCAGCAGTTCGTCGGGCGACGCTGAACCTGCAAACTTCAAACGATTCGATTGCCAGGTTTTGATGAATGCGGCTAGAACTGTTTCGTCTAAAATTCCGGTCGGGTTTAATCCGGCAGATTTCTGCCAATCGGCGAGGGCATTGGCAAAATCTTCACTTTCAGCGCTTTTTTCAGTTTTTATTGTTTCTTCGATAAGCAATTCATACAAATACCAGCCTTTTTGCGATTTGCCGCCGAAAGCCCACGAAATGCTGTTTTTTAAATTCAAATTTTGTCCGGCTGCCGCAACAAAAACCGATTTGGCGAGAGGCGCAGGCGAAGCGGCGTTTTTTACTTCGATTGCAGCCGTTTTATCCGAAATGGAATTCCCCACAGTTTGCGCAGTCAAGCTTTGCGCCTGCGGTTTTGAGATTGATTGAGAAATTAAGAAAAAGGCGAAAGCAGCGATTATTGATGAAAAAACGATGGCGAACGGAGCTTTATTATTGATTAATTTCTTCATTCTTTGAGAACAATTGAAAAAGCTGGAAAATCAGCGCCTGTTTTGTAAATTGTGAATGGAATCGAACGATTTGATCGAACATAAACAAGATGTGTCGAACAAAGCGTTCCGTTGCCATGATTTTATCAAAATAATCGAAGAAATATCATCTTTCAAAAAACAAATCCGAAAACGTATTTGCTAAACTCTAAATTGTTTTTCCATAATTTTTAAATATGTCGTTTTACGCTTGGTTAGCCGTTTTCTTCATCTGTTTTTGCTTGATTGCCATCGGTTCATACGTTTTGGTCGTCAGGTCTTATTACTGGGTTCATAAAAGCGACCGCGGGAAAAAGCGCAAATAATCCTTCAATGCAAAGCGAATTGCGGCAAATCGAAACATCCGATTTTGATTTTTTATGGCGGCTTCATAACGCCGCGTTGAAAGATTATGTAACTAAAACTTGGGGCTGGGATGAAAATTGGCAAAGAGAAAGCTTCATCAAAGCGTTTAATCCGTCGGAAGGAAAAATAATTGTAATTGATGGCAAAGATGCGGGTTATTTGTGGGTGATTGAAAAAGAGAATGAAATTCTATTAGCTTCCGTTCGTTTGCTGCCCGAATTTCAAAATCAGGGCATCGGTTCAAAAATCATCCGGGATTTGCTTGAAAAATCTGAAAAGCCTGTTAGATTGCAGGTTTTAAAGGTAAATTCGGCGCGGCGTTTATATGAACGTTTGGGCTTTGAAATTTGCGAAGAAACCGCAACGCATTTTACGATGAAAACCGTTCCGCCGGATAGCGGCAAGAGAAAGTAAAATCGAAAAATTGTTGCGAAAAACCGGGCAAATATGACAGCATAGGCGGGCAGTTTTCGATTGCGGCAACTCCGCCGCGCCGATTTTTCGTCAAAAAATGATATGACACAGGCGAAACCTGAAATGGAAAATGGGGTTTTTAAAGCCAAACGGTTGACTTTTCTTAACGCGCCGATTTTAACGGCTCCGGGCGAATATAGATATGAGCCGATAACGCTGACCGCCGCCCGCAATCTGGTTCAGGAATTCCACAATCTGGGACGCACGATTCAATCGGCAATCGGACACGCTTCGACCGCCGAATTAATGACTCTGATGCTCAAATATCCGGTCGAAAACAACCGCATCAATTTTATTCAAACTCCGAGCGACATCGCGCTCGTCTTCAAGCTCAAACAACGCCAGCCGGAAGGCGTCGTACTCACCAAACAGCAAATCGAAACAATCGGTTACGAGCTTGGCTTGCTGAGCAGAATTGATTGCGACAAGAAAGAAGAAACAGATCGCGGATAAAGCCCGTTTGCGCGAATTATAAAATGAAGGAATTGCCCGGAAAGCGGCATTTTGGGCGAGTTTTCCGGGCAATTTCAAACCTTATTAGAATTTACCTGCAAAAGATTCTTCGGCAGGCGCGTTTTTTACTTTTTGGAAGCTAATACAACAAAGTGACCTGAGAATAATCATTTACATCCGTAATCGTATTTGAATAAGCATTAGTGATTTCAATCGTATGCTCGCCAAAGCTAAGATTATTGACGGGAATATAAGTTGTCCTCATCGCTTGATGATTGTTATTCTGGTTTGCCCAGCACATCGCCGTGCTGCCTATCTGCTTACCGTCAAGACTCAGATTTATCCCAATTAAAACCGCTGCGCTTTCGGTTCGCGCTGTTCCCGACAAAACGAACACTACCGGACCATCTGACGGAGACTTGAAAGTTGCCGTTTGCGGAAGCGGTCCCGGACCGTCGAAAATTATCATTGCGTTTGCCATTGTTTTCTCCTTTATGTAATCAGTTGAATTGATGCTTTAGAGCGACACGGCTTTGACCAAAGCAAGCGCGCCACACCTGTTTACCTGCCGTCGCTTTTACAGTAGTTTATACGTGCAGTGTTGCGGAATCTAGCAATTATTGACCGGTCTGTCAAATATTTTTTGAATATTTTAAATCTACATCGGCAAACAAAAGCATTTTTCCATTGAGCTTGTTCAAATCCGCTTAACGCGCAATCATTTTTTAATAAGTCGCCAGACCGCAATTGACGTTGATATTTTGCCCGGTGATTGCCGCGCCCGCTTCCGAAGCGAGAAACAAAGCAGTTGCCGCGATTTCTTCCATGGTTTCAAATCTTTTCAGCAGCGTGCGCGATTGTGTCATTGAAATCATACTTTCCGGCTGTGCGCGAAAAGCGGCGGCGAGTTTTTCGTTAAATTCCGCGCCCGTCTCCGTGTCGGGCTGAGAACCGGGAATTATTGCGTTAACGGTGATGCTGTTTGCGCCTAGCTCGGCGGCTAAAACTCTGGTCAGAGCGAGCAGTCCGGCTTTTGCCGCCGCATCCGCCGCGGTAAACGGTGTCGGATTTTTTGCGGAAAGACCGCCGATGTTGATGATTCTGCCTGCGCCGGATTCGATGAGATGCGAAATTGCAGCGCGCGAAAACAAAAATGCTCCCCGCAAATTAGCATTTAAAACCGAATCCCAAAGCTCCGCCGACATTTCCGCGACCGGAACTCCGACGCCCGTTGTCGCAGCGTTGTTGACCAAAACGTCAATTCGCCCGAAACGCTGTCTGGTGACTTTGACGATTCGGTTAATATCCGTCTCGCTTGTAGCGTCGCCGCGCAGAGCCAGAATGTTGTCGCCGAAATCGGCGAGTCGGTCGCAAGCTTCTTCGAGTTTTTCCAGATTTCTGCCGTTGACCACAACTTTCGCTCCGGCTGCGGCAAATCCGCGAGCGATGGCGAAACCGATTCCCTGACTGCTTCCCGTTACAATTGCAACTTTGTCTTTCATACTGAATTCGATTTTAAATTCTTTTCCTCAAATTAAGCGAATTTTTCATTATGATGAAAATAAACTTCAAAAAACGGCGACAAATGTTGAATCCCAATTCTTTATTTTAAAATGCAGCGTTTCTTTTTTTCGCGCGGTTCGTTTAAGATAAACGGCAGTATGCTTGAGCGCGGGCACTGGATATGGCGATATGCGATTGCCGTTATTTTGATTATGGTCGTCGTAATTCTAAAAATTACGATGCAGTCGTTCATTGAAGAAAGCGCTCCTTTTTTGTTTTTTACGCTTGCCGTAATGTTTGTTTCCTGGTACAGCGGACTGTTTCCCGGATTATTTACCACTTCGCTCGGCGCGGCTCTCGGAACTTATCTTTTTGTCGAGCCTTATTATTCTTTAAAAATCAACACGCAAACCGATTTCGTCAAAGTAATTTCATTCTTTATTATCGGCGTTACAATTTCGTGGATTATCGAACAGCTACGGACAGCGCGCGACATTGCGGAAGCAAAAGCCGAAGAAGCCCAAGCCGAATCGGAAGTCAGAAGAAAAGCCGAAGAAGCGGCGAAAGAATCGGAAAATCGTTTTCGCCTGGCGGCTGACACCGCGCCGGTTTTTATTTGGATTGCCGGAACCGACAAACGCTCAACCTGGTTTAATAAGCCGTGGCTCGATTTTACCGGCAGAACCGTAGAGGAAGAAACAGGCAACGGCTGGTCGGGAGTTCACCCGCTCGATTTGCAGCGATGTTTGGAGATTTATAATTCGTCTTTTGACGCTCGCAAACCGTTTTCGATGGAATACAGATTGCGCCGTCACGACGGAATGTATCGCTGGATTTTGGACAACGGCGTCCCGCGTTTTGCTCCGAACGGCGAGTTTTTAGGTTACATCGGTTCGTGCATTGACATTCACGAGCGCAAACAAGCCGAATCCGAGCGCGAAAAATTGCTCAAAGAAGCGCAGACCGCCCACAAACAAGCTGAAATCGCCAACCGGATGAAAGACGAATTTCTGGCAACCGTTTCGCACGAATTGCGCACGCCTTTGAACGCAATTTTAGGTTGGACGCAAATGCTCAAAAACGGAATCGTCGGTTACGAGCAGCTTCCGAAAGCGATTGAAACAATCGAGCGGAATTCACGCTCGCAGGCACAGCTCGTCGAAGATTTGCTTGATGTAACGCGCATCGTCAGCGGCAAGCTGCGCCTGAACGTAAAGCCTGTCGAGTTATCTTCAATTGTCGAAACGGCGATTGACACGGTTCGTCCCGCTGCTGAAGCGAGAGGCGTTGAAATCGAAAAGCGTTTCGACGAACATCCGGCGCTGGTTTCGGGCGACGCCGAACGCCTCCAGCAAATCGTCTGGAATCTGCTTTCAAACGCGATTAAATTTTCGCCGAAAGGCGGGCGCGTCACGGTTCGTCTGGAACGCGCCGTAGATGCGGCTCAAATTACTGTGTCAGACACCGGAAAAGGAATCGAGCCGGAATTTTTGCCGTATGTTTTCGAGCGTTTTCGACAGGCGGACGGCACAACGACGCGCAAACAAGGCGGTTTGGGGCTAGGTCTGGCAATCGTCAAGCATCTGGTCGAGCTGCACGGGGGCGAGATTTCAGCCGAGAGCGAAGGCGTCGGGAAAGGCGCGGTTTTCGCAGTCAGATTACCGCTTCGCGCTCTCACTGAAGCCGTGCCGGATGAAAACGGAGCAGCGTCGGTTTTAAATTTGAATTTAGCTTCCGGCGGCGATTTGTCAATTGATTTGCACGGCTTGAGAATCGTTGTGGTTGACGACGAAAGGGACGCGCGCGAATTGCTGCGGTCGCTGCTGACGACTTATGGAGCGGAGGTTACGATTTGCAGCTCGTCTGGTGAAGCGTTTGAAGCCGTGCGGCGCGAAAAACCCGATTTGCTGGTTTCCGATATTGGAATGCCGGATGAAGACGGCTATTCGCTGATCGCAAAAATTCGCCGTTTGCCCGAAACCGAGGGCGGCAAAACGCCCGCAATTGCGCTGACGGCTTTTGCCCGAATCGAAGACCGCATTCATGCGTTGTCGCAGGGTTTTCAAATGTTTGTGCCAAAGCCGGTCGAGCCGAATGAGTTGATTGCCGCGATTCGCAGTTTGGCGGGAATAAACGAATCTTTACCAAAAAATGTCGGAAATCGAATTGCAAACAGTTGAAATTGAAACCGGCGGGCGTTCGCTCGAAGAAATCTCAGCGGCTGTCGAGGCGCTGATTTTCGTCTCAGACGAACCGATTGCTGTGAAAACAATCGCGGAAATTCTGGAAGAAGACCGCGAAATCGTGCATTCGGTTTTGGAAAATCTGGCGGAAGAATTCAATTCGCGCGCGGGCGGTTTGCAGCTTCGTGAAGTCGCGGGCGGCTGGCAAATTTCAACTCGACCGGAATTTCACGAAGAAATTCGACGTTTTTTGAAAACACGCCCGAACGCCAAATTGTCGCTCGCCGCGCTTGAAACTCTGGCGGTGATCGCTTACAAACAACCAGTGACCGTGCCTGAGATTCTGCAAATTCGCGGCGTGCAATCCGGTTCGGCGATTAAAACTCTGCTCGACCGCCGCTTAATCGTCGCCAAAGGCAGAAAAGAAACCGTGGGGCGTCCGATGATGTACGGAACTTCAAAAGAATTTCTGCTTCAATTCGGTTTAAAGGATTTATCGGAATTGCCGAGCATCGAAGATTTTGAAGACCTAAATCAGTGAACAGTTATCAGTCATCAGTTATCAAAAATATTTGTTGACTGATAACTGATAACTGTTGACTGATAACTGAAAAAGTGGAAGAAAGACTGCAAAAACTTATTTCGCAAGCCGGAATCGCTTCGCGGCGCGCGGCTGAAGAATTGATTAAAGCCGGAGAAGTTTCGGTCAACGGCGAAATCGTGACCGAGCTTGGGACGAAAGCCGATCCCGAAAAAGACCACATCAAAGTGCGCGGCAAATTGATTAATACTGCGCTCAAAGAGCGCGATAAAGTTTACGTGCTGCTTTATAAACCGCGCGGCTTTTTGTCGAGCGTAGCCGACCCCGAAGGCAGAAGATTGGTGACGGATTTGGTTCCGCCGTCTTTAGGCAGACTTTATCCGGTCGGGCGTCTCGATTATATGACCGAAGGCTTGATTATTCTGACCAATGACGGAGATTTGACAAATTTTATTACTCAATCGAAAAACAAAGTCCCGAAAGTTTACGAAGTCAAAGTCAAAGGAATCCCGACCGAAAAGCAAATCGAATCTCTGCGTCGCGGCGTCAGGCTCGAAGACGGTCATCGCACCGCGCCCGCTGAAATCGTTCAAATCGGCGCAACCGAAAACAACGCCTGGTACGAAGTAACTTTGCGCGAAGGTCACAACCAGCAAATCCGCAAAATGTTTGATTCAATAGGGCATTCTGTGACGAAATTAAAAAGAGTCGCCATCGGTCACATCCGAGACGAAAAGATACAAAGCGGACAATACCGTTTTTTGACCGAATCGGAAGTAAAAGCTTTCACGCCTCGTAAACCCAAGATTAACAAATAATTGAAGTCCGAATACGAAAGAGCCGCCAAATTTGGCGGCTCAAATTATTACTTTTACTGCAATCAAAATTCCGTTTACCAATTAACAATTAGCTCTTCCGAATTTTGCCAAACGGGAACATCTTCACGAATCGCTACACGGTGTAACCAATCGGGATTTGTCAGCAAGCGTCCCGCTCCAACTGCAACCGCCAATAACGGTTCTTCAGCGAGAGTAACGTGCAGCTTCAAATCGTTTTGCAAGCGTTCGGGCAATCCCTTGAGTAATGAACCGCCGCCGGTTAATAAAATCCCCGTTCGATAAACGTCCGCCGTCACGTCCGGCTGCGATTCTTCAACCACGCGCCGAATCGCAGCGATGATCTCCACGATTACGGGTTCAAGAGCCTCTCGCACTTCCTCTGTAGAAAGCATCACGATTTTCCCCATTCCGTCGGTCACACCTTTGCCGATAACTTCCAGCTTTTTCACTTCGGAGCTTTGTTCTTCAAGCTCTGTGAAAGATGCTCCGAGTTCTTTTTTAACTTCCTCAGCCGTGCGCTCGCCGATTTGCATTTCATATTTCGTTCGGACATACGACTGAATCGCTTCATCCATTTTGTTACCGGCGACCGGCAGGCTCTTTGAAGAAACAATCGCGCCGGAGGCGACAACGGCAATATTCGTTGTGCCGCCGCCGATGTCAACAATTAAATGCGCTTGTTCATTTTCAATCGTCAACCCCGAACCGATAGCGGCAGCCAATCCTTCATCAACCAGATCAATGCGCACCGCTTTGGCGTCGCGCGCTGCATCGCGGACGGAACGCTGTTCGAGCGCCGTACTCGCGCCGGGAACGCCGATAACAAGGCGGCTGCGTTTATTTTTATTTCCGTGAGCGCGATGTATAAAAGCCGAGAGCATTTTTTCGACGGCATCGAAATTAACGACCGTGCCGTTGCGAACCGGACGATGAACATCGGTGTCGTGTGGCTCGCGCCCCAAAAGTTTGTATGCGTCGCTGCCAACAGCAAGCACTTCCCCGTTGTATTTGTTGATGGCAACGGCGGAAGGCTCGTTTAAAACAACGCCTGTTCCGGGAGCAAAAATTATTGTGTTAACCGTTCCGAGATCAACCGCCAAATCTTCCGAAAAGAAATCGCCGATAATACTCATAAATTATCCAATCTGCGTTTGTTATTAGACGCTGCAACTTGATTCGGTTTTCCGAAAGCAGGAATCAGAAACAGCAAATTTTGTACCAGTGAAAACATTATGTTTTATCCGTTATTACCTTTTGCAGGTGTTCGCTTATGAGACAACTCCGTTTCAATTAAAGGCAGCAGCAATTCCAATTCTCCTGCCGTTTGACAGTTACGATATGTCTCCGCAAACTATAAGCTGACAGCTTTTTTTATCCGCATTTATGAAAAAAGAAAATGTTTTATTCGGAATTGTCGGTCTGATTATCGGTTTAATTATCGGCTTCGCCATAACGAATGCGATAAACCGCAACGCTTACAGTCAAATGGCTATTGAAAGCGCGCCGAACGCCGCGCTTTCAGGCAATCAGCCGCAAGTGTCAAATCAGGTTGTCAGAGACCAACCCGGAAGAGGCGGTGCTATGCCGCAAATTCAACAAACGATTGACCGCGCGAAAAACGAACCCGGAAATTTCGCCGCACAGATGGAAGCCGGAGAGATATATAACCGCATTCAACGTTTTGACGAAGCCGCCGATTTTTTTGAAAAAGCCATCCAAATCAAACCCGATGATTATGACGCCGTAGTGAAAGCCGGAAACGCGCGATTTGATGCAGGAGCGATTAAAATGGAAAACGGCGGCGACGGGACGGAAGATTTTAAACGAGCCGAAAAAATTTACGACGCCGCTTTGGCGAAAAATCCGAACGATCCGGGCGTGCGAACCGATTTGGGTTTAACTTATTTTTATCGTAAGCCGAAAGACATCGAACGAGCGCTCAAAGAATTTCAAACTTCGCTCGTCAGCGATCCGAATCACGAAATGACTTTGCAGGTTATGGCGCGGGCGCTCAAAGAAAAAGGCGACGCGGCGGCTTTGAAGGAAACGCTGGCAAAATTGGAAAAAGTCAATCCGAACAATTCGACTTTAAAACAACTTCGGACGCAATAAAAATCTGACAAACTATAAACTGTAAACTTTCAACTATCAACTGTTTTGCATAAATCCATCTTTCTTTACAAGACAGTTGATAGTTGAAAGTTTACAGTTTATAGTTTGCGCTTTTTACTGGTGAGATAATTCTGAGAACTCAACTCCAAACAAAGATTATTTATTTTTTATTGCTCAATGGAAAATTTCAACACATCAAGCAAAGCGAAACGCTCGATTTTCCCGTCTTTGGCAATGACGACAAGCGTTCCTTTATCAACCGACGCTCGGAGAATTTCCGACATCGGTCGCTCGATTTTGTAACCGTCTTTGAGCAAAACCACAAGCCGCACATTTGCTAAGGGATCAACTTTGGGTTCGGTCGTTGTTTCTTTTCTTGCCGCCGAAGTTCGTCCGGTTCGACGCGGCGTATTTGCGCGGCGCGGAGTGCGAGCCGTGGGGGTCGCGTCGGGAGCGTTTTCTGTTGTCGTTTCGGCGGTATCGGTTTTCGCCGCTTCTTCCGTTTTCGGCTGCGCGGTTCGGCGCGGCGGTCTTGTCCTCGAATTTCGCCGAGCGGCAGGCGGGCGCGTTGTCGTCGCGGTTGTATCTTCGGCTGGCGTTTCTTTTGCAGGTTCGGCTTCCGCTTTTTCCGGTTCTGTTTTCTCAGGTTCGGGTTGCTTCTTCGGCTCTAAAACTTCGATAATCGCCCCGGCGGAATTGACGCGGGCGACTGCTTCGCTGCTGACTTTGCCGCTCGTTTTCGGTTCTAAATCTTCGGGCGGCTGCGGTAAATCAGTGCCTGCGGCAAAGCTGCCGGAAAAATTGATGCGATAACTCGCCGCCTCATCATTCGGAGTTCTGCCTTCGACTCGCATCACGACTTGCGTTCGCTGACGAAAATAAACAATTCGGCTCGTTTTGCTTGCGGAATCGGAAGCGTAAATCGAAATTTTTGAAATCGGTTTGAGCGTTGTCGCTTCAAACAAATCAATATCGCCGTTAAAATTTGTTGTTTCAAGATTCAAAAACAAATCGCCGACGCCCGCGTAAAAAGTGTAAAAATGGCGTGTCAAACGCGCGTCGCCGATGTCGCGCGCCGCAATTGCGCCGCTGATTTCATCGCGCATAACCGGCGACGGAAAATCCTGATTCGCGCTTTGCCCGAAAACCGGCGCGAGC
This sequence comes from Pyrinomonadaceae bacterium, assembly GCA_036400075.1. Taxonomy (GTDB): domain Bacteria; phylum Acidobacteriota; class Blastocatellia; order Pyrinomonadales; family Pyrinomonadaceae; genus JALZCH01. Next base: position 20,544 of record DASWLV010000214.1, read on the forward strand.
AGAAGAAAGAAAATAAAGATTAAACCGAATTGCTTCATTTTTTTGTGCGAGAGAGACTTCAGCCGAAATTCTACAACCTTTTTAATCCGAAACAAAAAGAGGCGAGAAATTTCTCGCCTCTTGATTCTAATTTCATTCGTTTTTATTCGACTTTCGCCGCGTTTGCCGGTACGCCCCGCAATATTTCCAGAGCTTTGTTTAATTGCACGTCTTCCTGCACGACTTTCGGAGTCGGCGCGGGCGCGGCTTCCGGCGAAGGCTGCGGCTCGGTCTCCTGACCTTCAAGCTCTTCAGGGTCAAGCGGTTCGGGTTTTTCCGCAGGCTTAACTTCGGTCGAAGGCATCACACCCGAAGTTTTCCGGTCATCCGTCAAAAACGGGTTGCCGTTTGCCGAAGCCCATTTAACTGTGGTTAAAAGCAATCCGTCGCCGTCGCGCAAATTGAAAAGCTGTTGCTCCGTTCCCGAACCGAACGTGCGCTCGCCGACGACTTCGCCGCGTTTGCGGTCGAGAATTGCGCCAGCCACGACTTCCGCCGCGCCAGCCGTGCCGAAATCAACAAGAGCGGCGACTTGACCGTTCCAGACGGCTTTTGACGGATCGGCGACGTAAGTTTTGACGACTTTGTTTTCACGTCCCAAAGTCTGCGCGAGTGTTCCGTCTTTGATGAAAAGATTCGCCACGTTGACGGCTTCCTGCAAGTTGCCCGTCGCGACGCCGCGTAAATCGAGGACAACTTTTGAAACGCCCTGTTTTTGTAAATCCTGCAAACGAGTGCGGACATCGGCGGATTTGCCTTCTTCAAGACTGTTCACTTTTAAAATGCCGATTTTGCCGTTGGTCTCGACTCGAAATTCCGATTCTGGCGTTTTGTAAGTTCCGCGTACGATTTCGATTGTTTGCGGTTTCGCTCCGGCACGCAGCACGCGGACTTTAACCCGCGTTCCGGCGTCGCCGAGCAGCATTTGTTTGGCGTCGTAAAGCGAAATGTCGCGCGTAGCTTTGTTTTCGATGTATTCGATCACATCGCCCGGCTGCAATCCGGCTTTTTCCGCCGGACCGCCTTTGACGGGCGCAATCACGTACAAATACGAAGCGACTTGCGACAATTCGGCGCCGATTCCGGCGCGATTGCTCGCTTTTTTCGCTTGAAAATCTCTGACCTGTTCGGGCGTCAAATATGACGAATACGGGTCGAGTCCGTAAGCCAGACCGCGCAGAGCGCCTGCGCGAACTTTTTCCAGATTCGGCTCGTCAACGTAATCTTCCTGAATATGTCTTAAAACATTTTCAAAAATGCGAAGCTGCGAACCGGCGTCGTTTGCCGATTGTTGCGCGCGGGTGGCTAGATAACCGCCGACGAACGAATAAAGCGCAATCGAAGCCGACAGAATGACAAACAAAAACTTGGTGCGAAATGACATTTGGCTGATACCTCAAAAATCGGTTACTTTGGCAATGATACAAGAACCGGGGCAAAAAAACTAAATTTATTGCCGTTTCTTGCGTAAAATAAACGTTTAATTCAATGAAAACTTCAGGACGAATTCTCGCACTTGATTTGGGCGCAAAACGCATCGGCGTTGCCGTCAGCGACGAATTGCAAATGACCGCGCGAGGCGTCTCAGTGTTTACGCGGGAAACATCAGAAAAGTTGCTTGCCGCCGTGCGAAAACTAATCGAGGACTTTGACGCCGTTGCGCTGGTAATTGGTTTGCCGTTGAATTTCAACGGCTCAGAAAGCGCCGGAACAATCGAAGCCCGCAAAATTGCCGATTATTTTGTCCAAAATTTATCAATTCCGGTTTATTTGCAGGACGAGCGTTTAACTTCCCGCGAGGCTGAGGAAAATCTGCGCGAACAAGGCATTCACGACCGACGTAAGATTAAAAGTCTGGTTGATATGGAAGCCGCCGCCATCATTTTACGTGATTTTATAGCGACAAAGGAGTGAATGAATGTTTTGTCAGTTATGTGGTAAAAAACTGGTTCAAAATTTGAGCTATTGCCCGCAATGCGGAAACAGCTTGCAAAGGAAAACCGATGATCTCAAAAAGCAAAAAGATGACCTCAATGGTCTGCTGATCGCCATTACTCTCGGCGGACTCGGTATAATTATCGGTTTGGCAGCCGTTCTGAAAGAAGTTTTAAATTTAGACACACAACTTATCGTATTGTTTGTGTCTATCAGTTTTTTGGCTGTTCTCGCGGTTGAAATAATTTTTATCTGGCAATTGGTTCGCTTGCAGCGACGTGAAGCTTCATTTGAAAACGAAACCTCTCGATTGCACGCTGCCGAAACTAAAAGGCTTGAAGAAGCAAATACGCCGATGCTGTATCCAACGCCCGCCAGCGTCACCGAAGGGACTACCGAAGTTTTACAATCCGTCGCCGAAGACCTAGAAACCAAGCGCCTGTGAAAACTAAAGCACCGAATTTTTTGCTACACTTTGAGCGTAATGCGATTTTTAAAATACGTTTTTTTACTGCTTATAATTTTGCTTTTGGGTGTGGGCGGTTTCGGATATTGGGCTTACGGAGAAATGACGACGCCGGTCGCGCACGAGAAAGCGAATCAATATATTGAAATACCGCGCGGCTCTTCGCCCTCGGAAATCATCAACCGTTTAAACTCTGAAGGCATTTTAAAAACAGCGCTGCCGCTGCAAATTTATCTTCGTCTTTACGGCAAAGGCTCAAATTTTAAATCCGGCGAATATCGTTTTCCGTCGCCGATTACGCCGCTCGGCGTGATTAAAAAATTGGAAGAAGGCGAGGAACGCGCAAATCGCCTGACAATTATCGAGGGCTGGACGCGGTTTGAAATCGCCAAAGAAATCGCCGAAAAATTTCCGCCAACCGAAGCCGGACAAACAACAAATCCGGCTGACGTGATGGCTTTGCTGAACGACACGAGCTTAATCGCCGATTTTGATCCGGCGGCGAAAACTCTCGAAGGCTATCTTTACCCGGACACTTACAGCCTGCCGCGCGAATACACGCCGAAACAAGTCGTCAAAGCTCTGGTTGACCGTTTTAAGAAAGAATGGAAACCGGAATTTACCGAAAAAGCCCGCACTTTGGGCAGAACGCCGAAAGAAATCGTGACGATTGCTTCGCTCATCGAAACCGAATCGAAAGTCGAAGCCGAACGCCCCATTGTCGCATCGGTGATTTACAACCGTTTGCAAAAAGGAATTCCGCTCGGTCTTGATGTAACTTACATTTACGCGGCAAAGCTTGCCGGTGTTTGGGATGGAACATTACACATGAGCGATTTTCAGCGCGATACGCCTTACAGCTCGCGAAAAGTTGCAGGTCTGCCGCCGACTCCGGTTGCCAGCCCGTCGGCTTCCGCAATTCGCGCCGCGTTGAATCCGGCTCAAACCGATTACATCTATTACGTTCTCAACCCGCAAAGCGCCGACGGATCGCACAATTTCTACAACAATTCAACGGATTTCGAGCGCGGCAAACAGGCTTATCAAACCTGGCTCGAAGAACAGCGAAAAATAAAAGCCGCCCAAAATCAGAACTCGAATTAGGTTGCTGTAGTTACAAATTGTAGTTACAATTTTTATGCGTTTTGAATGGGAAGAAGATAAACGGCAGACTAATTTAAAAAAGCACGGTTTTGACTTTGGCGGAATCGAAGCTGTTTTTGAAGGAGATACTTTGATTGTTCTTGATGACCGTTTTGATTATGGCGAAACGCGGTTTGTCACTTTCGGTATATTTTACGGCAGAGTTGTTGCGGTAACGCACTTGCATACCGACGACGTAATCAGAATTATTTCTGTTAGAAAAGCGACTAAAAATGAACAAAGAAGATATTTTGAGCAAATCTCAAACTGATTGGGCGAGAATTGATGCAATGACCGACGAGGAAATTGATTTTTCCGATTGCCCTGAAATAACAGACGAAATGTTCGCGCGCGGGGTAGTTCGTCGCGGTTTAAAACAAATTCCTCGTAAATCACAATTGACTTTACGCCTTGACCAGGACGTTCTTGATTGGTTCAAATCCCAAGGTCGTGGTTATCAGACTCAAATCAACGCTTTGCTGCGCGCTTATATGGAAGCCCACAAAACTCAATGATTCGACTTCTCGCGCTCGACCTCGACGGAACTCTTTTAAATTCGCGCGGCAAAATTTCCGAGCAAAATCTGCAAGCCATTCGTACAGCGGAAGAGAAAGGCGTGCTAGTGACGATTGCGACCGGCAGGCGTTTTCGCGACGCGCGCCCGGTCGGGATTGAAGCCGAGCTGAACGCTCCGCTTATCACACACAATGGCGCGCTGACAAAATATGCCCAAACTTTGGAAACGGTTAATGCCGCGATTTTAAATCAACTGGAAGCGCGGGAAGTTTTGCGCGTCGGCAGAAAGTTTTGCGCCGATGCGATGGTTTCTTGCGACCCGCGCGGAAAAGGTTTGCTGCTTTACGATAATGTGAGCGAATCGAATGTGCCGCTGCAAAAATATATCGCCTGGTCGCGCCGTCTGCACGGCGATGAAGCCGAAGAAGCGATGAGACACGTTTCGTCTCTCGAAGAGGTTTTGCATTCGGTTGAAATCGTTCATATTTCGTTTTCCGGTTCGTGCGCTTCGATGGTCGAGTTGCAAGCGGCGCTTGAAAACGAGCTGGGCGATGCGGTCAAAGTTTTAGCAACCGTATACAGCGCACAAAATTTTACGCTGCTCGACATTCTTCACGCCGAAGCGTCAAAAGGCTACGGTCTCAAAAATTTTGCCGAATTCCGCCATATCAAACCGGAAGAAATTATGGTCGTCGGCGATAATTTCAACGACTTCGAAATGCTCGAATTTGCAGGTTTGCCGGTCGTGATGGGCAATGCTGCGCCCGAATTGCTGGAAAATCCGAAATACGAAACAACTTTGAGCAACGACGAAAGCGGTGTTGCCGCCGCGATTGAGAGATTCATTCTTTAATCATCAAAATCGTTTCAAATTCTTTTGCCATTTTTCCAGCGGAAAACGCGCGACGTTTGCAGCGCGGAGAAGAATTTAGATTTCCAATCTCGAAAAAGGTGGATGCCGTCGGCTGTCTCGAACGGGAATCCGAGAACATTTCGCAAATTTTCGGCAAAAACGATACAGTAGCTAAATCAAATTAATTTATTAGGAGAAACGAATGGCAAATAAAATTGCAGTTATTCAAACCAACAAAGGCACGATTAGATTTGAGCTTTTAGAACAAGACGCGCCGAAAACTACGGAGAATTTTCGGCTTTTAGCCGAGCGCGGTTATTACGACGGCGTGATCTTTCACCGCGTAATCAAGGGTTTTATGATTCAGGGCGGCGACCCGCTCGGAATGGGCTACGGCGGTGAATCCGCCTGGGGCGGAAAATTCGCCGACGAAATTAATTCCGGCTCAGAGCTTTATCGCGGCGCTTATTCAAAGGGCACGGTGGCGATGGCGAATTCAGGACCGAATACTAACGGCTCGCAATTTTTTATTATGCACGTTGATTACCCGCTCCCGCCTTCTTACACAAAATTCGGGCGCGTCATCGAAGGTCAGGAAGTCGTTGACGCAATCGCCAATGTTAAAACAGGCAGCGGCGACAAACCCGCTGAAAAAATCGTGATGGAAAAAGTTACGATTGAAGAACAGTAAACCCGTGATTAACGGGTGAATTTCCGTGACCGAGGCGAGGCGCAGTGCGAATCGCCTCGGTCACAAATTTTTTGGCGATTGAAATTGCCGTTTTCAAATCTTTCCCCAAAGCCAGATTCGCAGCAATCGCCGAAGCCAAAGTGCAGCCTGTCCCATGCGTCGCAGTCGTTTCAATCCATTCGGCTTCAAAAACTGTAAAGCCGCTTTCATCGAGCAATAAATCACTCGCCGTTCTTTGGTTTTCCAATTCCGCATTCGCAAAATGTCCGCCTTTGATTAAAACAGCCCGCGCGCCAAGCTCACGGATTTTTTCGGCAGCGGCGCGGCGATCTTTTTCGGTTTCGATTTTTAAGTTTGTGATTCGCTCTGCTTCAGCAATATTCGGAGTGACTACGGCTGCCAGCGGGAAAAGTTTTTCGATTAAAATTCGCAAAGCGGCATCGTCAATCAAATCAAAACCCGACGTTGAGCGAACAACCGGATCAACAACAAAATTGGGTAAATTGTTTTCTCTGACGAGCCGTGCGGTTTCTTCGATAATTTCTCCGGTCGGCAGCATTCCGGTTTTGACGGCTGCGACTGGAAAATCCTGAATTACCGGCTCGACCTGTCCGCGAATGGTTTCCGCGGTTTGATGCGTCGCGCCGAAAACGCCGGTCGTGTTTTGAAAAGTCAGCGAAGTAATCGCCGCTGTTGCAAAACAGCCGAATGCCGTAAAAGTTTTAATGTCCGCGACGATTCCGGCACCGCCCGAGGGATCGTGTCCGGCAATCGTCAAACAAACCGGCGGCTCATCGAGCGATTTCAAATTCTCGCGCTTTTCCTGCAAATCTAAATAACCTTTCCACATCGTTAAATAAGCGTATCGCAGCCGCGCCTTGCGCGCCAACTTTTAACGCCGATTCAAAATTAGTTTCATCAACACCGCCCAAAGCGACAATTGGAAAAGGCTTTGCAGCCGCGCAAACTTCGCGCAATTTCTCCAAACCTTGCGGCTCGCCTTTGTTCGGCGTTGAAAAAATCGGGCTAAATGTTGCGAAATCCGCTCCTTCGCTTTTGACGCGCAAAACATCTTCCAGCGTGTGCGCGGAAACCCCGATAATGAAATTTTTTGGAAAATTTTGCCGGATGATTTTTGCCGAAAGCGAATCTGCGGTTAAATGCACGCCGTCCGCATCAGCCGCGAGCGCGATGTCGGCGCGATCGTTAATCAGCAATTTTGTCCTCGTGTTTCGGGTGATTTGCGAGGCTTTTCCGGCGAGTTCAAAAATCCGGCGAGCCGAAAGGTGTTTTTCGCGGATTTGAACGAGCGGGATTTCGGCTTCGACGGCGGATTTTATCAAATCCAAAATCCGCCGGCTCGTTTCCGAAAAATTATTGTCGCTCGTCGCGCCCGGCGTGATTAGATAAAGGAGCGGCTTGCTGCTGAACGGAAGCATTTTGATTCGTTTCGGTTTTGCCTTCGATGGCGCGAACGGCGCTCGAAAAATGCGCAATTTCCCAGAAGGCGATGGCGATGTTTAAGATGCCGAGCGCCGTTACCGCCCCGCGCACCCAGCCGGATGCAATTGCGGTTCGCAGAATCGGCAGATTTGTCTTTGAAGCGGCGTAAACCAATAAATAATTATCGCCCCAATCAACAAAACCGAGCCTTGGGCTGACCCAGGGCAGCAACGTCAGCAAAACGCCGACTTCCAAACACAAACTGATAAAAACTATGACGATTATTTTGGCGGTCATCTTGAAGATAATACTAAAAATCTCATCGGATTTTAAAACATTAACGCCGCAAAAGAAAACTTTTACGTGAATCTATTTCAAAATACGACGAGCAAGATTAAAATAGTTTTCAAAATTTATGGCGGCAGAAAATCAATCAACCGAAACTGAACAAACGGAAGAATCCGTAAAAACGTCAAGCAAAATGGAGCTGCGCTCAATCCGCGACATCATCAAAGATTTACGCAAACCGATCAGCCCGCGCCATTTGCGAACTCGCAAACAGGGCGGCAAAGAACTGACTTATATCTCGTGGCACGACGCGATTAAATATTTAGACCACTTTGCGCCCGGCTGGTGCTACGAAGTCAGAAACGTCGCGTCAATCGGCGGAAGCTTGGTGATAACCGTTAGAATTTCGATTCCCTGCTCAGAAGGAGTCGTTTGGCGCGAAGCTACCGGGCAGGAAGAAGAGGAAACAAGTTCCTACGGAAATCCGTCGAGCAACGCCGAAAGCATGGCTTTGCGTCGAGCCGCCTCCAAATTCGGGCTGGGTCTTTATCTTTACGAAAAAGGATAGAATCTTTTTGTCATTATTTTTACGGAGACGAATTTGAATAACTTATCCAGCACCAGCAAAATTACGCTCGGCGCGATTGCCGCCGCGATAAATGCCAAATTAAACGGCGACGCAGATTCGATTGCCGTTGACATTACACACGATTCCCGCCAAGTCGGCGAAAATTGGCTGTTTGTCGCAATTCGCGGTTTGACGACCGACGGGCATCGTTTTGTGCCGGACGTGTTGCGGCGCGGTGCGGTCGGAATTGTTTCGGAACTCGAAAAACCGGCGGATTTTAACGGTTCTTGGCTGACGGTTGAGAATGCGCGCGTCGCTCTGGCTCAAGCGGCAAACGTCATTCACGGCGAGCCTTCGCGGAAATTAAATTTAATCGGCGTCACCGGGACAAACGGAAAAACGACGACTACTTACTTAACTCACGCGCTTGCCGAAGCAGCCGGAAAGCGCGCGGCGATGCTGACCACGGTTGAATATCGAATCGGAGAAAAATCCGAACCGGCGATTCGCACAACGCCCGAAGCCTCAGACACGCAGAGATTTTTGCAAAAAGCTCTCGCCGACGGATGCTCGGTCGCGGCAATGGAAGCGTCTTCGCAGGCTCTCGATTTGCACCGCTGCGATGCGCTCAAATTTGAAGCCGCGATTTTTACTAATCTAACGCGCGACCATCTCGATTATCACGGCACGATGGAAAATTATTTCGACGCAAAAAAACGCCTGTTCGACGGGCGGCTCGGCGAATCTCCGAATTATTCCGTGATAAATATTGACGACGGCTGGGGCGCGAAATTGGCGGAAGAACTCAAAAAATCCGGGCAGAAGGTCATCACTTTTGCACTCGATTCCGAAGCGGATTTAACCGCTTCGGAAATCGAAATCTCGATTTTGCGCGGGACCAGCTTTCGATTGAAAACGCCTGCCGGTGAAAGAGAAATTCGCTCGCCGCTTGTCGGTCGTCCGCACGTTTACAACATTTTGTCCGCGACGGGCGCGGCGCTTGCGCTTGGTTATGATTTAGAGGAAATCGCTGCCGGAATCAAAACTTGCGTAGGCGCGCCAGGCAGATTCGAGCGCGTTGAAAGCGCAGCCGATTTCGCCGTTGTGGTTGATTACGCGCACACTGACGACGCGCTTGAAAATGTTTTAAAAACTGCCCGCGATTTGGGCGCGCGGCGCGTTATTACGGTTTTCGGCGCGGGCGGCGACCGCGACCGGACGAAGCGCGCGCCGATGGGCGAAATTGCCGGGCGTTACAGCGATTTCGTCGTTTTAACTTCCGACAATCCCCGCACCGAAGCCCCGCTCAGGATTTTGGATGAAATCGAAATCGGCTTAAAACAAACCGATTGCCCGTTCGTCAAAAACCCCGACCGGCGCGAAGCGATTTACGCGGCAATAAAATCAGCCCGTGCGGGCGATTTGGTTTTGATTGCCGGAAAAGGTCACGAAACTTATCAAATTATCGGTTCGGAAAAGTTTCATTTCGATGACCGCGAAATTGCGAGAGAGGCTCTGCGGCAGTTTGAAGATTAAAGGCGGTTTTCTTACCACAGAGACACAGAGGCACAGAGATTTAATTTAATTTTCTCTGTGTCTCTGTGGTGAAAATTTATTTTGACTGTCAGCGACGGATTTTGCGGTTTGTCTCGCTGCGCTGTTTGAGCTTGTGACAGAGGCGTTCCAAAAACAATCGCTCTTTGTCGCTAAGTTCTATGAAATGCAGACCGAAACCCATTTCGTACACGTGGTTGACGATTTCACCCCGCAGCTCGATTGTTTCGCCGCTCATCAGCGGAATTTTGATTTTGGCGATTTCGCCGTCCTCGACCTCGCCCGAACAAAGGATAAAGCAGCCGCGAGTGCTGATGTCGCTGATTGTTCCTCCATGCGCGCCGCGAAGTGATTCCCAAGTGATTTCGATGTTCACGGCAAAACGCGCCGATGTGCGGCGCTCGCGTCCGGCGCGGCGGTCGCGGACGGCGATTTCATTGGGACGATTTATTTTTAACGCAACCATTTGTTATGAGAAATCTTCTTCGTCTTCGACATTTTCGGGCAAATGGGCGTTTTGCCTCGATAAGTAATAATAAACGGGCAATCCGATCAAAATCAAAATAATTCCGCGAAAAGATGCTTGCGGACTGGTAAACAGCGTGTTGAAAAGCAGCCAACCCGCGACAAACAAAAACAAAACCGGAATCACCGGATAACCGAACGCTTTATAAGGGCGAACGGCGTCGGGCATTTTTCGCCGGAAAACGAAAATCGAAGCGGTCGCCAGAAAATAGAAAATCCAGGAACCGAAAACCGCATAATCGGTCAAAACGTCGAACGAGCCGGACATCACCAATAAACAAGCCCAGATTGCCTGCATCACGAGAGCTTTAATCGGAACTCTGGTGCGCGGAGAAACTTTTGAAAGGCTTTGGAAAAACAAACCGTCACGCGCCATCGCGTAAGGAATGCGAGCGCTCGACAAAACCGAAGTGTGGAGAGTTCCGACCGACGAAGCCATCAGCGCTACTGCCATAAAACTGACGACTACGCCGCCCAGAAATTTCATCGCAACTTCGATTGCGACCGAAGAATCTTTTGAAACGTCGGCGATTTCCTGCGGCGTCAAAACGTAAAAGTAAGCGAAATTGACAAACACATAAAGCACGATAATCAATGCGGTCGCACCGATTAAAGCGATGGGAATATTTTTCTGCGGATTTTTCACCTCGCCCGCGACGAGCGTTAAATTGTTCCAGCCGTCGTAGCCCCACAAAGCGCCGATCATCGCCGCTCCGAAACCGGCGGAAAAACTGTAAGCCGCTCCGCCGAAACGAGCCGTATCAGCGACGCCTTCGCAAGCTCCGCCGACAGCGGTTTGCGTGAAATGCGCGTAACTGCCGTCCGCCAGCAGAAATGCGCCCGCGCCGAGTCCGACAACGAGCGCGATTTTGATAAACGTCAGAAAAGTGGCGATTTGACCGCTGATGCGGACGGAAGCGCAGTTAATCGCCGTAAATAAAATTATTAAAACAACGCCGACAATTTGCAGATTCGAGAATTCGTATGGAAAACCGTAAATCTCGGTCGTAAAAAAAATCCGTTTGAACCTGCCGCCCAAAAGCTGGTCTAAGAACACGCCGAAAGCGACGGCAACGGCTGCCTGCGAGCCGGTGCGGATAATAAAAATCTGCGCCCAGCCGAACAAAAACCCCCACAAACGCCCGTAAGCGGTTTTCAGAAAATTATATTCGCCGCCCGCTCGCGGCATCATCGCCGTCAGCTCAGCGTAGGTTAAAGCGCCCGCCAGACTTAAAACGCCCGCTAAAATCCACGCCAGCAAAACGTAGCCGGGCGTTCCGACGTTGCAGGTCATCACGCGGGTTTTCAGGAAAACACCTGTTCCGATGACGTTTCCGATAATTACGGAAATCGCCGCAATCAATCCCAAACCGCGAACGAGAGTAATTTGTTGATTGGAAGTCATAATTTTGCAGAAAATACTCGGCGCGAAATGTTACGACAAAATCGCCGGATTTGAAAACGCCGAGAAAAAAACAACCGCGAAAAACAACGCGAGACGCTCAACAGTGCGTTTATTTCACGTTATTTTTCGCGGCAAGAAAGCGGCTTGAGACGCTAGCGAGAGAGCCGCCAAGCTCTAAGGCAAATGCGCTTCTTCTCCGAGCGCAGCAAAATTTATATTTTAAGCCGGTTTAATATTTTCTTTTCCTGACAAGCCTGTTTTCGATTTCGGCAAAAACTCAGTAATCATCGGGTGAAAACAAAAAAACATTTCTCCTCTCTCTGCTGTTTGAAACAAGCCGAAACTCTCTGATTATTTAAACACCAAAAGCCGAACAAACTTATTAAGCGAGTCGGCTTTTTTTCTGATTTTAAATATTGATTTGGTTTGAGCTTCAGCAATTGTCTATAAATATTGAGCAGAAATCACGAAAAGCATTTGACACTATAATCAAACTCCTCATTTTGAGCAAATGTTTTTTTCAATAAAATACGGTTTGAGCAAATGTTTTTTGAATTCCTTTGTTTGCCGGAATAAATAATCGTGGAGAATAAATTAATAAAACCTTTTACCACAGATGGACACAGATAATGGACGGATGTTTTTTGATAAAACAGATTTGATTTCTTCATCTTTGATTTATCCGTTTTTAAATCCGTGTTTATCTGTGATTATTTCTACCGTTTTATTTTGCGGACTACTTAATTTAAAGCCGGGCAGTAAAATTGATATATTTGCCGAAATGCACGAAATCGCCCTCAACGCCGAAGAATTGATTTTGCGATGCTTCGCACGGACATCGGAAAACCTCGCAATTCTCGATAGCTGCGGAAGCCGTCTGGGAAATTCTCGATATTTAATTGCCGGAATCAATCCAATCGAAAGTTTTGAGTTTTTTTGCCGAACAAAATCCGACGCAGAAGCCGTGCTGCATTTTCTCGACGAAAAGCTCGAAAGCTGCAAAAACCGTTCATCATTTCTCCTCGCTTCGGGCGCTTGCGCGGTAACTTTTGCTTACGAATTCGGAACGCTTTTCGAGAGTTTAGAGCCGCGACGGAAAGAGTTTCAAGTTTTTGAACAGCCGTCGGCGACTTTCGATTTTTACGAGACGTTAATTGTTCACGATTATCAAACCGGTAAAACTTTCGCAGTCGGAAAACAATCCGCACAAACCGCGCGCCTTTTGGAAAAAGCCGGCGCTAAGCCAACTTTTAATCGTCCCAAATTAATTTCGGTTAAATCCAATTTTTCAAAATCCGATTATCTTCAAGCGATCAATCAAATCCGCAAACACATCGCCGCCGGCAATATTTATCAGGCGAATCTGACGCAGCAGTTTTTGCTCGAAGCCGAAGAGAAAATCTCGCCCGAATCGGTTTTCCTGC
>DASWLV010000215.1:0-8451 GCA_036400075.1 Pyrinomonadaceae bacterium
CGCTCAAAAGTGTGTTCAAGCGCCTGATCTATAAATCTGACATCGGCGCCGTACTCGTCGGCAATTACATCCCAGGTCGAAACCTGCGATTTGGGCGAGAGAATGACGATGCCCGCTTCATCGGCGATATTTTGGAGAAGGCTCAATCCGTGCTGAGCGTTGCCGCCGGCGCCATGGAGCATCAGTGCAAGCGGAGCGGGATTTTTCGGGTTGTAAGTTTTCGGCACATAAAGCAAAGCGTCACGTTTCTTCTCAATCGCTAGAGAATGCTGCCCTGCTTTTAAGGCTTCCTTTGTCGGATTTGAAGGGCGACTGAGAAGTCGCCCTTCCTGCGAGGCTTTTGAATCTTTTATCTGTGAGCTTCCTTCCGTCATAACATTTTCCAGCTCAGTTTCGAGCGGATTAGAGCGACAAGCCGCTGCAATTACAGCCGAAATCGCTCCGTAACCAAAGAGTTTGAGCAGTTTTCGGCGTGTAATTGCTTGGCTTCTCAGACTGATTTCCTTTCATCCCTTTGCCGTTTATCTCAGCTTTTTATAAGCAATGATAAAGCTCAAGAAACCAAATCTGCTTTTTTGGCTTTCGACTTAACAAAAGGCTTTTCAAAATTTGGCACAACAATTTGCCGGGTTTTCTTTCTTCCGCCAACGAGAGGCTCGCGCCAGTTCCAATGGCTCATCATCGGCAAAAAGTTTTTGAGCGTTTTGTTGAGCGGGCTTTGAAATCTGTAAGCCGGAATATCTTTTGAAGAGATCACGCCGCGCGCGAGCGCCTCAAAGATTTCGCTCAGTTCCGACGGATTTCTTTTCTTGGTTTCGCAATCGAGCCAGAAAATTCCCTGCGGGTCAATGTTGCAGTTGGCTTTCGTCACGAGAGAGCACCAATCGGTCGAATCAATAAACGGATACCAGCAGAAACCTTTAAAAGGAATGTTGCGGGGCTTTAATTGTGCTTCGAGCGTTTCACACTGCTCGACCATAAATTTGAGCCACGAAATTCGGTCTGAAATAAAGCCTCTGATGTTGGTTTCGGTCAGCATCACCGGCAAATTGAAACGGTTGATGTAATCGGTCGCCACGCTGACGAAACCTTCGGGAAAAAGATGCGGATAAACCCGACCGTTTTTGTTCCATTCAAGCTCAGAGTGCGAGTAATAATCCAAGCCGAGAACATCAATTCGCGCCGGATTTTCGACAAACCACCGCAGGCGTTTTTCATCTCCTCCGTTTTCAACCAGATAACGGTAAAGCGAATGTTCCTCGGTAACGTTTCCTAAAACGAGGTCGGGCACCAAAAATCGCATTTCGTTCATAAACGCGGCAAAAGACTCGGATTTGGCGTCCAAAGCGCGATGCTGCTCGGAGGCATCAACGTGAACGAGCTGAACTTCCGGGTTTCTCTCAACCAGCATTCGGCTGATGCGATTGGTAACTTCGCAGACATTGAGAATCATCGGCACGAAATTCCGGTGACCGCGTTTATACGGATACCAAACGCCTTCTTTCCCGCAAAACCAGGTCGTCACAAACGGTTCGTTGACGATTGTATAATGATTAATGTGCGGATAACGCTCGGCGAGCGCTTCGACAAAGCGAAAATACGAATCAACGAAATTCGGATTGGCAAAACCGCCCGTCAGCCACTCGGGAAAGCTTGTGTGATGCAGCGGATCAATGATCGGCTCAATTCCCAAGTCGTTCATACACCGCAGGGCGTTGTCCATCCAACGCCAATCGTATTTGCCGCGCTCGCGCTCGATGCTGTGCCACGGAGCCGAATATCTCATCAACTCCAGCCCCATCGAACCTGCGAGCTGCAAATCTTCACGATAAAGCTCAGTGTGTCCGGTCAATTCCAGAACGTCTTTTTCAGACCCGAAAATATGTGTGCTTTCAAAACCGCTTAAAAATCTCAAGCAAAACCTCCTGCTTTGAACAAAAATAAAATCCGTAAAAACAGAAAACCTGTTTTCACGGCTTGCGCAACTTTCTTAATGAAGCGAATCTTAACTTTAACATTAAAAAAACTACTAAGTCTGTACTGTTCCATTCATTTCTCGATTTTCTGCCGATTTTACCCGGTTATAAAATAATTAATCGGTTGAAAAATTACGGCAAAGGCTTTCCTCCCGTAACACCGACGACTTCGCCGCTGATATAGCTCGATTCCTGCGACGCCAAAAACACAAAAAGCGGCGCAAGCTCGGCTGGCTGCGCGGCGCGCCCAATCGGCGTGTCCTGACCGAACGTTTTCACTTTTTCATCCGGCATTGTCGCCGGAATCAGCGGCGTCCAAACCGGACCCGGAGCGACGACATTGACTCGCACGCCTTTTTGAAGAGCTTCCTGACTAAGAGCTTTTGAAAAAGTAATGATTGCCCCTTTGGTCGAAGCATAAGCGAGCAAGTTCGGAGATGGATTGTAAGCCTGAATCGAAGCAACATTGATAATCGTGCTGCCCGCTTCCATTCTCGGCAGCGCGGCTTTGCACAAATAAAACATCGCGTAAATGTTCGTCTTAAAAGTGTAGTCGAATTCTTCCGACGACAATTCGGTGATGTTTTCGTGCGTCATTTGAAAAGCGGCGTTGTTGACTAAAATGTCGAGCTTGCCGAACTCTTGAAATGCCCGTTCGACGATTTGCTGACAATGGCTTTCATCGGAAATATCGCCTGGAATCAAAACGGCGCGGCGTCCGGCTGCACCGACAATCCGCATCGTTTCGCGCGCATCTTCTTCCTCGTTTAAATAAGAAATCACTACGTCCGCGCCTTCGCGCGCAAACGCGAGCGCGACTGCGCGACCGATTCCGCTGTCGCCTCCGGTAATAATCGCGGTTTTACCCAACAAACGGCTTGTCCCGCGATAGCTTGCGTCGCCGTAATCCGGCGCGGGCGTCATTTCGGCTTCGCTTCCCGGCGGCGTCTGCGGCTGTTCGGGAAAAGGCGGTTTCGGTTCAATCTCTCGCGGATTTTCGGACATAAAAAATAACCTTTACAAAAAATAAATTTCAGCGGCAAAACGCGCGAACAAACAACCGGAAACGAGCCGTTTCCCCTCGTTTTTCTTTCGTTAGCCTGACTGATTGTTATTATTGAAACACAATCAACCAATGAGTTATGTAGGATAATGAACAGAACATTTCGGGGTTTTAGAATAAAATTGCTTTTTTAGAATAAAGAAGGAAAGCCGCGAAGGGACAAAAGATGATTCTAAAAACCACCAAAAATATTGAGCCAATTCAAGCTCAGGAATCTCTCGAAAAGATTTTCAAACCTCAACTGCAGGTCGAGAAAACCAAGCAGATGTTGTCCGAAGTCCTCAGATGCGCTAATGAAGATTTGGGAAATGTGACAAACCGAAAAGCCAGAACTCTGCTCGAAACGACAATTGCGCTGGCGCTGGGCTTGATCAAAGCGTTTGAGCATTATGAAAATTTTTGGAAGCAGAGAGATAAGCGAAAAGTTCTTAAACGTTTGAATTAGAGCAAATAAGGAATGAGCATTGTAATCAGTACCGCGAACGGTAGTGAGCGGGTTTTTTAATTGACCCGCTCACTACCGTTCGCGGTACTGACTGATGATTTTAATTTCTGTTGCTGCCTTCCCGAAATTTTTCTTGAAAAGCTAATCTCCCGTTTTTGAAAAGTCGTTTGCCGCCCGCGATTACATCTTTGATTTCGAGCGATTCTTTCCTCAAAACCAGAACGTCGGCATCTTTTCCGGCTTCGAGAACGCCTTTATTTTCAAGCTTCAACGCCGCCGCCGTATTCGCCGTGACAATCGGCAAAATCTGTTCGAGCGCGAATTTATGTTCGATAACGCAAGAGCGAATCTGTTCAAAAAGCGTGCGCGGGCTGCTGATCGAAGCGTCTGACGAGGCGGTCAATTTTTTCAAATCGCCGCCGTTTTCGAGATAAAACTTGAACCATTTCGCCAAATCCTCTTCGACCGTATCAATATCAACAAACGAGCCGCGTTTTGCCAGAGCGATTGCTTCTTTCATCAATTCTTCGCTGCGTTCGATGTGCGTCGGGTAAAGATTTTCGGCTGGCGTTTCAAATTCATCAATCAAAATGTTTAAAATTTTGAGGCGGTTTTCTTCATCGCCGACGTGAAAATGGGTCAAACCGCATTTTCTCGCCAGCATTCCGCCATTCCGCGCATCCGAAGCGAGCCGCGCCAATTCGTGGGGTTCGGGATCAGTCGAGCGCCCATCGGAAATAGCGATTTCGCCCGCGCCGATGATTTCTTCGATAAACATTATGTCGTTTTTGATTGAATCGGAAAGAGTTGTCGGCGGAACGTTGTAGCCGCCCGTCCAGACGAAAGCCGTTAAGCCTTCCTCTTTCAAACCCTTTGCTTTGGCGAGCAATCCGGGCAGCGTTTTCATCGTTGTATCAACGCCGAGACAACCGACGACAGTCGTAATTCCGGCTGTAATTAATTCGCTTGCCGTAATTGCTGGTGTTTGCGAAGCGAAGCCTTCTTCGCCGCTGCCGCCGAGCAGGTGTTCGTGCGGATCAATCAAACCCGGAACGACAACGCAATCCGAAGCGTCAATCACATCAACCGAAACGTGCAAAGTTTCGAGCGCCTGACGATCAAGGCGCCCGATTTTAAGAATTTTTCCGGCGGCGATTAAAACCGAGTTTTCGCCGCGCTTTTCCGGCACGTAAATCTCGCCATGTTCGATTAAGGTCAACATATTAAAACTCTGTGTCAACTCTCTGTGACTTCTCAGTGTTCTCTGTGGTGAAAATGTTTTTAACACAGAGCGCACAGAGAAGGCACAGAGAATACGAAGATTTGCTGAAATCAACTCGTAGCCATTGCGGCAGATTCGTCAAAATTTAAAACTGGCGCGGCTTCATACTTTTGCAAAACTTCCAAAACCGGCGCGAGCTTGTCGTAGAAAAGCACTATGACCTGATTTTCTTTGATTTCTTTTAGCTCCTGCTCAAACGCTTCGACTTCATCGTAAACAATCGAACAATGACGATCAGGCGATTCCTGACTGACGATTTGGCACAACAGATTGGCGATTTCGCCGCGTTTTCGACCGCGCGTGTCGTGATCTTCTTTGATAATAATTCTATGAAAACCGCGCGCTGCAACTCGTCCGGCTTCTTCGGCTACCGAATTGTCGCGGTCGCCCGGAACGCCAATGATTCCGGTCACGGTTTTACCTTGCCAATTCGCCGCCATCCGGCAAACCGCCGCAAAGGCTTCGGGATTGTGACCGTAATCAATCAAAACGTAGCCTGCGCCGATTTTGTAGAGATTTGTTCTGCCCGGATTATTGGCGTCGGCTTGAAAACGTGCGAGCGATTCGACGATTCTTTGACTTTCCAGACCATAAGCGCGACAAGCCGCCATCACCGACATCACATTGGCGACTTGAAAGTCGGCTGTTCCGTTCATTGTCGCCGGAATTTTTAAAACGTCTGCGACGGCGCGAAATTCACCGTTTTCAGCTTCGATAATTTGGTTTTCGCGGACGAAATAAGCGGTTTTGCCTTCTGAAAGATGTTTTTGCAAAATCGGATTCTGTTCGTTCATCGAGAAATAAACGATTCGTTTTTCAACTCGTTTGATTGCTTTCTTTTCGGGTAATTTGGCGAGCAATTCGTCCTCGGCATTTAAAATGAGCGTGCCGCCTTTTTTGACTCGTTCGGCGATGAGCGATTTTATCCAGAGCAAATCTTCGACGGATTCGATTCCGTCCTGCCCCAAATGATCGGCGCTGATGTTGGTCATCACCGCAACGTCAGACCAATCGTAACCGAGACCGCGTTTGACGATTCCGCCGCGCGCCGTTTCCAAAACGGCGACCTCGACGGCTTTATCGCCCAAAACGGTTTTCGCCGAAACAGGTCCGGTCGTGTCGCCTTCGACAATCAGTTCGCCGTTTAAGTAAATTCCATCGGTCGTCGTTATTCCGATTGTGAGATTTTGCTCCTGCAAAACGTGAGCAATCATTCTCGTGACGGTGGTTTTGCCATTGGTTCCGGTGATTGTAATGATTGGAATTCTCGGACTTTTTCCTGTTGGATAAAGCATTTCGACGATTGCGCCGCCGACATCGCGCGGCGTACCTTTTGACGGGTGGACGTGCATCCGAAGTCCCGGCGCGGCGTTGAGTTCAATCACTCCGCCTTTTTCTTTCGGCATCGGCGCGGCTATGTCTTCAATCACGAGGTCAACGCCGCAAATGTCGAGATTGATAACGCGAGCGGCGCGTTCGCAGAGGCTTTTGATTGTCGGGTGAACTTCATCCGTGACATCTTCGGCGGTTCCGCCCGTGGAAAGATTCATTCCGGCGCACAGATTTACTCTCTCTCCGGCTTCGGGAACGTCGGTCATTTGCCAGCCTTCTTTGCGCATTGCTTTCAGCAAAATCGGGTCAACCTTGATTTTCGTCAAAGGCTTTTCGTGACCTTCGCCGCGCAAAGGGTTTTTATTTTCGAGGTCAATCAATTCGGCGACAGTGTGTTCGCCATCGCCGAGGACTTGGCAGGGAACTCGCTCGCTGGCGGCAATCATTTTTCCGTTAATAACCAGAACGCGATAATTTCGACCTTCAAAACGCTCTTCGACCAGAACTTCGCGCGAATATTCCTGCGCGATGTGGAAAGCGTCTATCACTTCCTGCGGTTCGGTAAGATTGAGCGACACGCCTTTGCCTTGTCGCCCGTTTAAAGGTTTGACGACGACGGGCGCGCCGAGATATTCGAGCGCGGCGACGGCTTCGTCTTCGTTGACTACGATTTCGCCGCGCGGAACGGGAATCGAGAATTTATCGAGCCGCTGTTTGGTTTCGTCTTTGTCGCCCGCTATTTCAACCGCGATGTTGCTTGTTTCATCCGTCATTGCCGATTGAACGAAATGCAGATTTTTCCCGTAACCGAGCTGGACGAGACTGTATTCGTTTTCGCGCGACCACGGAATTCCGCGCATCTCGGCGGCGTCAACAATCGCCCGCGCGCTCGGTCCAAGCTCGTAATCGGCGGCGATTTGTTTGGCTTCTTCGATTTTGTCTTCAATCGAAAAAGTTTCGCCTTTAAGGAGAGCTGCAACCAGCGCAACCGCCATTTTCAGCAGATATTTTGTCGCTTCTTCGGCTTTGTATTCGACGACGACGTTATAAACGCCGGGCGCTCCGGCATAGCGAGTTTTGCCGTGATTGGAGCCGATTCCGGCGAGCGTCATTAATTCGATTGCAGCGTGTTCGACGATATGACCGAAATAAGTGCCTTCGTCGAGCCGTTCGATAAAACCGCCCGCGCGACCTTTGCTGCAAAAATGCTCGGCAAATCCGGGCAGCAATTCGAGCAATCGTTCGTTAAAACCTGCAAATTCCCGACTTTCTTTTTCGGTTAAATCTTCCAGGTTGAGCCGCATTAAAATAACCGGCTGATGGCTGTAAACATTTGCTCCTGCGATTGTCCGTATGTTTTCAATTCTCATAATTAAGTTCAAATAAAGGGATTTTTTTACAAAAAAAAGAAAAAGCATTAAGCGGCGAGGGCAAAACAAACAGGGAAAAAGGGCTAAAGTTTGCTTTCCAATTCCGATTAATGCTTTCTCACTTCAAAAACCCAGAGGTCGAAAAGTCACCGGCGCAATGGCAGCTTACGCATAAAGACCACCGGTTAACAAAATATATTGCGATTTTACAAAGCGGAGACCTGCTCGTATGTATCAAACAATACCGAATCAATATAATATTCGTGTTAAATTGTTCGATATAAAACAAAAGACGTATTTGTTTTCCGTTGCAAACGATACAGAACAGAATTATATTATGTCAGCACGAACTAGGGGCAATAATGAATTAAGGAGTAAATTAAATGCTTGCATCTCCCGCCACAATAACAAGAAATCAGGCGAGAAACCGGATTTTAAACTCACTACCTTTTAATGAATTTGAAAAAATCAAACCGGATTTAAAATCAGTTAAATTAAAGCACGGCGAGGTTGTTTACCAGCCGAACGAACCTATTAAATACGTTTATTTCCCCGAAGACTGCATTATTTCGACCGTAACGGTTTTTGACGACGGGACGAGCATCGAAAACGGGATTATCGGTAATGAAGGGCTTCTCGGAGTTGCGCCCGCGCTTTCTTCGATGACGACTCCGCGCGAGGCTACGGTTCAAACAACCGGCGAGTGTCTGCGAATTCCGAGCGATAAATTCCGCGAGGCGTTTGAAACAAACTCGATTCTGCGGCAGTTGTCGTTGAGCTATATCTTCGCTTTCTTCGAACAGGTCGCACAAGCCGGAGCCTGCAACAAACATCACACCGTCAATGCGCGAATGGCTCGCTGGCTGTTGATGCTGAGCGACCGGATTGAAGGCGATGTGCTGCAAGTTACGCAGGACGGAATGGCGCAAATGCTCGGCGTGCATCGTCCAGGCATCACGCTCGCCGCGATCAATCTGAAAGAC
>DASWLV010000216.1:0-6416 GCA_036400075.1 Pyrinomonadaceae bacterium
CGCCGGATACCTCTTATGCTCCTTACACGCAGCAAAATATTGGTATTTATTCTTTAGCCATGCAGATGGACGGAAAAGTGTTGATTGGCGAGCAAACAAACACCTTGTCAACGACCCCGATCAATTTCTTCGTGCGTTTTAACGCGGACGGCACACGCGACGCTTCTTTTAATACGGGAAGGGGTTTTCAAGTCGCTTCGCCGGGCAGAGTCGGCGCCTTTGCGGTTCAACCGAACAACAAAATTATCATCGGCGGCAATTTCGATTTGATTAACAACGTCAACCACTATCGCATGGCTCGCTTGAACGAGGATGGAACACTCGACGATTCGTTTCAGATCAGCACGACCGGAGCAAATCGCTTTCTTTACATCAACGAGATTTACAATCTGGCTTTGCAAAGTGACGGCAAAGTAATGGTTTCAGGTTCGTTCAGGTACGTCGTCAACGGAGCAGAGAAAGGTAATTTCGTACGTCTTAATTCTGACGGAAGTATAGATGCAAGCTACAATTTGTCCGTTCAGATTCCTGACCTTGCCCTCGTTAACCGAGCCGGGAAAAACAAGATTATCATCCTTCCGAACAATAAATCTTTAATCGGAACTTCTCGCAACGGGTCCTCGAATGATCCTGCTACGCCGGTAATCCTCAACCAGAATGGAAGCCTGGACACTAGCTTCAACTCCGCTTACAGAAAAGAGATTAAGGCATTTTACATTTATGATTTATTCGTGCAGCCCGACGGTAAAATCGTTATCGGCGGCAAATATTTAATCCCAGCCAATACAACGAGCATTACAAAAGGTTTTGTCGCACGTTTGAATGCCGACGGCAGCCTAGATTCAACTTTTCAAATCATCGAGGAAGACGAAAGAATCGTGAAAGCCCTGGTTTTGCTCGCAGACGGTAAGATTCTCGTCGGCAGAGCGCAATCCGCAACCGAAGCAAACAGCGAAGTCGTTCGTTTAAACTCGGATGGCACGACGGATACGACTTTTAAAACAGGCGTGGTGAACGGAAAAATAAACGCTTTGCTCACATTTGCCGACGGAAAAATATTAGTCGGCGGTGCGTTTACGAAATTTAACGATGAGCCGCGCCTGAATTTGGCAGTGCTAAATGAAAACGGCACTTTGGATGCGACTCTGGTCAACGTCAATCAGGAAGTTTTGAGCTTAACGCTCGATAATCAGCGACGAGTTCTGGTTGGCGGGGCTTTTACGACGATTAGCACCGGCGGCGGAAACGTGACACGCAGTTATTTGGCTCGCCTGCTTGCCGACGAACGGCTAAGCTCTTCGGCAAAACCGCGTTTTGATTTTGACGGCGACGGACGTTCCGATTTGGCTCTCTTTAATCAAACAACCGGCATCTGGACGATTCGTTCGAGCCGCACGAATCAAACCGTGATAACTCATTTCGGGAAAAACGGCGACATCACCGCTCCGGCTGATTACGACAACGACGGAAAGACGGACATCGCGGTTTACCGCCCGTCGGAAGGAATGTGGTATTTGCAGCAATCCTCCGCCGGTTTCAAAGCCGTCCGCTGGGGCTTAGCGGAAGACAAACCCGTCGCGGCGGATTATGACGGCGACGGGCGAACGGATATTGCCGTCTTTAGACCGAGCAGCCAGATTTGGTTCATTCTGCAAAGCTCCGACAATCAAATGCGCGCCGTTTATTTCGGATTAGCTACCGATGTGCTTTTGCGCGAAGTTGATTTTGACGGCGACTCGAAAGCCGACATTGCGGTTTACCGCCCGTCAAACGGCGGCTGGTATTGGCAGGCGAGCGGTTCGAACAACGAATTTAGAGCAGTACAATGGGGCGCAAGCAACGACATTCCCGTTCCGGCGGATTATAACGGCGACGGCAAAACCGACATCACGGTTTATCGTCCGAGCGACGGAGTTTGGTATCAACAGCTTTCGACCGAGAGCGGCAATTACAATTTTGCCGCCGTCCAATTCGGTTTAAACGGCGACGTTCCCGTCGTTGCCGATTACAACGGCGACGGAAAGGCTGATGTTTCAATTCGTCGCGGAGAGATTTGGGCGCTGTTGTTGTCCGTTCAAGGTTACAACGGATTGAACTTCGGCAACGCCTCGGACAAAGCGGTTGCGGCAGTTCAGCCGTAAGTCAGTACGCAAGGCGGTATTGACTTGATATGACTAAAAAAGGCGAGAAATAAATTTTCGCCTTTTTCTTTTAACTTGCATCGGTGCAACGATTTCATTCTTCGGCGTTTTCGTCATCTTCCTCGCCTTCAAGCTCGGCGACTTCCCAGCCATCATAAGCCGTAACGCCTGCTTCCTGTGCGATTCGGGCAAGCTCGACGTTGCGCTCGGCAAGCGAATGAGCCGTGTGCGTTTCGACTTTGTCAACGTGCAGCATATATTCGCCGGTCGGTTTGTCGGTTTCTTCGTCTTCAAGCTCGAAAACGCCGATATAATCGTAACCGTGTTCTTCAAGCTGTTCACCCAGTTTTCCGAGCTTCTCAATTTCGGCGTCAATAAAATAAAAACTAAAAAGATGCGGTTCTTCCAGCTTTAAACCGTCTTCTATTGCTTCCGCAAAAATCGCTTCGATGCTTTCGAGTTGTGATTCTACGTCGGTAAACATTATTGCTCCTTTACCATAAATATTTTTCGTCGTATTCGACATTGCTCAATTCTAGCAATTCGACGTACTCGATTTGAAAGTTTTTTCCGTGATGATGTTCGATTTGATGACGAATATAATTTTTAACTTTATCCAAACTCGTCGCACCGACAGCAAAAGCGCCGTAACCGTTTTGCCATGCGAAATTCGGTTTTCCGCCGCGATGCGCCCAACCGGACGAGCTTGCCTTTAATTCGCGCATAAAATAATCGAGACGATGCGAAGCAGTCAGCCCGACAAGCAAATGAATGTGGTCTTCAATTCCGCCAATCGCCAACAAAACCCCGCCCTGATTTTTCACGATTCCGCCCATATAACCATACAAATCCTCGCGCCAATCAGCGGTAATCAAAGGCAACCGATCTTTGGTTGAAAAAACAAGATGATAATGCAAGCTCGTATGCGTCGAAGGCATAAAAAATAAGAATGGTTTTTCAATTTAAAAATACCGTTTTCAGTGCCGAAGGCACGACAATGAGTTAGCCAGTGGTGAGCGCAGCGAACCTCTGGAAAACGTCACCCAAACGTGCCAGCCCCGGCAGGGGCGAAACATAACAATTATCAACGGATGTTGCGCACCATCCGGTGCGCGTTTAATATTCGCGTTTGCATTCCAGAGGTTCGCTGCGCTCACCACTGGCTAACTCATCATCGCGCCTTTCGGCGCTTTGTAATCGGACAATTCTTAAATAATTATTCGGTTTCGGATTCTTCCGTTGTGCCGCGTTCCGGTCGCATATGCGGGAAGAGAATCACGTCGCGGATCGAATGTTGATTTGTCAGCAGCATCACCAGACGGTCAATTCCGATTCCGATTCCGGCGGCGGGCGGCATTCCGTAGCTCAAAGCGCGAATGTAATCTTCGTCCAAAACCATCGCTTCATCGTCGCCGCGCTCACGTTCTCCGGCTTGGTCTAAAAAACGCTCGTACTGTTCCTGCGGATCGTTCAACTCCGAAAAACCGTTCGCGCATTCCATTCCGTTGATGAAAAGCTCGAAACGCTCGGCAATCTGCGGATTCTGCGGCGAAGCTTTCGACAATGGCGAAATTGATTTTGGGTAATCAACAATAAATGTCGGAGTAACTTCAATTTTGTCTGAATTCTCTACAAAACCTAAAGTTGATTCAACGCCTTCTTCAAAAATATCTACAATAAGTTTATCTTTATTAGCTTTAAGAAGATTGTTGAATTCATTGTCTTTTGCTGCTTCGTCTTCTGCTTTAACCCAATTAGATTGGATTCGTTTTAGCTGCTCTTTATTAGTTAAATAATAATCGGCGTTTGTCATTTGTTCTAATGTGTGGTCAAGGAATGCTTCATCCTCCATCCTTAGAAAAAATCGAACTTTGAGCAAAAAGGACGAGTCATCTAAAAATGAATCATCAAATTCAGTAGAAAAGTATTTGGGCATTATTCCTTTCAAATACTGAGCGACTGCTTCTTTCATTGAAAGTTTATTGAATTTCTCGAAATTGATTAGTTTTAACTTCTTATTTTTAAAGGGAGAATTCTTATCATAGTATTCAACTTGCAATGTTCCGTTTGCTTTTTGCACTGATTCTTTAATCATCGCTTCGGCGAAATCCATCATTCCGTTCACGTCCATATAAGCGCAGTAAAATTCGAGCATCGTGAATTCGGGACTGTGGCGTTGCGAGAGACCTTCATTGCGGAAATTGCGGTTTAATTCATAAACCTTTTCAAAACCGCCGACTTCAAGGCGTTTTAAATAAAGTTCGGGCGCGATGCGGGCGTAAAGTTTAATATCGAGCGCATTATGATAAGTTTCAAAAGGTTTCGCCGCCGCGCCGGTCGCTTTAGGTGTGAGAATCGGCGTTTCGACTTCGATGTAGCCGTGCGCGTCGAGATAATTTCTCATTCCGCTAATCAGACGAGCGCGGCGTTCAAAGACTTCGCGCGTCGTCAATTCGCCCGGTTCGCGTTCGACTTTCAGGCTCGAAGCGATCAAATCAATGTAGCGATAACGGCGGCGCGTTTCCGGGTCTTCGATTCCGTGCATTTTGTCGGGCATCGGAAGCATCGCTTTTGCCAGAAACTGAATCGTCTCAACGTGAATCGAAAGCTCGCCCGTTTTCGTCACAAACAAATAGCCTTCGACGCCGACGAAATCGCCGTGATCGAGCAGATTAAACATCTCCCAGCCCGAATTTTCCGTTTCAATCTGCTGATAAGTATCGTTACTGATGGCTTTCACGTCCTGTTTTCTGACGTAAATCTGCAAACGCTCAACTCCGTCGGACAAATGAACGAATGCGGCTTTGCCCATCACACGCGGCGGAACCGCAAGACGCCCTGATGTGCGGACGCGATATTGATTTAATTCCGCGTTTGCTGCGTCTTTAGCTTCCGGCGCGGGCTGTTCGCCTTCGGCAACATATTTTTCTTTAATCGGGCGGGCAAAATTAACCAGATTTGTAATCGTATCTTCCGCGCCGGAAACTGCGGTGCGGTCGAATTTGTTCGGATAAACATTGCCGACCAGAACGCGCAATTTTTCCAAATGCTCTTTTCTCGCCAGCGTTTGATCGTTTTCTTCGATAAATGGAATTGTCATAAATTTTTATCAATCAAATTATGCGAATTAAGAATAGACTTTGAAAATCAAGAATCAAATTCTTCTTAGCGTCCTTTGCGAAAAACTTTGCGCCCTTTGCGGTTTAATCCGATAAAAAGACAGAAAACTTAACCGCAAAGAACGCAAAGGCTAACGCAAAGGGCGCAAAGTTTTTCTAATTTTGATTCGCATAAATTATAGAAATCAAAACAAATTTCCCGCAAAACGGCAAAGTAAACCGCGAAATTCGGTAAAAAAGCAACTTTTACGGCGTTTTTTTCTTCCCTTTTATAAGGACAGGAAATTTAGAAAAGACAAAAAGTATATTTATGGGTGATTTTTTAGATTATTTTAGCAGGATTCTGCATTACAACCTCTTTCCTCTCGGCGAAGCCAAAATTACGCCGCTCAGTTTGATTTATGTCATCGGTTTTACGGTTTTGTTGTTTTGGGCGTCGAAAAAGCTGAGAGATTTGATGACCGCGCGATTGTTGTCGAAAACGCATCTCGACATCGGCGCGCAGCAGGCAATCGGCACAGTTTCACGCTACGCGATTTTGTTTCTTGGTTTTCTCGTGATTTTGCAAACCGTCGGAATAAACCTGACAACGCTCAATGTTTTGGCGGGCGCGGTCGGAATCGGAGTCGGTTTCGGTTTGCAAAACGTGGCGAGTAATTTTATCGCCGGGATTATTATTTTATTTGAACGCCCGGTTAAAATCGGCGACCGAATCGAAGTTGACGGCAGCGACGGAAAAGTCGTCTCCGTCGGCGCGCGCAGCACCGTCGTCAAAACCAACGACAACATAACCATTATCATCCCGAACAGCAAACTAATCACCGAAGACGTAATCAACTGGACTTACGACAGCCGCAATCCGCGCATTCGACTGCGAGTTCCGGTCGGTGTGTCTTACGATTCGGACGTTAATCTGGTCAAACGGCTTTTGTGCGAAGTCGGGACTGAAAACCCCGATGTTTTGCAAGAACCCGCGCCAACCGTACGTCTGCTCGAATTCGGCGACAACTCGCTCAATTTTGAATTGTGGGTGTGGAGCAAGGCTAAACTGCATCGAAAAACCGTTTTGCTCAGCGATTTGAATTTCGCCATCTGGGATAAATTTAAAGCGAACAACATCGAAATCCCGTTCCCGCAAAGAGATTTGAACATTCGC
>DASWLV010000217.1:0-2325 GCA_036400075.1 Pyrinomonadaceae bacterium
AGCGCCGTTTGACGCAATTGTCGTCACGGCAGCGCCCGATGAAATTCCCCAAGCGCTGGTTGACCAGCTTGCTGTGAATGGGAAAATGGTGATTCCGGTCGGAGACACAAATCAAGAGATGGTCGTAATCAAAAAGACAAAAAAGGGCGTCACTGAAAAGAGAACGATGCAGGTGCGTTTTGTACCGATGACGGGCAAGCCGTCTCAATAAAGATTTCTGAATATTTTTTACTTAAAAAGGAGATAAAACTATGAACTGTCCGGTGTGCAATATTCAATTAACTATGATGGAGCGTCAAGGCGTTGAGATAGATTACTGCTCGAAATGTCGCGGCGTGTGGCTTGATCGCGGCGAATTAGACAAGATTATCGAGCGCGGTGCAACAGCGTCTCCAGGCGGCTTTGCCGGTCAAAATCAAAGCCAGGATCAATACAGGCAATCCGGCTTTAATCAACCGAACCAGCCAGGTTCTAATCAACAAAATCAATCAGGCTTCAACCAACCCGGTCAATCCGGCTTTAATCAGCCGAATCAGCCCGGATTCAATCAACCATATCAATCCGGTTTTAATCAACAGCACCGAATACACGACTCGGATGAGCCGCATTACGGACACCACAAAAAACATAAAAAACGTGAGGGGTTTTTAAGTGATTTGTTTGATTTCGACTAACTGATTGGTTTTGTCAGTTTTGGCAGTTCGGTTTCTAAAGAATATTGAAAATTAGAGCGGCGCTGATTAGCGAACCGCTCAAGGATGTTTGACAATTTAATATTGCTTTTTAATCCTGTATCTAAAAATGTATCTACTACTGGCGCACATCGAGGGTTTTTGAGTTTATTTTTAAATTTCATATACGCTCAAAATTACTCGGTGGCGCTCGCTAAGAGTAGGTGAAAGGGGATTTATTGTTTACCGGAATAATTGAAGAATTGGGAAGAGTTCAAGACTTGAAAAAAAACGCCGCCGGCGCGCGAATCGTTATTGCAGCGAAAACGGTGACTAACGACGCGCGTGAAGGCGATTCGATTGCAGTCAACGGCGTTTGTCTGACGGCTTTAAACGTTATGAAAGATTCGTTCGCCGCTGATGTTTCTGACGAAACTTTGCGGCGCTCGACAATCGGCGATCTGCGCGTCGGCTCGCTGATTAATTTAGAAAGAGCCGTTACGCCCCAAACCCGTCTCGGCGGTCACATTGTGCAAGGTCACGTTGACGCGCGCGGACGATTTTTAAGCGCCGCTCAAGCCGGAGATTTTTGGACGATTCGAATTGGTTATCCGCCGGAAATTGCCGCTTATCTTGTTTTTAAAGGCTCGGTTTCGGTCGAAGGAATCAGCTTGACGGTGGCGAATTTAACCGACGAATATTTTGAAATCGCTGTTATTCCGAAAACCTGGGAATTGACGAATCTGCACGCTTTAAAAAACGGCGACGCGGTTAATCTCGAAGCCGATGTGATTGCCAAATATGTCGAACGAATTTTGAGTGTTAAGGGAAAATCTTCGGGCGTTACAATAGAAAAACTCGAACAGTTCGGTTACAAATAATGCAAATCGTCGAACTGGAATTGGAGTTTTAGAAATTATTCTTCATCGTCGCCGGATGTCGTGTTGTCGTCCGCAACCCAGGCGACGAACAAACGTAGCCAATTGTCGGCGGGTTCGAGGATTTGAACGCCGATTCGCGCCGTTCCGAAAATTGCCGGAGCGATGCGAACGACGCGAGCCGTCACTTCAACCGCATTGCCGTCGGGTCGGTGCGAGCGAATGTATAATTCGTCGCCGACGGTGACTTTTTGATTGAGGTGGAAAAGCGCGCCCGATGTGGAAATATCGTCGGTTTCGGTCGGTTCGCTCCAAGCCGCGCCGTCCTCGCTTCTGCCCGAAACGACAATCGGCAGCCGCAAAGCCATCCGCAAAGCAAAACGTTTTTCGTCAAATTTCGATTGAGTTCCCATTGTTGCAAAGCCAAACGCTTTTCTTAAGGGAGAAATAAAACTTCAGCTTCGCCCTTTTCAATTTTTCCTTTGAACACGCGCGTTTTCGGGAAACGATTTTATTTTGCGAAAACCACTTTGGTGCTGAATTCGCGTCGGTTCGACTAACGCAGTTCGGCTAGTTATACTATAAAATATTGATAAAGGCTATACTGAGACGGATTTTTTGTCGAAAATTTTATTCAAAATGGAAAAAACGCATCGCAAAGTAGTTATTTTAGGTTCGGGTCCGGCTGGTTTAACGGCGGCGATTTACGCGGCGCGCGCCAATATGAAACCGCTCGTTGTGGAAGGTCCGCAGCCGGGCGGACAATTGACGATTAC
>DASWLV010000218.1:0-29218 GCA_036400075.1 Pyrinomonadaceae bacterium
GATTCGTCGAGCGTAATTCCGAAACCGCGTTTGAGCAAAACGGGAAATTCCTGCTGCCGCCCGACGCTTTTTAGAAGCTCAAAATTTTGCGTGTTGCGCGTCCCGATTTGCAGCATCACGCCCGTCGGGTTTCCGGTTTGATGAAGCGCTTCGTTAATTTCCTCAACGTGAGATTCGTGCGTGACTTCCATTGCGATTACGCGGATTCCGTATTTTCCGGCAAGCTCGAAAACATACGGCAAGCAGTTTTTGCCATGTCCCTGGAAAGAATACGGGCTGGTGCGCGGTTTGTAAGCTCCCATCCGGGTGCAAACCTGCCCGTTGTCGCGCAGAGCGCGCATCATTCCTTCAACGCTTTCGGGCGAATCAACCGCGCATAAACCTGCGAAAACATTTAGATTATCCTGCCCGAAACGAACGCCTTGATAATCGAAATGAGAGGTTCGGTTGTCGTTTTTATGCCGCCCAAGCACGCGATATTCTTCCGAAACGCGGACAGCGTGGTCAACGCCGGGCAAACGGCGCATATCTTCGATGGAAAGCGTTGAAGTGTGACCGATTAAATATATTTCGGTCAGAGTTTGCTCCGCACCTTGTACGCGGTGAACTCGCAGCTCAATGTTTTGCAGCCTTTTGAGATGTCCGAGCAACTGCTGATATTCGCGGCTTTCGGCGGTTACGTGTGGTTTAAGAATCAGAATCATACTGTTTTAAAATAACGCTCATTAAGAATAAAAAATCTTCGCGTTCTTTGCGATAGCCTTTGCGTCCTTTGCGGTTATTTTCTCATTTTGCGGAATTTAACCGCAAAGGACGCTAAGATTTGAACGCGAAGGACGCAAAGTAAAAACCTTACTACCGATTTCGGTCTTCTCCAAAATCACAAAATTCAGGATTGAAAATTTATCTGTTGTTTGATATTTCAACCGAAAAATATCTTCCGAGATAACGAACTTCTTCCGCCTGACTTCGGATTTCATCGAGAGCGCCGCGCAACTCGCTTTCGCTCGACGGGGCTTGCAAATCAAGATAGAAATTATACTGCCAGGGACGCCCTTTGATCGGGCGGCTTTCGATTTTGAGCAAATCAATTCCACGCCGCACAAAAGGACGCAGCGCGTCATGAAGCGCGCCCGGACGATGCGACAAACGTATAACGAGCGAAATTTTATTGCCCTCAGTCGAAACGTTTGAATCGGCGGAGAGCAGAGCGAAACGAGTGAAATTTTCGCTGTGGTCTTCGAGATGCTCTTGCAAAATAACTCCGCCGTAGATTTTTGCGGCGCGCTTTCCGGCAATCGCCGCTCTGGTTAAATCGCCGCTTTCAATTGCGCGGCGCACGCTTCCCGCCGTATCGTCGGCAGCTATTCGGTTTAAATGCGGATGCGCGGCAAAGAAACGCTCGCACTGCGCCAACGCAACCGGATGTGATTCGACCGTTTTTATAGTTCCCAGAGACGCCCCCGGACAACCGATTAAAAAATGCGAAATTGGCAGAATAATTTCCGCCGCGATGCTCAACGAACTTTCCAACAATAAATCGTAGCAGCGATGAACCGAGCCGACGAGCGTGTTTTCGAGCGGAACTAAAATATAATCCGCCTTGCCGTCGCCGATTGCCGCAAAAAGATTTTCAAAAGTCGGGCGCGGGGCTAGCTCGCAGTTTTCGCCCAAAAGCCCGATTACGGCTTCCTCGCTAAACGTCCCGCGTTCGCCGAGAAAAGCCACGCGCGCTTTTTTGTCCAAAACCATTTGTGTCGGTTCGGCGTTATCAGTTTTCGGCTCGGCTTGAAATGCGCTTTGCTGAATGTGCAGACATTCATCCATTATTCGTTGAAAAATACTTGCGACGTTTGCCGCGCCGAGCGGTCCCGGATTTTGACTGCACAATCTGGCAATCACTTCGTGTTCGCGATGATGATCGCAGAGCGAAGTGTCAACCTGTTTTTTCGCCGCCCCGACTTTTAACGCAATCTCAGCGCGGCGGTTCAATAAACCGAGCAATTCTGCATCAATCCGGTCAATTTCCGCCCGCGGGTTTTCTATTTTTCCGTCGTTCATACCTTCTTTCAAAAACTCAACGGTTATGTTTAGCAATTTATTGGTTAAATTCCAAATTGAGCGGCTTGAGCTGAAACTTAAAAGTTAATTTGGCGTAGGGAAATTTAAGCGAGGTTCAAATATTATGTTTTGCTCAAAATGCGGAAACCAAAACGATAAAGCAATGAATTTCTGTCGTAAATGCGGAAATAATTTGGAAAATGCTGCGGTTGCACCAATCAAGCAAAACTCTTTAGATAAGAAAACCGTTAACGAGAATTTGACGAAATTTAATTCAAAAGACCCGGACGAGTTGACGAGCAACGGCATTGGCAGCGTAATCGTTGGCGACGGCTTTTTTATGGTTGCGGTTCTCTTGAGCGCAACGAACAGTTCGGTCAGCAGTCTGCTCTGGTTGTTTCTGCTGATTCCGGCATTTTTCTTTTTCGGCAAAGGTTTTGCCGATATTTTGCACGCCAGACAAATTCGGCAGCGATTGAACCAAAACGAGTTGGACGAAGCGCCGGGAATTGCCGAATTGCCAAAGCGTCGTGTTTCATTCATTGATACGTTTAAAAAGCACACGTCCGGCGAGCTTGCCGCTCTCTCAAGCGTAACCGAAAGGACGACCAACGACCTTCGATAAAATTTGCTCTAACCTCGATAGCCGCGCGTTTTGATTTTCCCGCATACTTTTGCAATTCACATCGCCCGCAGATAGCGATAATCTGTTTAGCGGAATGAACATTTTAGTTTTAAATTGCGGTAGTTCTTCGCTCAAATTTCAACTTATTGACACTGATCTCGAACGTATCGAGCAGAACACAGACCGGCATCTGGCTCGCGGCACAGTTGAGCGAATCGGCGGCGCGAGCTTAATCAATCTGCAAGCCGAAGGTAAAGCGGCGCAGCGTTCGGCGGCTCCAATCAGAGACCACCGCGCTGCGGTCGAGCTGGTTTTGCGCTGGTTGATTTCCGCCGAAGCCGAAATTGATTCGGTACAAAGCATTTCGGACATTCAGGCGGTCGGACACCGAGTCGTACACGGCGGCGAGCATTTTACCCGTTCGGTTTTGATAACGGATGAAGTTTTGCGCGGAATTGAAGATTGCATCGAGCTGGCTCCGCTGCACAATCCGGCAAATATCAAGGGAATCATCGCCGCCCGCGAAGTTCTTGGCGCGGGTTTGCCGCAAGCAGCGGTTTTCGATACCGCGTTTCATCAAACGCTGCCCGATTATGCTTATCTTTACGCGCTGCCGTATCAGCTTTATCGGCGACATCGCGTCCGTCGTTACGGTTTTCACGGGACTTCGCATCGCTATGTCGCTTATCGCTATCGTCAAATGCGCGGAATTTCACGCGACGAAACAAACGTCATCACTTTGCATCTCGGCAACGGCTGTTCGGCGGCGGCGATAAAAAATGGCGACTCGATTGACACTTCGATGGGATTGACGCCGCTCGAAGGTTTGGTGATGGGAACTCGTTCGGGGGATGCAGACCTTTCAATTGTAGATTTTCTGGTCGGAAAAGAAGGCTTGACCGTGCAGGAAATCGAAACTCTGCTCAATAAACAATCCGGTCTTTTGGGGATTTCCGGTTTAACCAACGATATGCGCGAGTTGATTGCCGAAGCAAAGGAAAACGACGACCGGCGTGCAAAATTGGCAATAGAAATTTTTTGTTACAGGGCGCGAAAATATATCGGCTCGTATCTCGCCGCGATGGGCGGAGCCGATGCGGTTATTTTCACGGGCGGAATCGGCGAGAATTCGCCGGAAATTCGGGAACAGATTTGCCGAAATCTCGAATGGATGGGATTGGAGATTGACGAAGAATCGAATGCGGCTCACACTGCCGGAGCCGAAGGTTTAATCAGCAAACCCAATTCGCGTCTCGCCGCTTATGTTATTCCGACCGACGAAGAATTGTTGATCGCCCGCGACACTGTGCGTTCAATCAAAGGCGTCGAGGCTCGTTTTTAATTGAAAGAACCGGGGTTTTCGACATATTTTCCTGTTGGAGATTATGAAATTTGAATACAGCCTTCGGGCGTTTATCTTCATCCAAATCCCGAATCAATAAAATTAACCTTGGTTGACGCTTCTTTTGCGAACCTTTTACCATATCTAAAACGTTTTATAATTTTGCACGTTTTGATTTTTTCAAATATTTATACTGATAAGAAATGAAAGTTAATAGTTTTGCCGCATTTTTTCTTAAATTAAACGGCTTTTTTAATCAACAAGATAAACTCTCTTTAAAAAATAAGGCTAAAAGTGCCGCCACGCCTTTTCTGGTTTCGTCGGTTTTTCTAGTCGCCACCGCGTTTCTCGTCTATAACTCGTTTAACGCCGTGACAATATGGTCGCAAGGCACAAGCCCGAATTCAATCAACTCTGCTGCTGTTTTGGCTGACAATGTAGGCGGAAGCAATGAATTGAGAGCAGTGCGGTCTCTGCAAATGAAAAGACCGGAAGCCGGCATTTACCGAAACGGCAAAGACACAAACGGCGGAATCTTATTTCCGATTTTTCCGGTTCACGGCGGCAGAATTACGGGCGGCTACGGAGTTCGCAACAACCCGTTCGACGAATTCGGTTTTGTAGAGTTTCACTCAGGCTTGGATGTCGCAGTTCCTCTGGGAACGCCCGTTGTTGCGGGAGCCAAAGGAACGGTTACTTTTTCCGGCTGGGACGGCGGTTACGGCAACGTAGTTATCATCGAACATGCCGATGGAAAAGTGACGACTCGTTACGCCCATCTCGCGCGCTACGACGTTTCAGTCGGCGATGCGGTTGTCAGCGGTCAGCAAATAGGTTTGGTCGGTTCGACCGGGCGTTCAACCGGTCCGCATTTACATTACGAAGTGCGAATTGACGGCAAAACGGTTGATCCGAGATTAGTTTACCCGTCTAAGCAATAGTTTTTAACTGCCTTTTAAAAATGCCTGTTTCGTCGCGACGAAACAGGCATTTTTGATTTAATCTCTTGAATCGGCGGTTAGCGGATTTGCCAGCGAATCGCTTGCCGTTAGCGGCGAGTGACCCGGAGGCAAACTGTCCTTTTCGACGAGAGCCTCCAAAATGTAACTAAACGTATCCAGCAACTCTCGGTAATCGCGGCTGGCGGCGGTATGCTCCGAATAATAAGCCTGAGTCAAGCTCGCCGCCACTAATTCAAGATGCTGTCTGCGTTTATCGGTCATCGAGAATTTCCTTTTGCCGCTCTGGTCAAATTATCCGAAGTCCGAATTTCAGCCGTCGAGCTGCCGGATTCGTCCGTCGCTATCGAGCCGGTTTCAGTTGTCCCAGTCGAGATGTGCCGTCCGGCTGTACCTTCGACTTCTCGATGCGGGATGTGTCTTATTTTTTGAACTCGATGCGTTTGATGTTGATTTTTGTTTGAATTCATCAGGTAAAGCGCGACTGCACCGATTGCTCCGCCGATAACAACCGTGCTCAAAGCCTGATTTTGCTGTAATTTTCCGTAAAAACCGCTGCTTCTTCTGCGGCGTCTACCGCCGTTTGACGTAGTTGTTTTTTCCAAGCCAATCCGAATGGCGAGCGGCAGATGTTCTTCAATCCAGCGCGCCATCGCTTCTTCTTCTCGAAGAATTTCTTCCAAAACCGGAATGCATTGATGCTCGCCGATTTGCCGGGCAGTTTCAATCAATGCTTTATACGAAGCGATTTCAAAATGTTCGGCGGCGTAATCCGCAAGGAAGTTTTTGGTTATTTCATCCTGGAAAAATTCGGTGCTGATGCTTTGTCCCTGACCGAGCATAGTGCCGAAGAGCGATTTGGCGGTCGAAACTTTACCGCCGAGGCTGGTAATCAATTGTTCGAGCCGTTCGGCTTGACGTTGCGTTTCTTCGAGGTGCCGCATATTGCGGTCGTGGATTTCCGGGTATTCTTCGGCGTCCGCGGCGTGATTTTTCAAAACCGGCATTAACGCCAATTCTGTGCTGTAAGCGTCATTCAACCAGGCGATAAACTGTTCTTTTTGTGGTGACATATTATTATTTCTCCTTCTCAGGTAATTTGAACAAGCAATTGTTCATTGTTATCAATGTAAGAGCAAAATCTTTTCAAAACTTCTTTTAATCAAATTCTTCAGCGCTGAAGAAAATGCCAGATTCGGCTGCAATCAAATCGCTTCGATTAAAAGAAGAATCGGTTGCTTATATTGAAAATCTTATTTCCGAAACGGGAAACATTCGGTACGCTTGCTGACAAAACAAGGCTTGCAGTATTCGGTAAACAAGCGTTAACTATTTGCTCTTAAAGAATAAAAAGGCTTGCTGAAATTAATTTCAGCAAGCCTTTTTATTTGAAACGAACAATTTCCGAATTATCGGTCTAAAGATTACACGTCCAAATTACGCACGTCGAGCGCATTTGATTCGATAAACTTGCGGCGCGGTTCGACCGCATCGCCCATCAGAACTGTGAAAATCTCGTCGGTTTCCACCGCGTCTTCGATTCGAACTTGCAGCAGCGTGCGTTTTTCGGGATCCATCGTCGTTTCCCAAAGCTGTTCGGGATTCATTTCGCCCAAACCTTTGTAGCGCTGAATCGCCAAATCCTTTTTCGCCGCGCCCATTACTCGCTCTAAAAGCTCGTCGCGACTTGGAATTTCTTCACGCGCATTTTCTTCGCCAATAACAAAGGGCGCGGGCATTTCGCGTTCGAGAGCAGAATAAATTTCGACCGATTTTTGGAATTCGGCGAGGCTCGCCAAGTTCCAATCGAACAAAACAGAACCGCCGCCGTGAAAACCGATTTTGATTTCCCACAAACCGTGTTCTTCGTCCTGCTCGATGTCGGTGTGATAACCGGCAGCGGCGATTTTGCCTTCGACTCCAGCCATCAATTCCTGGCTGTCGAAAATCTGCCGCATCTTTTTGCCTGATGTGAACATTACGCCGTCGCGCCCGGCAAAAGCCGCGATCAAGGTTTTCATTAACTCGACATCGTTTCCCACGCGCCGAGAAAATTTATCGCGATAGCGTTTTAAGGCGACCACCTGTTCGAGCAATTTGCCTAGCTCTCTGCCTTCGATCACTTTGTCGTTGACCGCCGAACGAATTTTCATTTCGTTCGTCGCCTGACGAATCAGATATTTCGTCATTGAAGGCTCGTCTTTGATGTATTCCTCTTTCTTGCCGCGTTTGACTTTGTAAAGCGGCGGCTGCGCGATGTAAATGTAACCGCGTTCAATCAATTCGGGCATTTGACGATAAAAGAACGTCAAAAGCAACGTTCGAATGTGCGAGCCGTCAACGTCGGCGTCGGTCATCAAACAGATTTTGTGATAACGCAGTTTGTTGACATCAAAATCGTCTTTGCCGATTCCCGTTCCGAGCGCGGTAATCAAAGCCTTGATTTCGCCGTGACCGAGCATTCTGTCAAAACGCGCTTTTTCGACGTTTAAAATTTTACCTTTGAGCGGCAAGACGGCTTGATTTTTACGGTCGCGTCCCTGCTTCGCCGAACCGCCCGCCGAATCTCCTTCGACGATATAAACTTCCGAGAGCGCCGGGTCTTTTTCCTGACAATCGGCTAATTTGCCGGGCAAAGTCGAACTCATCAAAGCGCCTTTGCGGACAATTTCACGCGCTTTTCTGGCGGCTTCACGCGCTCTGGCGGCGTCAACCGCTTTGCCGATAATCTTTTTCGCAACGACGGGATTTTGCTCGAAAAACTCGCCTAAATGTTCATTCAAGAACGATTCAACCGCGCCTTTAACATCCGAATTGAGCTTTCCTTTGGTTTGTCCTTCAAACTGCGGCTGCGGCAGTTTGACGCTGATAACGGCGACTAATCCTTCGCGCACGTCGTCACCGGAAAGCGATGTTTTAAAATCTTTCGCCAAACCCGAAGATTGAGCGTAAGCGTTAATAGTGCGCGTAATCGCCGAACGAAAACCGGAAAGGTGCGTTCCGCCGTCAACGGTGTTGATGTTGTTGGCAAAGGAATACACTTTTTCGTCGTAAGAATCGTTGTACTGCATCGCAACTTCAATTGAAAGAGTGTCGTTGACGACTTCGACATAGACCGGCTCGTCGTGCAGCACGCTTTTATTTTTATTCAAATGCTTGACGAATTCGGCGATTCCGCCTTTGTAATAAAACTCGTGCGATTTCTCAATTTCTTCGCGCTCGTCTTTGATTAAAATGCGGATGCCTTTGTTCAAAAACGCTTTTTCGCGGAGACGTTCCGACAGTTTTTCAAAACTAAAAATGGTCGTATCGAAAATCTCGCCATCGGGTTTAAAAGTGATTTTCGTTCCGCGTTTTTGCGTTTTGCCTGTTTGTTTGAGCGGCACGACCGGAATTCCGCGTTTATACTCCTGCTCGTGCGTTTTGCCGTCGCGCCAGATTTCTAATTTCAACCACTCGGAAAGAAAATTGACGCAAGACACGCCGACGCCGTGCAGACCGCCCGAAACTTTGTAAGCATTCGAGTCGAATTTGCCACCGGCGTGAAGAACCGTCAAAACTACTTCCGCCGCCGAACGCCCTTCCTGCTTGTGAATATCGGTCGGAATCCCGCGTCCGTTATCAACGACGGTGATTGAATCGTCAATGTGAATCGTGACTTCAATCGTGTCGCAGTAACCGGCAAGCGCCTCGTCAACTGAGTTATCAACCACCTCGTAAACAAGGTGATGCAATCCCATATCGCCGGTCGAGCCGATATACATCGCCGGACGAGTCCGCACGGCATCGCGCCCTTCCAAAACGGTGATTTGTTCCGCACCGTAACCGTTAGTTTTTTCTTTCTTCGCTTTAAGTTCTTTTTCTGCTGTAACCAATTTCGTGTCCTCTAATTTTGTTTATTGTGTAAAAAAATCGTCGTGTAAATCTTCTTCGGTATTCGCAATTGTTCCCTCTGCAACGGTGAAGACGCGAGAGCGATTTTTGAATTGTTCAACCAGTGTTTCTTTAGATGTCGTAACGAACGTTTGGGTTTTATCCTCTAGAAATTCCAACAACTTAGCCGTTCTTTTCCGATCTAATTCGGCGTCCACGTCGTCGAGCAAGAAGAGCGGATATTCATTGTTGCGCTCAAAATATAATTGAATCGCCGCAAGCTGCAAAATCAGTAGCGCGCTGCGCTGTTGTCCGCTGCTGCCAAACGTACGTAAATCGCGCCCGTCGAACAAAATTTCCAAATCATCGCGGTGCGTTCCGACCAAGCTGTAACCGGATGCCAATTCCGCCTGCACGCGCAAATTCAATCTTTCGCTCAAAAGACCTTTATAATCCGATAAATCGCCTTTGCCTTCGAGTTGCGAAACATATCGAATAGTCACTGTTTCTTTTTCAAAAAGGCGTCTTTCGAGCGCCGCTTGCAGCAATTCGACATAACGCACGCGCGCTTTGTAAATTCTCGCGCTCAAAGCAATCAATTGCTCGTTCCATGGTTCAAGCAGCTCGCGCGTTTTCTCAACCGAAAAACCATTCTCCTGCGCGGATTGCAGAAGCGAGTTTTTCTGCTTGACGACGCGGTTGTAATCCGCCAGCGTTTGCACAAAAGCCGGATAAATCGCCGTAATTCCGCCGTCTAAAAACTTCCGTCTGGCTTCAGGCTGTCCGCGCACAATCTCTAATTCAGAAGCCGTAAAAACAACCGCGTGAAGCTGTCCCAAATACCTTGTGACGGGTTCGCGCTTGCCGTTAACGGTCAAAGTTTTGGAATTCGCCTGCAAAGCGACTTGCATCGCGCGATGAATTTCCGCCGATTGCTGCACCGTTCCGCGCACAATTGCCAATTCTTCGTCAAAACGAATGGCTTCGTGCAATTTCGCGGTGCGAAAACTTTTTGTCGTCGCCAGCAGATAAATCGCTTCGAGCCAATTTGTTTTGCCTTGTCCGTTATCGCCGGTGATGATATTTAATTTCTCGCCGCAAAAAATTTTTCCGCTCGCGTTGCGGAAATTTTGCAGCTCCAGCGACTCCAGCAACATTGCTAAATTATACCACAAAAACGTAGTTTTATGCCCTTTTCAGACGAATAAAAATCATTTTTTATTCAATTTTCACGCCTTGTTTTCGCGGCTCAAAAATGCTACAAAATTTATGCGAGTTTGTTTCTTTGCGAACAATTCCACCCTTTTAAAACTTTCAAAACTTGAGGAGACTTCGAATGCGTTATCTCGGACTCTGTCTGTTCCTTTCCCTTGCTCTGTCTTCAGCGGCGTTTGCCCAGAAGAATCAATTCGGTTATCCGGCGCAGGTTTTAAACAGCGCGCCCGATTTCGTTGCCACCGCTTTGAGCGGCGAAACTTACAAATTGTCGGATTTGAAAGGAAAGATCGTTGTTTTAAATTTCTGGTCAATCAAATGTCCTGCTTGCGAACACGAAACGCCGGATTTAAACCGGATTGTTGACGAGTACAAAAACAAAGACGTTGTTTTCCTCGCCTTCGCTCACGACGCTCAACCGAAAGTGCAGAGATTTTTGCAAAGAAATCCGTTTAAATACGAAGTTTTTCCCGCCAGCCTACAGCAAATGATGACGATTTACGGCAGACCAATCGGCAACGGATTTTTCGACCTCCCGTTTCCGCTTCACGTTGTCATCAACAAACAAGGCATTGTCGAAGTCAACGAGTTGGGAACAAAAGGCGTCAAAGCTGTCCGCCGAAAACTCGCAGAATTGACCGAATAAAAGAAAAAATCGCATTTGTCTTGCGCGGCAAATTTAAGCTATATTCATTTTTCGCTTTTGCCCTTGCGGAGGCTTAGGCTAATTGGTAAGTCAGCAGTCTTGAAAACTGCCGCGAGAAATCGCTTGGGGGTTCGAGTCCCTCAGCCTCCGCCATTTTAATCTCAAATTGCGAATTACAATTTTTTAGGTTACTTTTTTAGGCTGAATGACGACTCATTCAGCCTTTTGCTTTTTATGACTCAAGTTCGCACAAATTCGACGGATAAACGCGAAGCAATTTTAAAAGCGGCGACCGAAGTTTTCGCGCGCAACGGTTATTTCAGCTCGAAAGTTTCCGATATTGCCAAAGCCGCCGGAGTCGCCGATGGGACGGTTTATCTTTATTTTAAAAGCAAGGAAGAAATTCTCCACTCGATTTTCGACCGGACAATGGCAGAAGGGATCGAACAGGC
Source organism: Pyrinomonadaceae bacterium (assembly GCA_036400075.1). Classification (GTDB taxonomy): domain Bacteria; phylum Acidobacteriota; class Blastocatellia; order Pyrinomonadales; family Pyrinomonadaceae; genus JALZCH01. The sequence continues at coordinate 11,174 of DASWLV010000218.1, forward strand.
GAACATTGAGCTTGCCAAATGCCGGGCGCCGCAGGAAAAATTGCGATGCCTCTCGAAACTTCATCTCGCAAGACTTGGCGCCGATCGTGATTTGGCGATTGTTTTTCAAGTTGAGCTGCGCGGCTCAACCAAATTTATGGAAGAATTTTCCGCCGCCGGATTTGGCGAATATCTCAAATTGATTCGCGCAATCTTTGAAGAAGGTCAAGCGACGGGCGCGTTCAGAAAAGATTTGCACGCGAAAACCTGTGCGAAAATTCTTTACGGCGCTTTGGACGAAATGGCTACGAATTGGATTTTGTCGGAAAAAGGATATGAATTGGCGCCGATGTCGGACGCGGTTTTAGACGTTTTCTTCAACGGCGTAGCAAGCAAAAAATAGCGCCTAGTTTTCCGCGGAAAACTAGGCGCTAAAAAATCAATAACCTGATTTTCAATACATAATACGAACCGGCAGCGTGTTTCCAAAAGTCGCTAAACCGCCCTGTAAAGTTTCCCTCAAATAATCTCCGATGCTTTTCGGAGCTTTTTCCACCTCAACTACATCATAGGGCTGGAGTGCTACGTCTTTCTGCTTTTGCTTTTTGATTTGATCGAGGTTCACGGAAATAACTTCGCGGTCCGGCGAACCTGTTTTGAGGCGATAAATTTTAACGTCCTTCTTTTTCGCCTCGCGCGTCAGACCGCCGGAGCGATAAATAGCGTCGGTCAACATCATACCGCTTTCGGGAATTGTTAACGTATCTGCCGCGGGCGGATTTCTGACTTCACCGACGACAAAAACCGGCGGCGCTTTTTGCACCGTTACAACGTCGCCCGGACGAATTATCGGATTGGCTTCGTTTTTGCCGGAGCTAAGCTCACTTAATTTATAAACTTTAAACGGCACGTTTGAGCCGTCCGCCAAAGGTTGTGGCTCAAGCTCTTCACCCGGTTCCGCGCATTGAATCGGCTGCGTGCGGAAAATCTGAACCGTGCCGCCGGCTTTATCCGTCCACCCGCCCGTAAATGAAAGAATTTCCAATAGACGAACCCGTCGCATCATCTCGATTTTTCCCGGCGAACGAACTTCACCATGAACGACCGCCGGGGCGGTGTTCCTTTCGACAACACGCAAGCTGAATTGCGGGTTTTTCAAATACTTTCCAAGCGCCTTGGAAACATCGTCTTTAAGTTCCCGTTCGGTACGACATCCGGCTTGAATCGGCTGGTTAACAAACGCCAAAACAATTTTCCCGTCTTCATCAACCGTATATCTGCCGTCAAATTGCGGCTCGCCCAAAACCTTAATTTCCAGTTCGTCTCCGGGATTGATCTTGTAACCGGTCGAAACAGACGGCTGATTATTAGTTTTTGGAGCGGCTTGCGCCAGTATTTCCTTACTTATTTCCTGGGCTGAAACATTGACAGCCGGAAGGCTGCAGATGAGCAATGCAAGAATGCAGCTTAAAAATTTCATATTCTTTTCCTCTAATTAAAATGAATAGCCGTTTGAAAGGCGAGTTTATCCGCAAATCGGATGCGCTTGCAAGATACTTTGATAGCATAACGCAAAAAACGGTTGCGGCTCAATTTTAAAACGGCAAAAAATATTGTTCCAAGCCCGCGATAAAGGTGTTAATTTTATAATTGACGGTTTTTTATTTTTAATAGCGGCATTTTAACTGAAATTAACTGTCTGGGAGCATTTGCATTTAAAATTCGCCGACAACTTGTCACGGGCGTTTGACTTCAAAATGCACGGTCTCCCCGACGTTTTGTAAACAGGCGGCTTTTGCCGTCGAAAGAAGGAGAATAAAAATGATGAAATTTAACAAATCAAAACTGAGTGTGAGATTTTCGATTCTGTTTTTGCTGGCATTTTTTGTGCTTGGAACGGTTTCGTTTGCCGACGCGCAAACGCGGCGCAAAAAGCCGATTGTGAGAAAGAAAACAACCGTTAAGAGAACCGTCGCCAGACCAGTCGCGCCGCGAATCGTTTATTACACCGTTCCGGCAAACGAACGTATTCGCGTCAGGCTCGAACAGGAATTAAACTCGAAAACCGCCCGCGTCGGCGATACTTTCGAAACCAGAACGGTTGAGCCAGTTTATTCGACCAACGGAGTCGTCGTGATTCCCGAAGGCAGCAGAATCGTCGGGCGCGTTGACGAGGTAACGGCGGCAAGAAAAGGCGGAAAGCCCGGTTCGATTGATGTTTCTTTCACATCCGTTCGCTTGCCGAACGGCACGAGCCGTTCAATTAACGGCTCGCTAACGGATTTAGATTCGGAAAGAGGAGAAAGCAACAACGAAGGAACCGTTTCGCGCAATAAAATGAAAAACCGCAAAATCATCTTTATCGGCGGAGGCGGCGCGGGCGGCGCGATTTTGGGCGCGGCAGTCGGCGGCGGCAAAGGCGCTTTGATCGGCGCCATCATCGGCGGAATCGGCGGCGCGATTGCCGAAAATCAAACCAAAGGCGGCGACGTGGCAGTTAATTCGGGAACAGAATTCGGCGTAATGTTGAATCAAGCTATCAGCTTGCCGAAATACGACGCGACGAATCCGTAAAACTCGATTAATATTTTTCCAGAATAAAAAAAGCGGTGTTTGGACACGCCGCTTTTTTCGTTTTAAAATCTCTCCGCATTTGCAGCGCAAATTATGAACTTTCAAGAGCTTTTAAATTATCTGGAAACAGCCAGTTTGAACATCGGTTTGAAAATTTTGGGCGCTCTCGTCGCGCTTGTCGTCGGGCGCTGGATTATTCGGTTCGTCGTCCGCCTGGCGCGCAGAGCGTTGGAGCTTCAAGTTCCCGAACCGACTTTGAACAGCTACATCGGCACGTTGATTTCGGTTTTGCTGCACATCGCTTTAATCGTCAGCATTCTCGGCTTTTTCGGATTTGAAACGACGACTTTTGCGGCTTTGGCGGCGGGCGTCGGCGTGGCAATCGGCGCGGCTTGGAGCGGTCTGCTGTCAAATTTCGCGGCGGGCGTTTTTCTCGTCGTGCTGCGCCCGTTCAAGCTCGGCGACACGATTTCGGCGGGCGGCGTAACAGGCATCGTCAAAGAAATCGGAATGTTCGCCACGCGCATTGACACCCTTGACAACATCATCAGCTACGTCGGCAACAACAAAATATTTTCCGACAACATTCAAAATTACACACAAAATGAATACCGCCGCATTGACGCGCGCCTGACGCTTTTGCCCGAACAAAACGCGCTCGATGTAATGAAAAAAATCGAAGCGAATCTGGCAAAAATACCGAATGTTTTAACAATTCCCGCGCCCGAAATCGGCATTCTCGAAGTCATCCGCGAAGGCACGACCGTCGCCGTACGCCCGTTTGTCGAAAATAAAAATTATCAGCAGGTTTTATTCGACACTAACCGAATGATCGTCGAATTACTCGCCGAAAATAAAGAGAAAAATCAGCAGCAACTGTAAACTATCAACTCTCAACTATAAACTGCCCTGCAAAGAAACAAAGTTTTTCTGCCAAACAATTTATAGTTCACAACAGATAGTTTACAGCTTGCTTTTTTGAGTAAAAAAGGAGACAAGATTTTGTCTCCTTTTTCCATTCCGATTGTTTGTAATTTTAAACCGCTGCTAATTGCTTCTCCTGCGCCGCGCCGATTTCTTCCAAACTCTTGATAACTCGTTCAATCAACCAATTCGGCGTTGAAGCCCCGGCTGTCACTCCGACACGCTCCGCGCCGCGCACGTCTTCCGGGTTTATTTCCGCTTCGGTTTCGATGAGAAAGCTTTTCGGGCATTGTTCGAGACAAACCGCGAGCAGCTTGCGGCTGTTGGACGAGTGCCGCCCGCCGATGATGTAAAAAGCATCAACTTTGCCCGCCAAAGCGCGAGCCGCGTCTTGCCGGTCGCGCGTCGCCGAGCAAATCGTATTGACGATTTGCGTTTCGCCGTTGGCATTTTCTTTGACGGCTTCGGCGGCTTCGAGAAAGGTTTTTAATTTAATCGTCGTCTGCGAAACGACGAGCGGGTTATTTAAACGCGGCAGCGTTTTAACTTCTTCGGCATCCTTAACGATAAAAGCGTGCGCCGGAGCGTAGCCTTTGACGCCAATCATTTCCGGGTGATCCGGGTTTCCGACAACGACAACGTGACGGTCTTGCGCCGCTGCCCGCGATGCGAGCCGCTGAACTTTCGTCACAAAGGGACAGGTCGCGTCAACAACTTTCGCCGCGCTCTCGCGCAGCTCGCGCTCGACTTCGGGCGTGACACCGTGCGCCCGGATCACGGCGGTTTCACTGCGTTTGATTTGAACGGGTTCGGAAATCGTCGCCACGCCTTCTTTTTCGAGCCGTTCCATTTCCTGAGCGTTATGAATCAACGGTCCGAGCGCACGCACCGTGTCGCCTTCGCCGATAGCCTTTTCAACCATCTGCACGGCGCGCTCGACGCCGAAACAAAATCCGAATTCATCTGCCAGCAAAACTTGCATAATTTATAATGAAAGCTCTTTAACTTTCGTGAATAGTTTAACAAACGACGCGCAAACTTGAAACTTAGCGAATCGGTTCGCGCAAACCGTTTACAACTAAATAGTTGGTTGTGCCATAATATTTTTATGAGCGAACTTGAAGACCGAATCACGATTGATCCAAATATTTGTAACGGTAAACCGACAATTCGTCATAAAAGAATTACCGTGCAGACAATTCTGGAATTTTTGAGCAGCGGAGATTCAATCGAAGAAATCCTGGAGCAGTATCCGACTTTGGAGAAAGAAGATATTTACGCGTGCCTGAAATTTGCTACAAACTTGATGCAGCATAGTTACGTCTTTGAACCGATTTCGGTATGAAAAAATTCCTCGTTGACGCTAATCTCCCCGCCAAAATAAGCGTCTGGCAGAGTAATGATTTCGATTTTGTCAAAAACATTAACGATCAATGGACGGACAGTGAAATTTGGGATTACGCGAAACAGAATAATCTGACCATCATCACCAAAGACGCTGATTTTTCACACCGAATTATTGTCAGTCCGCCGCCGCCGAAAATTATTCACATCAAAATCGGAAATATGAAACTTAAAGAGTTTGAATCCGTCATCCAAAAAATTTGGACGAGAGCGGAAAAGTTATCCGAAAATCACAAACTGGTTAATGTTTTCAGAGATCGCATCGAAGCGGTAAATTAGCGAATCGGTTCGCGCAAAACGATTTCGACGGCGCGCGCGGCAACGTCGGCAACTTCCGGATTCGATTTTCCGAGACCTGCGACTTGCATCAATGCTTCGCCGGTGCGAGATAAAAGCCGAACTAAATCGCCTTCAGCCGCGCCGGATTCCTCGACCAAATCGCCCCAATCCGCGCCGTTTGCCCAAAAAGCAGCGGTTGCAGCGGCGCTAAAATTCAATTCCGGCGCAGGCTCGACTTCAAAACGCCATTCCTGTCCGGCGATTTCAAAGGCTACGGTTTCAAACTCGCCCAAAATTTTCAAAACATCGTCTTCGAGCGGCAGATCGCCGTAATTCCGGTCTGAATCCGAAGCGAGCGCAGCCATTAGCGCCACAGTTTGCGGTAATTCGTAATCGGTAAAAAACCCGCGCCGCAGAGCTTCGCCGACAAGCAGCGGGCGGTCAACTCGTACGTCGGCAAGCCAGCGCCCTTCTTCCGTCACTTTTTGCCCGACGTAATCGAGATAACCGAGCGAATCGAGAACTTTCGCCCGATTTTCAAACGGCTGCCAGATTTCGCCGCGCAAAACGTCAATGTCGCGCGAAAATTTTTCGAGCGCGTCGGCGTCTTCCAGAAAATTCCACAAAACCTGCAAGCAGCCGTTGCGCTCAGGCTTGCTCAAACCAGAGGGCGGCAGCGATTGAATCAAATCTTCGATTAATTCGGTCGCGCCCGTATTTTCGTCTTCGATGCGCGAGAATTTCGGCTCGTCAATCGCGGGATTTTTGCCCTCGTGAATATCGTGAAAAGCGTCATCGAGCGAATTTTCGTGGAGCGGATATTTTTTAAAGTAAATGCGAGTGATGTGCGAGAGCTGAAGCGTCACGCCTTGCCCGTTTTCGCGCATTGCCACAACTCTCTCGCCGTGTTTTTGCAAGACCAAAAAGAAACGCCGACCGCTGCGCCCCTGAGATACGATACGACCTTGTTGCACGTTGTCGGTCAGCCAGCGGTGACGCAACTCGGCGCGCGTGTCGGGCAGATTTTCGTGCAGACGCATCCGCGCCGAAGCCAATCTTTCCAAACCGCGAACCTCGTCAACCGAAATTTGAAAACCGCTTTCCTTTAAATTTTGCTCGATAAAACTTTGAGTCCGACTGCGCTCGCGCTCCAATTTGCTGATTTTTCTGGCAGTTTCCCGAAATGCAAAAGAGCGTTCGGCAATTTCTCGCACCTGCGAAAAACTGCCGTAAGCATCGAGCAGATTTAACAGACTCGTGTAAGTCGCCCGAAACTGGCTTTGCAAAGCATCAGGCTGCGCGCGCAGCAAATTGGCGATTCTGAGCGGGTTTTGATAAACGCCCGGCACTAAAACGGCAAAACCGACGTTATCGCGCCCGCGCCTTCCGGCGCGCCCGGTCATTTGCTGCAATTCGGAGGCGAAAAGCGGACGCCAGCCGTCGTTTCCACGCGTGTCGGCGTTTGAGATAACAACCGTCCGCGCCGGAAAATCAACTCCGGCGGCGACGGTCGAAGTGGCAAAAATCGCGTCGAGAAGCCCGGCAGCCATCAGCTTTTCGACCAGCAATTTCCAGCCGGGAATATGTCCGGCGTGATGCGAAGCGACGCCGCCGCGAATCACCGTGTTGCGATGTTTGTGATAAGCGATTTCGGGATGAGCTTCGGTGTATTCGCGGACAAAACGGCGGCGTTTTTCCGCCCGTTCGGCGTCCTGTGTTTTGAAATTTTTTGCCACGAGCGCGACTTCCTGTGCCGCTTCGTCGCACCGCTTTCGCGTCGGCAAAAAAACTATTGCAGGCAGCAAATTAAACCCGCGCAAAGCCGAGATTAATTGCGGCGGCGGAATTTCGGGCAGTTTAAATCTCATTTACAGTTTATTTTAACTTTTTGCGTCGGTAGCGCAAGCGGATTTTCCCAAGGTTCATGCAAATCTTATGAATCACTATTGATAGTGATTGCTCAACGCAATTTTTCTATGTGAAATTTACTTTCTCCTATTTGATACCTATGGAATGTTGCAATTTTTAAATTAACTTTTCTTCCTGCTGATCCCAAATTTCAAATAATGATTGCATCTCGGCTCCAGCATAAGCGCCGACTACCCCTACTTTGCTATGCACAAGCTGCACTCCGACAATTATTCGCACGAATTCTTCATCCAATCGCAGTTCACCAAGAATTTCCTTATCTCCTTTGACTAGAACGAAACCTTCCAGATCACCGCCATGCGGTTCAAGCGCAACCGCTTCGAAGTTGTCAATCTTTCCTTCCTGTTGAAGCCTGATGCAGAATTGCATCGCGTCGTTAAGAACGCTCTTAGCCGCTTTTTCTCTTCCCGGAATTAAAGCCCCCCAACCAATAAACAAAGAACCTTTAGCCATATCAATTCTCCTATAATTTTATGCAGACAAACATATTTGAGAAAAATTCCGCAATTTCATTTCGCCAGTTCGCCCGCAACTAAAGCGCGCGTTTTATCTCGTAGTGTTTCCATATCGTTTTCGACCGTCAAGCCCGCAGTTTCAATAGGCGGCAAAAAGACAATTTCGATTGTGCCGGGATATGCGACGCCCGTTTTTTTGCCCATTAAGTAATCCGAATTTTTGACGGCGACCGGGACTATCGGGGTTTGCGTTTCGATGGCGACTGAAAAAGCGCCGCGTTTGAAAGGCAGCAGTTCGGCGGGCAGAGAGCGGGTGCCTTCGGCGAAGATTGCGAACGAAACGCCGTCGGCAATTTTTTGGCGGACGGCTTCGAGAGTTTGTGAAGCGCGTTCCGGGTTTGAACGGTCAATCGGCATAACGTTCACATACTGCATTCCGTAACCGAAAACCGGAACTTTCAATAATTCTTTTTTCGCCACGAGTCCCATTTTTTTGCCTGTGTGCGCGAACATCGCCGCCGTGTCGAGGTATGAGCGGTGATTTGAGGCGAAAACGTAAGCCTTGTCCGGTTCTAAATTTTCCAAACCTTTCATTACAATGCGAGCGCCGCTCAGACGCAGCCACCAGCGCGCGCCCCAGCGGGCAAACGGATAAAACCATTCGCGGCGATTGATTAAACCGAGAACGAGCAGAATCGGCGGCGCGATAAGGAGAACCATAAACGCAACCACCATCATTGACCAGAAATACCAAAGTCGCCCGGTAAAATTGCGCTTCGTGTTAAACTTTTGCTCCGAGAAAACAATTTTTTTATTTTTCGCTAATTTTTCGGAGAAAGTTTCGATTAAATGTTCAGACATCTTCTTGTTTTGTTCGTCGTTTTCGTTTTCGCGCCCGCTTTTGTTTTAGCACAAAAAACGGCTGTTCCATCACCCGAATCAATTTTAGGTTTTCGCCCGACAACCGATAAAACCATCGCCGATTGGCGGCAGATTAACGACTATTTCCAAAAGCTCGACCGCGCGAGCGACCGCGTTTCGGTGCAGACACTCGGCGAAACGACTTTGAAAAAGCCTTTTATTGTAGCTTTTATCAGCTCGCCGGAAAATGTCCGGCAGCTTGATAAATATAAACAAATAAATGCGCAGCTTGCGTCAGGCAATCTCAAAAATGATCCTAATTCTTTGATTTCGCAAGGCAAATCGGTCGTCGCAATTTCGTGTTCGATTCATTCGACCGAAATTGTCGCCTCGCAAATGTCTATGAATCTGGCTTACGAATTGGCGACGGCGCGTGACGCGGAAACGCTCGAAATTTTAAACAACACGATTCTTCTGTTGATTCCTTCGATGAACCCGGACGGCGTGCAAATCGTCGCCGATTGGTATCGCAAAACTTTGAACACTTCAGCCGAAGGCAGCGCGCCGCCGGAGCTTTATCATTATTACGCCGGACACGACAACAACCGCGATTGGTTTATGCTCAATCTCAAAGAAACGCGTCTCGTGACCGATCTTTTCTGGAAAAATTGGTATCCGCACATTGTTTACGACGTTCACCAGATGGGTTCAAACGGCGCGCGTTTTATCATTCCGCCGTTTTTCGATCCGCCGAATCCGAATATTCCGCCCGCGATTTTGCGCGAAGTCGGCGCAATCGGTTATCGAATGGCGGCGGATTTACAAGCCGAAAACATCGCTGGCGTGGCGACGAACGCTTATTTCGATACGTGGTGGCACGGCGGTTTTCGTTCGTCGCCCTATTATCACAACTCAATCGGAATTTTGTCGGAAGCCGCAAGCGCGCGTTTGATGTCGCCGATTAAAATAACTGAAGAAGATTTGCGAAAATCGCCGAAACAGCGCGGTTTGGAATCGCCTCTGCAAATGGTGACCAATCATCCGAATCCGTGGACGGGCGGCACGTGGACGCCGGGCGACATTGCCCGAATCGAAATGGTTGCGTCTCGCGCGGTTTTAAAAATGGGCGCGAAATTTCGACAGGAATATCTCGAAAATTTTTACAATCTCAACCGCCAAAATCTCCAGCCGAATGATAAACAGCCGGTCGCTTACGTCATTGACGCGGCGCAGGCGAACGAGGAAAATGTTTCCCGACTGATTGAAATTCTGCTCGCGCAAGGCGTCGAAGTTCACGAATTAATCAGGGAATTACACACCGACGAAACGGAAATTCCGGCTGGAAGCTTTGTCATTTTTCTCGCGCAGCCGCAGCGAAACAACGTGCAGGCTTTGTTTGAACGGCAGGTTTATCCGAACCGTTTAAATGCAAACGGCGAAGCGGAAGTGCCTTATGATGTCGCGGGCTGGACTTTGCCTTTGCAAATGGGCGTTAAAACCACCGCAGTTCAGTCATTCAAAGACGCCACGCCGCTCAGTGCCGCTAGAAAAATTGCCGACATCAATCAAGCGCGCGTCGCTTTGAATTTGTCAGCGGCAAAAGAATCTTTCGCCAAATTGCCAAATCCATTGAACAAAAATGTGCGAATCGGTTTGTATAAATCTTACAACGCCTCAATGGATGAGGGCTGGACGCGGTTTGTTTTCGATTCTTTCCAGATTCCGTTCAATTCGCTTTTCGATGCGGATGTCAGAAAAGGCGATTTAAACGCGCGTTTCGACGTGATAGTTTTGCCTTCGCAAACTGAAAACCAGATTGTCAACGGTTTGAAAAAAGGCGATTACCCGGACGAATTTATTGGTGGAATGACGGAAGCGGGCGTTGAAAATCTAAGAAAATTTGTCGAAGCGGGCGGCAAGCTCATCTGTTTTGACGACAGTTGCGAAATGGCGATCAATCGTTTCAAACTGCCGCTCAAAAACGTTTTAAACGGAATGAAGCGAAACGAGTTTTACAATCCCGGCTCGATTGTTCAGCTTGAAGTTGACGCGGGAAATCCCCTTGCCAAAGGATTGCGCCGCGAAACTCCGGCGTATTTCATCAACAGCGCAGCGTTTGAAGCGACCGACAATTCAAAAGTAAAAGTTGCGGCGCGTTATGCGGAGAAAAATGCTTTGATGTCGGGCTGGATGATCGGAGAAAAATATTTAAACGGCAAAATCGCGCTCGCCGAAATCGAAATGGGACGAGGGAAAATCGTTCTTTTCGGATTCCGCCCGCAGCATCGCGGTCAAATGTGGGCGACGTTTCCGTTTGTTTTCAATGCGCTCGCACATTAAAATTTTCTAAGAAACTGTTTGAAAACTCAGATTAAGTCGCCAAAGGCGACGAACATTATAGCCCGGCGAGTATCGCCGGGTTAGTAGGAAATAATTCAATGGCTCGCTGAAAGCGAGCAACAACCGCGCTGATTTGTTCGACGCTTTCAGCGTCGGATTGTTTTTGTTATCGAGACCTGGCGATTCTCGCCAGGCTATAATGTTCGTCGCCTTTGGCGACAGTTTTTGAGCTTGACTTTGCTTTCCTTTCAGCTTTTATCCAAAAATCCTTAAATTTTTTACAATAATTTGAAACCTTTTGAATGTTTTGGGAACTAAACATTCGTAAGGCAATTGAGAGCTGCAAAGCGCAGTAATTTTCCGATGCTCTATCAAGCGAGTGTAGAAATAAACAATTTAATGGAAAGTTGCGATGATTTGATCGCCAGAGTTCAGAGTGGCGACCGCGAAGCTTTCGGTCTGATTTTCGAGCATCATTCCCGGTTTATTTACAAATTTATTTACGCGATGCTCGGCGATCAGAGCCTGGCGGAAGAGTTGACGCAGGAAACTTTTTTGGGAGCTTACAAAGGAATTCACGGTTTACGCGGCGAGGCGCAATTGAAGACCTGGCTTTGCGGGATTGCGAAAAATGTTGTTTACAAATCTTTCCGGTCGAATCGGAAAGAAGGAATGAAAAGCGGCGACGAAATTGAATCTTTAGACGTGGTTGATAAAAAAAATCTGCCGCCCGACCACGAATTTTTGAGCAAGGAATTAAATCAAAAAATCAGCTCGGCGCTCGCCAAATTGGACGAAGACAAGCGGCTCGTTTTTACGCTCAAGGAGCTGCAAAATTTGAGTTATCAGGAAATTTCGGAGATTACCGGTTTTACGATACCGAAGCTTAAAACCGATCTGCATCGCGCTAAAAATGAAATGCGAACCGCGCTCGCGCCGTATTTGGAGGTGAAAAAATGAAGTGTGAAAAATACCTGAATTTGATTGACGATTTTATTGAAGGCGAGCTTGATGAGCAAACCTTCAGACAGGTAAATTTGCATCTTTTCGCCTGCCGGGAATGCGCTTCGCATTATGAAAATTTAAAGCAGGAAAAAGAGATTTATGCGCGTTATTTGTTCACCGCAGAACCGCCGAGCGACTTGTGGGCGAAATTTCAAACAAAGCTGGAAACCGAAACGGCTAAAACTTCGCGTTCAGCCAAAATACATACGGGAATTAACGGCTGGAAGAAAAATTTCTTCGGATTTCTACGTTTTTCTCCTGCGCTAGCCTGTGCGGCGTTGATTCTGTTACTCGGAACGGGTTTCGTTTTATTCAATTTGTCGGCGAATGAAAACTCTCCGAAAAATGATTCTCTTGCGGAAAGTCAGCCGAAAACGGGCGATATTGAAAAGAAAGAAACAGTAAATTCACTGGCAAATGATAATGAGAATAAAAAGACTGTTTCTCCAAAAAAGGTTGTTGCGAAAAACAGTTTTCCGTCTCATAAATCAAAGCCCGAAACCAGCGTTAAAACCGTTGCGGCTAAGGAAACAGAAATAAAGAAAAAAGCTTTTTCCGAAATTCCTAAAATTAATTCGGCGGGAGCTGCTCGACTAACCGAACAACAACAGCAAATAAGTCAGATCAGAAATCTGGAAAACGAGGCTGCCAAACAAGTCGAAAAGGTCGAGTTATTGCTTCGCTCATTTAGAAATGCGCGTTCCGCTGAAGGCGAAGAGGCTTTCGATGTCGCTTACGAAAAGGAACAAGCTCGAAAGCTGCTCGAAAAAAACGTGCGGCTCAGGCGAAATGCCGAATCTTACGGCAGTTTATATACCGAAGAAATTCTGAGTCGGGTCGAGCCTTATTTGCTGGATATTGCCAATCTTGACGGCAATCCATCCTCTGAAAAAGTGCGCGACATTAAAGAGCGCGTGAAGAATCAAAACATTATTGCCAGTTTGCAAATCTACTAAGGAAAGAAATTATGAACACCAAATTTTTGGCACAGATTAATAAATTAGTCTGGAAATCAGCCGGCTTCGCGCTGCTCATCGCTTCGAGCGGCTTTGTAACCATTGCGCCCGCGGCAAGCATTGCTTTCCATTTAAATCCAGAGGTTTATGTAGAAGAAGCTGCCGCCCAGGACAAGTCTTTCGACAAAGAGTTTCGCGAAGGAAGAGATTTGATTGACCGCGAGGAATGGGCGAAAGCGGCGGCGAAATTTAACGAAATTATCAGCAAATATCCCGACAATAAATCTACTGATGCAGCGCTTTACTGGCTCGCTTTCTGCTTCAAAAAACAAAAGCTATTCAGGGAAGCGAACGCGACGCTCAACCGTTTGCTGAAAGATTTCCCGGCTTCCACGTGGGCTGACGACGCCAGAGTGATGAAGCTCGAAACAGGACAGCCGCTCGGAGTTTATTCACCGGGCGCTGCAACCGTGAGACCCGGCGTTCCAAACGGCGTTTACACATCCAAGCCGCCTGTTGAGGCTTTAAAAGGAACTGCGGTTACTTCAACTTATACACAGAGTCTCGCGCTTAGCGATGTTTATAGCAGCATCGCGCCGGCTAAACTCGACCGCGAAGACGAAATTAAACTGGCGGCTTTCCAGAGTCTCCTTTCCGCCGATCCGAAAAGAGGAATTGAAACGGCGGGCGAAATTTTAAAGACGAATTCAAAAGCGAGCGAGAGCTTCAAAACCGAAGTGGTCCGCGCGTTTCGCAGCCCGCGTATGTCAAAAGCCCAAAGCATGACCTTTTTCTCTAATGGAGTTGACAGTCAGTTTACGCCGCTCTTGAGAGAAACTCTGGTCAGGGGCTTTCAAAACGAATCGAACGTTAAAATCCGCAAAGAAATTATTTACGCGATTGCCAGCATAAACGACGAGCAATCAGCCAATTATCTCTCGCAATTGTATTCCTCCGAGAATGATAAAGAGATTAAAAAGGCGATTATCAATTCCTTTAGCAGCCCGGCGCAGCATTTGATTGATACGGCTTCAAATGGCAGCCTGACTCGAAAAATTGCTTTCGACAAACTGATGGAAATTGTTCGCATGGAGAAAGATGTCGAGCTGCTTCGCGCCGCTTTTAATAATTTGCAGAGATTTGCGGGCTGGTCGGCTAATAACGAAGCCGTAGAGATGCTTACGCGACTCTATGACGGCGAAACTAATGAAGAATTTAAAATCTCTATCATTGAGGCTCTTTCCAACATGAAGCAAAATCAGGCTTTAAGGAAACTGTTAGAGATAGCTAAAAACGACAAATCCGACAAGCTCAAGATCGAAGCAATTCACGCGCTCAGAAACAGCAAAGACCCGGAAGTCTTAAAGTTTTTGGAAGATTTGATTAAGTGAAAGGTGTGCATAAATCATCGCGCGAGCGATGTGATGAATTTAGCCGTGCGTTTTAACGCACGGTAAACAACAGGAGCATTTGTCGTCGCGCGAGCGACGACTGAAAAAGCGATGGTGCATTTCAATCGTCGCTGATGCGACGCGGCACTTTTTCCGGCTTTCCGTGCGTTAAAACGCACGGCTAAATTCAAGCTACCGCTAACGTGGTGAAAACAAATAGCTTTAATTTACACAAACTTCAGTTAAGTAGAGGGCACAAAAATGAGAAACTTGCCGTTAAGTTTTGTTTTCTTACTAATTGCAGTATTTTCTTCTTTAACAAGGCTGAGCGCGCAGCCGCAAACGCCGGAAATCGGAACGGCGGCTCCTAATCTAAATCTTAGTAAAGTGCTTCAGGCAAATAAAACCGCCGCTGTTGATTTAAACGGCTTGAAAGGCAATGTCGTCGTGTTGGAATTCTGGGCGTCGTGGTGTTTGCCGTGCGTTCCGGCGATACAACATTTCAACGAATTGTCCGAAAAATTCAAAGATAAACCGATTCGCTTTATCGCCGTCACCGATGATGACGAATTAACCGTCGCCCGCTTTACAAAAGCGCAGCCGATTCGAGGCTGGGTTGGACTCGACAACAACCGCGCGACTATTAATTCTTATCAAGCCGTCCCATTTCCGCACACGGTTGTGATAGACCGCAGCGGTCGTATAGCGGCAATTACCCAGCCGAAAAATGTAACGGAAGCCGTGTTGAATGACTTATTAGCCGACAAAGAAATCTCGCTTCCGCTAAAAAAAGAAGCGCTGGCTGATCTGGAATGGGATAAATCGGATGCCGCCGACGGAATCGTACCGTTATCGCAGGTCATTATAAAACCGTCGAATGTCGGCAACGGCGGTTCTTGGATTCGCCCCGGACATTTTACCGCCGACGGCGCGGTGTTTTTAAATTTAATAGTCGCCGCTTATCAAACAACTCCCTTTCGAGTTATCAATAATCTGCCGGAATCGGACAAGAAGTATAAAGTTTCGGTAATCGTGCCGCCCGGTCGCGAAAATACTTTATTTCCCTTGTTTCAACAGGCTTTAGCAGCAACTTTCGGAATAAATGCGCGCCGCGAGATGCGCGAAAGAGATGTGTTTGTTTTGGGCGTGCAGCAAGACGCAGCCGTTAAATTACAGCCATCCCGATCTGCTGAAGAGAAGCCTTCGATGATGCGCGGAACAATTCGTTCAAAAAAGCAGCAGGTAAAAGAATTGGCTCAACAACTTGAAAATATACTTGGTCGTCCGGTGATTGATAAAACCGGCTTGACCGGAGAATATGACTGGGAATTACCATACAGTCGTGTTGATAAAAATGTTCTTCTCAAAGCGCTCAGCGAAAAATTAGGGCTGGAATTAACGGAAACCAAACAGGCAATCGAAATGCTTGTCGTCGAGAAATCAAGCTCAATCGAGTAAAACACACAAAAAAGGCAATGTGAAGAAATCCTCTCCCGGAGAGGAAACGGGATTTCTCTGCCTTTTTTCCAAAAATTTAAAGCGAAGGAAAGTTTAAAATTATGATGGTCACAATCTACACCTCTTTTTTAATGTTGATAATTAGCTTGTTCGGATTTTCAATGCCCGTTCAGGCGCAGGCGATTCCGAATCAATCGGCTGAAGGTTTGCAGAATCCGTTTCTGCTCAGGAAAAAATATCTCAGTCAAAACAACTACATCACGCCGATTTTTGAATTAAAGGCGCTGGAAGAAAAATACCTCGCTTCGCCGGGTATGAAATCTCTATATCTCGAAGCGATTATCCAGTTTGAAAGCTATGTCGGCAATTACGACGAAGCGTATCGCTATGAAAATATGCTTTACGCCGAGTTTCCCTACTCGAAAAATATGATCGAGAAACTTAAAAAAGACATTACGGACATAAAAAGCTCGCCGATTGCCGACTATAAAATGCTCGATGCCGTCGCCGCGATTGATTCGATTGCGGACAGCCAGCAGGTGATAATGATCAACGAAGAACATCGCACGCCGTTTCATCGCGCTCTGACGCTTGAGCTTCTGGCAAAGCTTTACGCCAAAGGTTTTCGCTATTTCGCCGCCGAAACCGTTGATGAATCGGACGCGGAACTTACCAAACGCGGCTATCCGACGCAAAACACCGGATTTTACACGGCTGATCCGGTTTACGCGGATGTCATTCGTGCGGCTTTAAAAATCGGCTACAAAATCGTGCCTTACGAAAGCGTTGATAAAACTTGTAAAGTGCCCGAAAACAATCCCGAATTTTGCAACGATCAACGCGAGCGCGGGCAAGCGCAGAATTTATATGACCGAATTTTGAAAAACGATCCGCAGGCAAAGATTTTCGTCCACGTCGGTCGCGGTCATAATTCAAAAGCCGCGATTTCGGAAAACTTCAATTTTATGGCTTATTACTTTCAGCAGCTAAGCAAAATTGAACCTTTTACGATTGACCAGCTTCGTTTCAGCGAGCGCCGCAACCCGGCGCTCGAACAACCGCTTTATCGCCTGCTAACCAAAGAAAACGTCTTGCAAAAACCGAGCGTTTATCAGGCGTCAAACGGTAAATTTTATAATATGGGCGCTGGCTACGATATGCTGATTTTCCACCCACGCCTCAGTTATAAAAACGGTCGGGCGGCTTTTCTCGAAATGAACGGAATTCGCAAAGCCGAAAAGCCGGATTTAAAGAAATTAAAACTCGAATCAAACAATCAAATGTTTACGGGAAAAGAACCTGTTTTAATTCAAGCATTAATCGCAGAAGAAAGCGCGGATGCCGTTCCTTTTGACCAAATTATTTTAGAGCCGAATCAGAAAATTCCGGTTTTAATGCTTTCAAAAGGCAATTTTAAAATTCGCGCGATGGACAAATACGGTAAAGTATTAGGTCAGTACGAAAATTCGATTAAGTGACGAAAGGCAAACTTGTCAAAGGTTTTCCTTCATCTTTAATTCACTGACAAATTGAGAATTTATGAACGAACAAGGGGTAAAGGTAAAACCGGAATTGGGATTGGTCTGCATCACGGCGTCTGAAGCCGTGCGTTATCGAACAATCACGCGCAAACGCCTTTTGGAATTTGACGAGAAAACGCAACGCGAAAAGTTGCACGAGCTTTACGCCGCAAATCTCGAACGATTTAATAATGCCGTCACTTTTTGCAAGGAAAACGGCATCCGGCTTTATCGCCTGACCAGCGGGCTTTTCCCTTTTGCCGACGAGCCTTACGGGCTGGAAGTTTTGCACGAATTTCGACCGCAGCTTGCCGAAACCGGACGACGCGCGCTGAACAACGGTTTGCGCGTCGTGCTTCATCCCGATCAATTTGTAGTTTTAAGCTCCGATTCGCCGACAGTCATTGAAAACAGCATCAAGATTTTGAAAATGCACGCTGAGATTTTCGATCTGCTCGAACAGCCGCGTTCCGAATGGGCTTTGATGAACATTCACGGCGGCAAATCAGACCGCGCCGAGAGATTAATCGAAACGGTTTTGAATTTACCGGAAAACGTTCGCTCTCGCATCACGTTTGAAAACGACGAACACGCTTACAGTTCGGCTCAAATTTTGGAAGTCTGCCGCCGCGCGTCAGTTCCGTTTGTTTTCGACGCGCATCACCACATTTGCCGCGAAAAATTGGAATCTTACGATGACAAGAGCGTTGAAGAAACGTTCTGGGCGGCGCGCGAAACGTGGAAAAATCCCGATTGGCAATTAGTCCATATTTCAAACGGGCGCGAGCGTTTTAACGAGCGCTCGCACAGCGACGTGATAATGGCGATGCCCGCCGTTTTCCGCCACGCGCCGTGGATTGAAATCGAAGCCAAACACAAGGAAATCGCCATCGAAAAATTAAAAAACGAATGGCTCTGCAAATTGGATTTGCCCGAAGGCGGACAAGCCGTCGTTTTTCCTGCTGTCCAG
>DASWLV010000219.1:0-22737 GCA_036400075.1 Pyrinomonadaceae bacterium
TGGCAACCGGAATATGTTCAAGTTTCATAGCAATCTCCATTCTTTTACGCGAGCATATCGGGTGAGATAACGCGGGACAAAATCAGCCGTACGCAGCGTGAGAAAAACGAAAAACCGCGTTAACAAAGTCGCAGTTAACGAAACTGCCAGCAAATTTCCCATTCTAAAAGAGATGAGAAATGACACAAGTGCCAATTTTCAAGTAAGGTTGCAGTCCAATTTACAAAGGCGATTGATAATTCTTTGAAAGGAACATTCCGGTTAACTTCGTTTCATTAAATCGGACTGGAGTCCTGATTAGAAATTGGCTCTTGAATTGATTTTAAGCTCTGGTATATTTCAAAAATTTATGTCGCAAATTGTTGAAAAAATTTATCGCCGTATTGATTCCGTAGATTTCCTGCGCGGTCTGGTAATGGTCATAATGCTGATAGACCATACGCGCGAATACGTTCACGCGGACGCTTTTCGTTTCACCCCGACCGATTTAACCAAAACGAACATCGCGCTGTTCTTTACGCGCTGGATTACGCATTTCTGCGCGCCGACGTTTGTTTTTCTCGCCGGAACGAGCATTTATCTGCAAAAAATGCGCGGCAAATCTACGGCTGAATTATCGAAATTTTTGCTCACGCGCGGGCTGTGGCTGATTGTGCTGGAATTTACCGTCGTCAGGTTCAGTTTGTTTTTCAATTTTGATTACAGCTTTTTCGGTCTGGCGGAAGTGATTTGGATTTTCGGCGTTTCGATGATCGTTCTCGCCGCGCTCATCCACTTGCCGGCTCGCGTCGTTGCCGCTCTCGGAATCGCCGCAATTGCCTTGCACAATTTGTTAGACCGATTCACTGTTCCGCCCGCCATCTCAATGGCTGGAATGCCCGCGCCGGACGCCTTGCAAAAGTTGTGGATGTTCCTGCACCAGCCGGGATTCGTGCCGCTCGCGCCGAATGTAAAAATGTTTGTCGCATATCCTTTAATTCCCTGGGTCGGTGTAATGGCTGCCGGCTACGCGCTCGGCGTGGTTTATACCTGGGAAGCGGAGCGCCGCCGAAAATTTCTGCTCAAACTCGGACTCATACTGACAGCTCTTTTCGTGATGATTCGCGCGACGAATCTCTACGGCGACCCGGAAATCTGGACTGCGCAGCCAAGCCCCCTATTTACCGTTCTTTCGTTTCTTAATACGACAAAGTATCCTGCGTCCTTGCTGTTTCTGCTGATGACGCTTGGACCGGCGCTGATGATTCTGTCCTTGACTGATAAAATAAACGCTCCAAACGCCCCAAACGAGCGAGGCGAAAACAACTTTTTGAGCCGCATATTGATCACATTCGGGCGCGTGCCGCTTTTCTACTTCATTTTGCAAATGTTTGTCGCGCACCTTTTCGGGATTCTGCTGAGCCTTTTGGCAGGTAAAAGCATCGGCTTTTATTTCCTGAATTTCCCGAATTCATCTACCGACGCCCCGCCGGACGCGGGATTTCCGTTGTGGGTGGTTTACGCGATGTGGCTTGCCGGATTAATCGTTCTCTACCCGCTCTGCCGCTGGTACGGCAAAATCAAAGAAGGCAGGCGAGGTTTTCCATTCAGTTATCTTTAAATTGCAGTCGGCGGGCTACAGTTTAAAATGTTTTTGAAGCGCCGCTTTCAACCCAACCTTCGTTACTCTAAAATTTTCTCTCTTCGGCAAATTCAGCAACAGTTCGGTCGCCGTGGCTCGGCGGCTGCGAGATGACGAGAAATTCAAGGTCTCGGTGCTTCGTAGCCTGACCTCTTGCAAATTCAAGATTAACAGTTCGTTTGCCTGCATAAATATAATGTCGCTTTCGCCGCTTCGTCTTTTATATACTTTGGCACTTGATTTCTTACCTTCGCATCGCCGTAAATTCGCGGCGAAGGATAATACTCGGCTTCGAGCTGTACACATCCTGCGGCTTCTTCGCCCGCTCGATGCGAGACAAAGGCGAGCGCCATATCAATTCCGGCTGATACTCCGGCGGCAGTCCAAATTTTGTTGCCGTCATTGCAGACAAAACGCTCTTCAACGGTTTCAACACCGGTCTCGCATAATGCCTGCGCGACGCTCCAATGTGTCGTCGCTCGCAAACCGTCTAGTAAGCCTGCCGCCTGCAAAATAAATGCGCCGGAGCAAACAGATAAAACGGCTTGCGCGTTTGCGGCTTGCTCTCTGACAAACTGCAAAAGTTTCTCGTTTTTCGCAGCCGATTTTCGTCCGTCGCCTCCCGGAATGAGCAGCGCGTCAAACTGCGGACAGCTTGCAAAATCCGTATCCGCAACAATACGCAAACCTTTTTTGCAACGCACCGTTCCGCCCGTTTCGCTAACGGTCAAACAGTTTTCCGGCTCTCCGGTTTGGTCGCGCCAAAGGGAAAATATCTCCCACGGTCCAACTAAATCGAGTTCTTCCAAATCGGGGAAAAGCAAAAACCCAAAGTTCTTTATTTTTTTGTTCATAATCTAAATCTTGCGGTATTCATAAAATAAACTCGGTTTTTATTAAGTTCTCGCAGCTATCGGCGTTGATAATCTGATATGTAATGCGCCGGAGTAATTTCCTGATTCATCTGCGGATCCGGCAATGGTTTGCCGGCTTTTATTTCAAGCGGAATCACGCCCGCCCAAACGTCGAGTGCATAATCTTCCAAATCGTCAACCGGATTGCCCGTGCGTATTTTCGCCGACGCTTCCGTCAGAGGCAGAGATAAAACCGTTGTTGCTTTTAATTCATTTGTCGTCGGAAGTCGAACATCCCGCCAGCGACCGGGAACAATGTGTTCGGTAAAGAGGCGAAGGGCTTCGATTTTTTCGTTTTCATCTTTGATGATTTTCGCTGCGCCGAAAGCGACGACCGAACGATAATTCATCGAATGGTGAAACGCCGAGCGCGCCAAAACCAGACCGTCAATCAAAGTCACGGTCACGCAAACTTCGATTTCTTCCGCCATCGCTCGCATCATCCGGCTCGCGCTTGATCCGTGAATCAAAAGCTCGCCGCCACGCCTGGCGTAGCCGGTCGGTATGACGAAAGTTTGCCCGTCCGCGCCTTTAAAACCGACGTGGGCGATGAAACCTTCGTCCAGGATTTTATAGATTGTCTCAATGTCGTATGAGCCGCGTTTAGGAATGCGGCGCAATTTGGTTTTGCCGGTTAGGGCTAATTGTTCGATCACAAATAATAAAGAACTCCCGCATTAAATATAAAATCAATAATAATTGTAAATGGCATACATTCAAGTACCATTTCGAAGATTTTTTTATAGTCCATTAAAACTGTGTCGTAACTCTCTAATATAAGATTGACGGTTACAGATTTGTATATTATTCTAAATTTTGAATTTAACCGTTTAGTAATTGGTATCAATCGTAATCTTTAAACAGCGATTTTTACTATGCCAATTCAATAAGCCATCAATAAATATGAAAAAGCAAACATCTGCGTTCCCGTTTGTTTCCCTGTCCGATAGAACCGCGTCCGGTGTCCCGATGCACCGCCAGATTTACGAAAAAATGCGACAGGCGATTCTTTCCGGTGAACTTCCGCCAAAATCGCGCGTTCCGGCTTCGCGGACGCTCGCCGCGCAGCTCGGCGTATCAAGAATGACAATCGTCAACGCTTACGACCAGCTTTTCGCCGAAGGTTATCTCGAAGGCAAAATCGGCGCGGGAACGTTTGTCGCTCAGGATTTGCCCGAAGAGCTTTTGCAGGCTCCGAAAATAAGAACCGTGAAACCCGCCGCCTTTTCGCGCGAGTTAAATTTATCCAGACAAGGCAGTCAAATGGCGCGAGGCTTGGGCGACCTTTTGCGCGAGCATTCGGCGAACAAATTCGCGCCTTTTCAAAACGGGCTGACGGCGATTGATTCATTCCCCTTTGACACTTGGGCGCGCATTGCGTCGCGCTGGAATCGGCACGCCCCCCCGACCACCCTCGTTGAAGGCGATTTAGCCGGTTTTCAACCGTTGCGCGAAGCGATTGCCGCGCATTTGAAATCCGCTCGCGGCGTCAATTGCGAGCCTGGGCAAGTTATCATCACCGCCGGAGCGCAGCAGGCTCTCGCTTTAATCAGTGCGGTTTTCCTGGAACCGAATGACGAAGTTTGGATCGAAGATCCGGGTTATACGAGCGCCCGCAGTTTGCTCGCGCTTTCGAGGGCAAAACTAATTCCCGTTCCCGTAGACGAAGACGGATTGAATATTAAGGCGGCGTGTGAACAGAGCAAAAATCCGAAGCTGATTTACGTGACGCCTTCGCATCAGTATCCGCTCGGCGTGACGATGAGCGTCACGCGCCGTCTTTCGCTGATTGAAACGGCGCGCGCAACGGGCGCATGGATAATCGAAGACGATTATGACAGCGAATACCGCTACGCGGGTCACCCGCTGGCGTCTTTGCAGGGACTTGACCGGAACGGTCGCGTGTTGTATGTCGGAACTTTCAGCAAAACGATTTTCCCATCTTTAAAGCTCGGCTGCCTGGTCGTTCCGCCGGATTTGGTGGACGTTTTTACTGCCGCACGAATGCTCAACGGAGCGCATTCGCCCTTGATTGAACAGGCAATTTTAGCCGAGTTTATCGCCGAAGGTCATTTTGCTCGCCACGTCCGGCGGATGAGAACGCTTTACGAGGAAAGACAGAAGATTTTGATTGAGGAAGTGCGGCGAAACTTAAAAGGGTTAATTGAGATGAAGCCGGACGATGCCGGAATGCACCTTGTCGGCTGGCTGCCGGACAATTTCGATGACCGCGATGCGGTGCAAAAAGCTGCCGCGGAAAATATCAGACTGTCGGCAATTTCCGACCACTGCATCAACGAATATCCGCGCAAGGGCTTAGTATTCGGTTATGCCGCATTTGACGAAAAACAGATACGAGGCGGAATCGCAAAACTCGCTGAAATTTTGACGGAAATGGCGCGAAATCAAAACGACTTGATGCGGAGAAAACCATTCGCCGACGGCGGCAAGGGCGGTTTGCGCTGTGCCGCCGTTTGTTCCCGAATCAACTTTTAACGGTGCTTTCTATTTTGACTAAGTTTAAATTGTAATTATAAATTCGATGGCGTTTATTTCCATGCCGAATGACGGAAAACGGGCGAAGATCAAAAGTCAACAACCCTTCTCAGGCTCATCCGGCATTTGAAATACTCAAGCCGAAAGCATAGTGACAAACGTCATAAGAATGCGGTTGTTTTCACTATGCCTCGAATAAAATTTTTATCATTCCTGAACGTAATAAATATAATCGACGTGCGGCGGCTCGATTTTTTGGTCGTAAAGTCGCAAGCAAATCTGCGCACGGTGAAGGATAGAATGGTAATTGAGCTGAAGCACCACGTCGCGCAGCAGATTTACGCCTTCGGGTTCGTCGGGCATTGGCGCAAAACGGATTTCCTCGTTCAAATCTTCATCCTTTAAGCCTGACAGAAATTTCAGCCAATCATTTAAGCTCGCGTCCCATCGCGCGTTCAATTCTTCAGCCGGGAAAGCCGCATCGAACCATTTGATTTCAGTTTCCGCCGGGTCTTGCTCGATGCGCCGCATCCATTTATCCTGCGCCCTGATAATATGGCTGAACAGATTGACGGATTCTTTATTGTCCGGCATTTGACGCATCGCTTCCAAAGTCAGTTTGTTTGCCCAGTCGTTAAAGCGAAAAGTATCAATTAAATATTGATTCATTATTTCCCTCGAAAGATTTACCCGAACCGCAAAGGTTTTTTCAGCTCACGGCTTCGGTGATATTTTGATTTTATGAATAGCCGGTTTTTTCGCAATAGCCACTTTTCGAGAAAAAAGAAAGTCCGTTTTTACTTAAAAAAAGAATTGCGGCTTTTTACTGAAATCCAAAGGAATG
The DNA here is from genome assembly GCA_036400075.1 of Pyrinomonadaceae bacterium. Taxonomy (GTDB): domain Bacteria; phylum Acidobacteriota; class Blastocatellia; order Pyrinomonadales; family Pyrinomonadaceae; genus JALZCH01. Next base: position 5,876 of record DASWLV010000219.1, read on the forward strand.
CTCTTTTCATTATTTATCTGTTTCGTTTATTTGCAACTGCCTTACTCACGCACCACAAAACCCAACCGATCAACACTATTTGCAGCGGCAATCGCAGCCATTGGTAAAATGAATAATTCATAAAGCCGCCGAGCTGCACGTTACTCACGGCGACATAAACATTCGCCGGGAAGACTATAATTAATAACGCGGCTAAACCGTAAGCCGCCGTGCGTTTTGTCGCCGGAACAATCAACCCGATGCCGCCCAGGATTTCAAAAAAGCCGCTCGCGTAAATCATCAGAAGAGGCGCGGGAATAAACGGCGGCATCATTTCCATAAACTTGCTAGGCATCAGAAAATGCGTCGTGCCAGTAAAGACAAAGGTCAGCCCGGTCGCAATTCGGGCGTTGTCTTTGACCGTTTTAATTGGATTTAACCCAAATTTCGATGCCCCGAATAATAAACCCCAAAATATAAAAATCAAAAAAAAGACCGTCATTGTTTTCTCAGCTCAAATTATCTTAAACGCCGTCGGTAAAAACCGGTCTATTAATAATGCCTAAAACCGGCACTTGTATTTAAGGCGGTCTTCAATAAAATTTAATTCGATAATATAAATTTGATGCAATCGCAAACATTTGATTTTCGATTACTTCAAATTTAGAATAAGGCTTGTATTTGTAACCGTCAATGTGGGAATAGAGGGTTATGAATTATATTCATTTAAAAAGCCGGTAAGCGAGATTCAGAAAAAATGAGAACGGTCAAAGGTAAAGATTTCAAAGCGGACAAGGCTTGGGGAGCAATTGATATTGCTAATATAAACGGCGTGACGACGCGATTGCATTGGACAGACAAACCCTATAAATGGCACGTCAACGACGGCGAAGAAGTTTTTGCCGTTTTAGACGGCGCGGTGGAAATGCGCTACCGCGAAAACGGCGATGAAAAAAGAATCCGGCTTGGCGCGGGCGACATTTTCTTTGCCGAAATAGGCTGCGAGCACGTCGCTCATCCGCTTGGAGAAGCTCGAATTCTGGTGGTCGAAAAAGAAGGCAGCGTTTGAGAGGCAAGCGTTTATAAGCAATCGGACAGAAAGGATATGGCAAAGCCCGAACCGTCAGCCGCTAATAAATTAAGAGATTGTAGTCGAATTATGACCGAAATTATAAACACCGATGAATCTGTGATTCCTTCGCAACGAGATTTGTTCGAAATTCCAGAGGATATTACCTACTTAAACTGTGCTTCCATCTCGCCGCAGCTGCGCTCCGGGACAGCCGCCGGATTCGAGTCAGTTAAAATGAAAGCCGCGCCGTGGCGCATTACCTCGGAACAATGGTTTACGGACGCGAAAACCTTGCGGGAGCTTGCAGCCAAAATTATCGGCTCGGAAAAGGAATCAATCGCCGTCATTCCTTCAGCCAGTTACGGAATTGCCGCCGCCGCCGCAAACGCGCGGGTTGAATGCGGGCAATCAATCGTTTTACTCGATAATGAATTTCCCTCAAACTACTACGCCTGGAAAGAGCTTGCAAAGAAGTGCGACGCGAGCATCATTCTAGTCCAAAAAAGCGACGACGGCGAGACTTGGACGCAGGAGATTCTCGAAGCGATTAATGACAATACCGCTGTTGTATCGGTGCCGAATTGTCATTGGACCGACGGAAGCCTTGTTGACCTCGAACAAGTAGGGAAGAAGGCGCGTTCGGTGGGAGCGATGCTCGTCGTTGACGCGAGTCAATCTTTAGGCGCGTACCCGCTCGACCTTGCAAAAGTACAGCCTGATTTTCTGGTTGCGACCGGTTATAAATGGCTTCTCTGCCCTTACTCGCTTTGTTTTATGTATGTCGCCCCGAAATGGCAGGAAACGGGAAAGCCGATTGAATATTCGTGGATGAATCGGCGGGCAAGCGAAAGGTTTTCGCGCTTGAACGATTACACGGATGAGTTTGAGCCGGGCGCGAGACGATTCGATATGGGCGAGTTTTCTAACTTTGTATTAGTACCAATGGCGATTGCCGCGCTCCGGCAAATCAACGAATGGGGTGTCGGACGAATTCAGCAAACGCTTTCCGCGCTGACGAATTCGATTGCGGAAAAAGCGATAAAATTGGGCTGCTCGGTTGCGCCGCCGCAAGATAGAGTCGGACATCTGATTGGAATACGGCTGCCAAACGGTGCCTCCGTCGAACTGGGCGACCGATTGTCGCGAGAGAAAATTTACGTCAGCATTCGCGGCGACGCGCTTAGGATTGCTCCGTTTCTTTACAATGACGAGCGAGACATTGAAAAATTATTTACGGTTTTGCAGAGACTCGTTTGAATGAAGGGGTGAATTTGAAATTCGCTTACATAAATTTCTTCGCTTGGACTTTAGCCGAAAACTTCAAAATGCCGGACAGTAGGTTCGAACTCAAGCAAAAACTTTTCGTCCTCCGCGTAATATTTGGCTCGTTCGTAATCTTCGCCCGCAAATTCTTTAATCGAGTCGAACGAGTCCCAAAAGGTCAAAGTATAAAAATGCGCCGTGTCGCCCTCGATTTTTCGCAGGATATAAGCCCCTTGATTTCCCTTCGTCGCGTGGTAATCGGACATTCCGGTTTCGTTAAGATAATCTACATATTCATCCGCTTTGCCTGCTTCGGTCGTCCCGTGCCAGACTCTTGCAATCATATTGTTTTCCTTAAACGAGAATTTCGCCGCTCAAATTTCTCGGCGTAGTTAAGCTATAAAAGACAGCGAATGAATTTTGCCGTTTCACAGAAAGCTATTCTTCAAAAAAGCGATTTGTCCCGTATGATAAACTTTGTGAGCAATCGTTTTCCGCAATAAAAAGCCATACGAATAATCCTTGCCCGTAATTGTTCTCTCCAAATCAGAATCGGACAGCTTTTCGATTGTGAGAAGTAACTCACTGTGCGTTCTTTCCAGCGTTTCAAGCGTTTCATTCCACGCCGTTTCGCTCAAATCAACGGTAAGCGGAAAATCTCCTGCTTCCGGCTCGCGGATCATCTGCCCTTCCAAACGGCGCCGGAAAACGTCTTCCCAGCCGGCAATGTGCGCGACGATTTCCCAAATGCTGTGTGCCTGCTTTAAAGGATATGCTGCGGCTTGCTCGCAAGTAATTCCATTCAAAGCATCTTTAAGCGATGCGCCGTGCCAGGCATTCCCGTCGTGAATATTTTTTAATTCCTCAATGATTTCCTTGATTTCCGACATTTTTTTGCTCCCGAATCAAAGCAGAAATTACTTCGTCCGCCGACAAAACATTTCCTGAACTTTATTCTCGTTCGCCCAACCGTCGCTTGATTGAATGAAGCGCCACCGAAACGATTCTTTTGTGATTTCCGAAAAAATCCATTTCATTTCAGTTCCCGTGTCTGATTTGCCTTCCAAAACAATTTCATCGCCTATTTGACGGGCGATAAAGGGAATGACGTAACCTTTGACCGGTCCGATCCAGGTCGAACACCAGGCGTCAATTTTCGCGTCGTAAAATCGCAGCGTAGCGCCGTAGTCGCCGGGAGCGTTATCTCCAGCGACGCGCAGACTCCGTTTTGGAGCAATCCACACATCCTGAACGGCGCGTCCTTCCAAAACCCAGCCGAAATGCCATTCGGCTTCGACCGTTTGACTGCTTTTGTCCGCATTGTAATTGATGACTTCCACATCCCAACTGCCGACAAATTGCCCAAACAGTCGAAGTTTTTCAGCCAATTCCGGCAAAGGCGCACTCGCTTGTAAAACTTCAATCATTGTTGTTTGATTCATGTTATCTTAGATGGTAAAGGTAACTCTCTAAATCAATGTTGAAAGTTACATATTAGACGGCTTTAGGGTAACCTGTCAAACTTGATTTGAGAGTTACAAGCAAGCATTTAAAATTATTGCGGGACGAAAATAATATGCCTTTAGATATAAATACAAGCAAATTCAAATTCATTGGCGGCAATCTCGGTCTCGATTTTGTCAATACCGTGAACGGCAGAACGAGCAGCCCAAATAAAAACGGGCGTGATTATTACGAGGCATATCCATCCGACAAGCTGGAGAGTTACGCTGATTTAATCGGTTGGAGTTTGAAAGCCGGATTGTTTGGCGAAAAGGAAGCGAAAAACCTTCTGCGGGCTGCGGAAGATGATTCGTCGGCAGCGAACGCAGTTTTAAAAAGAGCTGTAAATCTTCGGGAAAGCATTTATCGCCTTTTCAAATCAGTTGTAGAGGGCTGGCAGCCGGAGGCGGAAGATTTGGAAAAACTGAATCGGGAATTAAGCATCGCTCGCCGCCATCAAAGATTAGTAGCGGCAAAAAACGGTTTTGCCTTTGAATGGATTGACCGCGCGGGGGTGCTCGACCGGATGCTCTGGCAAATCTCCGAATCGGCGACGAATTTGCTTATCAGCGGAGATTTGACGAGAATTCGTCATTGCGTAAATGATGTCTGTAACTGGCTGTTTCTGGACACGAGCCGCAATCGCACCCGGCAATGGTGCGTGATGCAGGATTGCGGCAACGTGGCGAAAGTGCGCCGCTTCAGAGCAAAACAACAAGCTGAACAATAATTTCAAGAGCGATGCTCTGCTGTGGGCGAAAGGATCATATACATAATTGACGGATTTCGCGCGAGATTTCCAAACACAAGAGAGTATAATCATGGCTATCCCGGCGCATTAAAAAGCGTCCTGGATTTACTATTGAAAGAATACATACATAAAAGTGTGGCATTTGTCGGGGTTTCGGCGGTTCCCTGGGGAGGGACAAGAGTTATAGAGGCAATGGTGCCGATGGTTCGAGAATTAGGTTTAACTGCGACATTTACTGACCTTAATTTTCCACTTGTGCAGAGTAAGTTCGATCAGGATGGGGCACTTCTTGATAAAGCTTATGAGCAAAGGGTAAATGATTTCTTAGACGAGCTTATATGGATGAGCCGGGTGCTTAAATGGGGACGTGAGAATCTTCCATCTAAATATCACGAGATTTGAATCTCAAAAGATACACCTAACAATTCATTTAATCTAAGCGAGCATAAGACCGGTAGCAATATGCCACACTGTCGAAGGTGCTCCCTACATCGGCTCTGAAATTGGATTTTGCCGTTCTTTATGTGAAAAAAAACATACCCGCAAAGCTCTAATGGATTGCGCCACATCAGGAAAGCCCATTCACCATCTTCAAAGAGATTTTCAACAATGCAGGTCATTTCCGCAGCAGCAAACACTTTTCTATTCATTTTATGAACAGCTTGTTTCCGAACCTGCCGCGTGTGCTTGAATATCAGATTCAATGCGTTCTGAAGTTATTTTTTTGAGAGATGTGAAAATTTATTTCTCTTCGTTGTTAATAACCCGCCATCAGACACGTTTATATTTTAGGGAAAAGAAAAATATGCTCAAAAGACGCCTGGTTTTTACAGCCCTAATTTTGTTTATAATCGGTTTCACAGCCACCGGCATTTCGGGACAGCAGAATATTACCGCTAAAACTCAGCCTTCTGATGAAGAATCTGCAAAGAAAGTGGATGCGTTTCTTTCTCAATGGGACAAAAACGATATGCCGGGATGCGGGGTCGGTGCGGTTAAAGATGGGAAGCTTGTTTACAAACGCGCTTTCGGAATGGCAAATCTCGATTACGACGTTCCAAACACCACCTTGACTCTGTTTAATCTCGCTTCAGCTTCAAAACCATTTACGGCAATGAGCATAGCGCTTTTGGCGCAGCAGGGAAAATTGTCGCTTGACGATGACATTCGCAAGTACGTGCCGGAAATTCCGAAATACGACGATACGGTCACTATCCGGCATTTGATTCATCACACAAGTGGAATCCGTGAATATCAGGCGCTGATCCTTTTCGGCGGTATCAGCCCCGATAACGCCCTTAATGATAAAGCCGTCTTAAATTTGTTGGGGCGTCAAAAGAACATCAGTTTCAAACCGGGCGCAAAGCACCAGTATAGTAATTCCAATTATCATTTGTTGGGAATCATTGTCGCGCGCGTAAGCGGGAAATCTTTGCGGGCGTTTGCCGAGGAAAACATTTTCAAGCCTCTGGGCATGAAAAATACTATGTTTTTCGATAATCGTAATGAAGTAGTCAAAAACCGGGCGAGCGGTTATATGGTCGGTTCGGATAAAACCATCCGCGCCCGCGCTTCGTTGTTTGATCTGGTCGGCGGCGGTGGAGTTTTAACTACGGTCGAAGACTTGTATTTGTGGGATCAAAATTTTTACGCACCGAAAATCGGAAACAAAGAGTTGATTCAACTTCTGACCACGCCGGGAACCTTAAACAGCGGAGAGGAAATGGGTTACGCTTTCGGTTTGTTTCATAACAAGTATAAAGGTCTGCCGGTAATTAAGCACAGCGGCAATATGTCCGGCTATCGCGCGCAGATCGTCTCATTTCCCGAACAAAAATTTACGGCAATTGCCTTGTGCAACAACTCGGCGATTTTTCCGAGCGTAATTGCGGAGAAGCTCGCGGACATCTATCTGGAAGGACAATTGAAACCTGATGTGACGAGCCAAAAAAGAGTTGCAGAAACTTTACCGCCGGCAATCGCACTGCCCGAAAAGGAAGCGCTGCGCTACGCAGGCATTTATGCAAACCCGGAGACCGGAAAGGTCTTTAAGCTCAGTTTCAAGGACGGAAAATTAATAAACAGCGGGCTGCTGAGTAACGAAATACCCGCGATGCCAATTTCCGAAAACCGCTTACTGATAGTTGCGGGGACGGATGTAACGGAGCTAAACCCCGTCTTTAACAAGTCCGGTACAATTTCTGAAATAAAAATACAAACAAAAAGCGGAAAGCCGGACATTTTCGTTCCCGTCAAACCGCCGTTGGATTCGCCGCAACAATTATCCGAATACGCCGGGATTTATTATAGCGACGAGTTCGACGCAGATTACAAAATTTCGCTGAAAGGCAATAATCTCTCCCTTCAGATCAGCGAAAATCTCGAACCTCAGCTCACCGCTGCATACGCCGATGTTTTTACCACTGCGGGCGGGCAGATCAATCTTTCCTTTACTCACGACGATAAAGGAAAAATCACGGGATTTGTGTTTAATTCAGCAGCCGATGGACGAGAGGTTAAAGGAATCACTTTTAAGCGACAGTAGAATTATCGGCTCGCCTAAAAAGCCGGTTCTGCTCAAAAACGCTTATAGCTTGTTTTTAACAAGCTATAAATTGCTGGAATTAAATTCCGGCAAAAATTAAATGAGGAGTTACACAAAAAGATGAAAAGATTAAGTTTTTTAGCAGCGGCAATGGCAATTTTTGGAATCGCCGCCTTTGTTTTTTTCAATTATATCAGCCCGATTGTTTTCAATAAAGCCAGCCCGAACGAAGCTTTAGCCGTCGGCTCAACAGTGGAAAACTTTAAATTGGTTGACACGAACGGCGCGGAAAAATCATTAAACGATTTGAAAGGCAAAAACGGCGCGATTATCGTGTTCGTGTCGGCGCAGTGTCCGGTCGTCAAACAATATAACGAGCGAATATCCCAGTTTGCCGCCGATTTCGCGGCGAAAGGCATCAACGTCATCGGTATTAATTCCAACCATACCGAATCGCTCGAATGGGTAAAATCGCACGCCTCCGAAAAATATAAATTTCCCGTGCTGATTGATAAAGGAAACGTTCTCGCCGATAAATTAGGAGCGAACGTAACGCCGGAGACATACTATCTGAACGAGAAGAACGTCCTTGTTTATCACGGCGCGATTGACAACAGCCGTAACGGTGAAAACATCGCCGAGAATTATTTACGCGACGCGGTCGAAGCGAATTTAAGCGGAAAACCGGTTGCTAAAAAAACCGCGAACGCTATCGGCTGTTCTATCAAGCGTGTGTAGGCAAAGAATTAAAAGCTGCAAATGAATACGAAAAAAATCTACAGCGACGAGCGCGAGCAGAGAAATAATTTTCTTTTTCCCCGCTCGTCGTTTTTTTCTCTGGTAATTTCCGTTTTTTGTCTTTCCTTGTTTTTTTTATTCTCCTGTCAAACTCAGACGCAAAAGTCGGATAAAGAAACTCCTGCCGCGAAGACTGAAACTGTTTCAAATTTGCCGAAAGTGACGCAGATTGACGCGGAAGGTTTGAAAAAACTACTCAAACCGAATGGCAGACCATTGCTGATAAATTTCTGGGCGACGTGGTGCGAGCCGTGCCGCGAGGAATTTCCCGATCTGGTTAAAATCGGCACGGATTACAAAGGTAAAATCGATTTGATCACCGTATCTCTGGATGAATTGTCTGAAATTAACGGCGATGTTCCGGAGTTTTTGGCGCAGATGAAATCCGAATCCCCTGCTTATTTACTAAAAACGCCGGACGAAGGCGCGGCAATCGAGATAGTTTCGAAAGACTGGCAAGGCGCTTTGCCGTTTACGATTCTTTTTAACGCGCAGGGCGAAACGATTTATTCCAAACAGGGAAAGTTCAAAACGGATGTTTTGGCGGCTGAAATCGAAAAATTTTAACCGTTCAAAGCCAGATCGCCAATCTTCAAAATTATCAATAACTTAAAGGCACTTTCAAAGTGCCTTTTTTGTTTTACCCCCGCCTTTACTTAATACCTAGAAGTGCATACTTTGAACAAGAACGGATAAAAGAGCACTGATTTGTGCCGTATCTAAACTTTTTATTGCGCTTAGGCTTTTAAATAATAACCTTGATGAAACATAATGGTTAAACCGAATTGTTACCGAAGATCAGCGCCATTCTATTTCTCTATTAAACAGATCAATAATTCTTGACAAAAAAAAACTTGTGACGTATCTTAATGTAAATTGGTTTTACCAATTATAAGATTGGTGGTTTAGTGGTCAGTCAGGTTGTGGCGCGAGACTCCTCGATAATACCCTTGCCATAGTAACTAAAACTGATTTCCCGCTGAGCGAAAACTCATCCGATCTGAAATTTATCTGAAAACTAAATATCAAATTATGAAAACATTAAAGCCGTTGCTGTTAGTTCTGATTGTGTTTGCACTCATCTTCGCAGTCGCCAAGCCATTTTTAGTAGGAGCCGCTACACAAATTGACGACACTTTTGTTGACAGAAATAGCCAGAATCAAGACCTCGCAAATAATTCTCTGCGAGTATTTAAAGGTCGCTCTGGAACGATTCGAACTGACGCCCCTGCCCCTGCCGCGCCGACAGTGACCTTCAACATCGCGAATGCAGGCGGTGCGGAAGGTTTTTGGGCGTTTTTTACAGATTCAGGTTCGCCGGTCACACTGGGCGTTGGCGACAGTCTTTCGGTTTCAAATACGTTTTCGCTAACTGGTTTTAATAATATTTCAGATATTAGGTTTGGAGTTTTAGACTCGAAAGGCACGCGAAATACTGGAGATTTGGCAGGAGGTATGAGCGAGAGCACGTTTAGCGGCGATACAGGTTATGCTCTGCAATATAATACAGGTGGAACTAACAGCAATGCCTTCACAATGTGGCGACGAAATATTCTTACCGCTACTAACATATTTAGCGCCGGCGGTGATTTTACGGCAATATCCGGAGCGTCACCTTCTCCCGCAAGACAAAATTTAGTCAGTGATGCCGTTTACACGCTGACATACAGAATTGAAAGAATAAGCGCGACAAACACGAGGCTTTCGGTATCGGTTACCGACGGTGCGTCATACAATCTGAATTATTCAGTGATTGAAGCGAGCCAAACGCCCAGCACGACTTTTGATTATTTCGCATTTCGTGTTCCAGCCAGCTATGCTCAGGCAATCAAGTTTACGAGACTGAAAATTGATTATTCGCCGGCAGCGCCAATTATCAACAGCCAGCCAAGTCCGACAAATCAAACTGTTCCGGTCGGCAGCAACGTTACCTTGTCAGTGGGCGCAACCGGTAACGAGTTGTCTTACCAATGGCGAAAAAATGATAATCCGATAACCGCTAATGCTTCATCCGCAACGCCGACTCTCCAACTGACAAATCTGCAAACCGGAGATTCAGGAGCTTACGATGTTGTTGTTAGGAATCCGGGCGGAAGCGTATCAAGCAACAGAGTTTTATTAACCGTTACAGATGGTTCGGTCGAACCTGCGCCAATTATTACTCAACAGCCGCAAAATACTACCGCAACTGTGAATTCGCCCGCTTCCTTATCGGTGACGGCAAATGGTAACGGTTTGTTTTATCAGTGGTTTAAAAATGGCGCGGTGATTAATGGAGCAACAAGCTCGGCGCTGAATTTTGCGAGCGCGCAAATCTCGGACGCCGCAGATTACACCGTAACGGTGAGCAACGGAGGCGGCAACGTAACAAGCAATCCGGCTCGCTTGACCGTTGTTTCGACGATGGGAGTTGCGGCTGTCGAGCCTTTAAACAGCAGCGCAAATATTTGCACGGACACTCCGCTTCGATTGACTTTTAATCAAACGCCGTCAGTCGGTAATTCCGGTAAAATCCGCATTTTTAAAGCCGATGGGACTTTGGTTGACACGATTGACATGGCTTCCGCCGCGCAGACTAAAAACATCGGCGGCAACAATTTCAATTATTACCCGATTCTGATAAACGGCAACATGGCTTCGATTTATCCGCACGCGCAACTTGCTTACAACACAACTTATTACATCACAATCGAGCCGGGCGTCCTCAAAGATGCCGCAGGCGCGCCGTTTGCCGGATTTACCAACCCTAATACTTTGCGTTTTACGACTAAAGCAACTGCGCCCGCGACAAACTCAAATGTTTTGACGGTCGCGGCAAACGGCAGCGGCGATTTTTGCACTGTGCAAGGCGCGGTTGATTTTGTTCCCGCAAACAACGCACAGAGAGTTATCATTGACGTTCGCAACGGCAGTCACACGGGCATCGTTTATATTCCTTCAAACAAACCGTTTATTACCGTTCGCGGAGAAAGCCGTGACGGAGCGGTGCTTCAATATCCGAATAACAATAACCTCAATCCAAGCACCATCGGACGCGCGATGTTCGGCGTCGAAGCTGCTGATTTTAATCTAGAAAATATCACTCTTCATAACACGACGCCGCTAGGCGGATCGCAAGCCGAAGCGCTCCGCACAAACGGTGCGCGCGCTTCGCTGATTCGCGTCAATCTGAAAAGTTTTCAAGATACTTTACTCACACAAAAATCTGCTTTCATCACCGACAGCTACATCGAAGGCGACGTTGATTTTATGTGGGGCAATGGCGCAACTTATTTTAAAAATACCGAGCTGAAAATGCTCCGCGAAAATCTCGGTTATTACACGCAGATTCGCAACAATTCTTCGACGAGCGGCAACGTTTACGTCAATTGCCGCTTGACCAAAGGCGAAGGCGTGACAAACGGCAGTTATCTGTCACGCATTGACCCGGATCAATTCCCATTTAGTCAAGTCGTCTTTATTGATACTGCGATGGACTCGCACATCCGCCCCGACGCCTGGCGATTCGACGATAACGACCGGAATGGATTCTCAAACCCGCTTACGCAGACTGGTTATCCGAACATTAGATTCTGGGAATACAACACCAGAGATTTGAACAATGTGCCGACCGATGTCAGCCAGAGGCATCCGATTTCACGCCAAATCACTGCGGCGGAAGCCGATTTCTGGCGCAATCCGGCTAACGTCATCGGCTATATGCCTCAGGAGAAATTAACGGCTCTGGTCGCGCTATCGAATCTAACGCACACCTTTGACGGCTCGCCTAAAGCCGCCGCAGCGACGACCAATCCGACCGGGTTGAATGTTTCGCTTACTTATAACGGTTCGTCAACACCGCCGGTTAACGCCGGAACATACACGGTTGCGGCAACTGTACAAGACGCAAATTATCAAGGCACGGCGAGCGGAACGCTGGTTATCAATCCCGCTCCGGCAGCAGCAATCTCGCTCGGTAATTTAAACCACGTTTACAACGGATCGCCGAAAGAAGCCACCGCAATTACTACGCCGCAGGGATTAAGCGTAAATTTAACATACGACGGTTCATCTACACCGCCGACTAATCCGGGCAGCTATGTGGTCGAGGCGACAATCAGCGACTCGAATTACGCAGGGCGCGCAACCGGAAAATTAAATATTTTCCCGAATCGCCCGCTCGCGTTTCCGGGCGCCGAAGGATTCGGCGCGTTTGCTCAAGGCGGGCGCGGCGGCGATGTTTATCGCGTTACGAATCTCAATGACGCCGGCGCGGGCAGCTTGCGCGAAGGAATTCGCACCGCTCCGACAACCGGGCGAACAATTGTTTTCGACGTTTCCGGCACGATTTATCTGCAATCGCGTTTGACTATCAATAAGCCTTACATAACAATTGCCGGACAAACCGCTCCCGGCGACGGCATTACGGTTGCAGGAGAAAGCACGGTCATCACGAATACTCACAATATCATTGTTCGATATATGCGTTTTCGTCCCGGTGATTTGCGCTGCGCAAACGGTTTTGAAGGCGATTCGCTCTGGGTTGATAGATCGTCGGATGTAATTATTGACCACGTTTCGACTTCGTGGAGCGTTGACGAATCGCTGTCAGTGACCGACTCAAACCGCGTTACCGTACAATGGTCTTTAATTACCGAAAGTTTGAAGCTCGCTTGTCACGATAAAGGCACCCACGGCTACGGCTCGCTTCTTCGTTACGGCAATGGTTCGCTGACGTTCCATCATAATTTGTATGCTCATCATCTTAACCGCAGCCCGCGCATCGGCGATAACCTGAGCGTTGATTTCGCCAACAACGTGGCTTATGACTGGACGAGCAATGCCGGTTACAGCGGAGAGGCGAGCGAAGGCACGCCGAATATCAACTACATCAATAATTATTTTATTGCCGGACCGTCAACGCCTTCCGGAAACGCCCGCAACCGCGCTTTTTCGGGCGGCAGCGCGAACACGCTAATCTATTCGGCAGGCAATTTGATTGACAGCAATATCAACGGCACACGCGACGGCGCAAATACCGGCTGGGCGATGATTATGGGCGCTTACACCAAACAAACGACGCCATTCGATTTCCCGGCAGTTTCACTGGATGACGCGCAAACCGCTTACAACCGGGTGCTTGAAAAAGCCGGCAGCTCGATTGCTCGCGACTCCGTTGACACGCGAGTTTTAAATCAAGTCGCCACAGACACGGGAAGTCAGATCAATTCGCAAAATGAAGTCGGCGGTTTCCCGACTCTCAATTCGCTCCCGGCTCAGCTTGATTCCGACGCGGACGGAATGCCGAACAATTGGGAAATATCTCGCAATCTAAATCCCTTTGATTCCGCCGACGGACGTATCATCGCTGCGAACGGCTATTCAAATCTCGAAAATTATTTGAACAGCGTGACAGCCAGCCCCGTAAATGTCGCACCCGCAGCAAACGCCGATTCGGCAGTTACGGATGAAGATAATGCCGTAACGATTGATGCGATTGCCAACGACACAGATGAGAACGGCGATATTTTAACGCTCTCGGCAGTCGGCAACGCAGCGCAGGGAACTGTTGAGATTGTCGGCAACGCGGCGGTTTACACTCCTTCTTCTAATTTTAACGGCACGGATTCGTTTACTTACACCGTCAGCGATGGTGTGACGAGCGCAACCGGAACAGTTACCGTAACAGTCAACCCGGTCAACGATGCTCCTGTGCTAAATAATGTGCCCGCTTCGGCTATGATTAACGAGCTAAGCCCGTTTACGTTTACGGCGACTGCCGGCGATGCGGACAGCTCAACACTCACTTTCTCGCTGATCAACCAGCCTGAGGGAGCTTTCATAGACTCTTCGACAGGAAAGTTTACCTGGACTCCAACCGAAGCTCAGGGGGGAACGGGGCAACCTTACGGCTTCTCCGTTGTTGTCTCAGACGGAGAAAAAACAACGAGTTCAAACATAGCGCTTAGTGTTCAGGAGGTAAATCAAAAGCCTGTTCTGGCAAGAATAGGAGACCAGACGGTTTATCTCGGCAAAACATTGACCTTTATTGCGGCTGGTTCGGATGCTGATATGCCAACGCAAACGCTGTCTTATAGTTTGACCGGCGCGGTTCCCGATGGCGCTTCAATTAACGCTGCAACAGGCACTTTCAATTGGACTCCAACAGCCGATCAGGTGGGAAAAACCTACACGTTTGATGTTGCTGTCACGGATAGCCTAAATGGTTCCGCGACTGAAACCATCAATATAACCACACCGGCTGCGCTGGTAACGCCTGAAAATCCGGTGGCACAGCTCGGCTCTACGACTATTACGTTTACAAATATCATCCAAGCGGGCGTGACGGTTGTCGAGCCAATCAACCCGGCTACAATTTCGGAATCTCTTTCGGGCAGCTATCAGATATTCGGCAGCAATTTAGCTTATGAGATTCAGACGACAGCCACGTTCTCCGGTGATATTACGATTGCTTTCAAAGTGCCCGGCAACATAAGCGAAGCTGATTTCAGAGCACTGCGCATAATGCACGGCGAAAACGGACAATTAGTGGACAGAACGGTTCTTCCTCCTAACTCGCCAGCGCCGAATTTTGCCACAAAAACGATTTATGCGCGCGTCAGCTCGCTCGGCACGTTTGTTCTCGCTAAAGTTCTTTATCCAACGAATATTGAACAATGTAAAAATGGAGGATACCTTTCGTTTAGCAATCCGTCATTTAGGAATCAGGGCGAATGCGTAAGCTACGTTCAAAGCCATTCGCCTGTTAATCGCTAAAATGGCAGACAGTTGCCGCGTTGAAATACGCGAGTGAACCGAATAATTAAAATCAATGCAACTATTGGAGTGCGAACTAAATATTCGCGCTCCAAAGTTGCATTCTTAATTGCTATTTAAATTAAACTTGCAAGAGTTTTATGCAAAGCAAAAATTTCATTCTGCAACTCTGTGCCGCACTGTTGATACTTGCAATCTTTTCGATAAATGCAACGGCTCAAATTGTTTCGAGCACGGAGAGCAATCCTGTTTCCAAAGTTTGGGTAGCAGATAACGGCGACGGAACTTACAAAAACCCGATTCTTCACGCGGATTATTCAGACCCGGACGCCGTTCGCGTCGGCGATGATTTTTATATGACCGCTTCGAGCTTTAACGCCGCGCCCGGTTTACCGATTCTGCATTCAAAAGATTTGGTAAATTGGAAACTCGTCAATTACGTTTTCGCCAAACAGCCGCCGTTTGATGTTTTCGATAAAACGCAGCACGGCGGCGGAGTTTGGGCACCTTCGATTCGCTATCACAACGGCGAGTTTTACATTTTTTATCCCGACCCGGATTTCGGCATTTATATGACCAAAACGAAAAATCCGGCGGGCGAATGGTCTGAGCCTTTGTTGATAAAAGAAGCAAAAGGCTGGATTGATCCGGCTCCGCTCTGGGACACGGACGGGAATGCTTATCTTGTTTCGGCTTTTGCCGGAAGCCGCGCCGGGATTAAAAGCGTTCTGGTCGTCAGTCGGATGAGCCACGACGGAACAAAGCTTTTAGGCGATCCGGTGATGGTTTTTGACGGGCATGAAAAGCATCCGACTGTAGAAGGTCCGAAGTTTTACAAACGCAATGGCTATTATTACATTTTCGCTCCCGCGGGCGGCGTTTCGACAGGCTGGCAGTTAATTTTGCGCTCAAAAAACATTTTTGGACCTTACGAAGAAAAAATCTCCCTGGCGCAGGGAAAGACCAGGATTAACGGACCGCATCAGGGCGCCTGGGTGACGACCCAAACAGGCGAAGACTGGTTTTTGCATTTTCAGGACAAAGGCGCTTACGGGCGCATTGTTCATTTGCAACCGATGAAATGGGTTAATGATTTTCCAGTAATGGGTGTTGATGCCGACGGCGACGGAACGGGCGAGCCGGTTTTAAAGTATAAAAAACCGAATGTCGGCAAAGCTTATCCGATTGCGACTCCGCCCGAATCGGACGAATTTAACTCGCAGCAGCTCGGTTTGCAATGGCAGTGGCACGCCAACCCGCAGCCGACATGGGCTTTTTTGTATCCGCACAAAGGCGTTTTGCAAATGTATTCGGTTCAACAGCCTGAAAATTTCAAAAATCTCTGGGATGCGCCAAATCTTTTGCTGCAAAAGTTTCCGGCTGATAAGTTCACCGCAACGACCAAAGTCACTCTGACGCCGCGTTTTGAAGGCGAAAAAATCGGGCTTGTCGTGATTGGTTTGGATTACGCCCATCTTTCCGTAACCAACCGACAAGGAAAATTATTTGTTTCGCAAGCGGTTGCAAACAACGCTGACAAAGGCACGAAAGAAATCGAAACAGCGCCAATCGAATTAAAAGAAAAAACTTTTTATTTGCGTGTAAAAGTTGAAAACGATGCGATGTGCCAGTTTAGCTACAGCACGGATGGAAAAGCTTTTACGCGCGTCGGAACAGCTTTCAAAGCCAGGGAAGGGAAGTGGATCGGCGCAAAAATGGGCTTGTTTTTTATCAGAAACGGCAAATTTAACGATGCCGGTTCTGCCGAAATTGATTGGTTTCGCGTTGAATAAAGCAGCAGGAAACATAAGGGAAAGCACTTAAAAGCGTTACAATCGAGCCTGCAAAAAGAGGGCGAAGCATGATTCGCCGCAGGCAGACCCGAAAATTCCGAGTGAATGATCGTTTTACGAAAGTTAAAGGCTAAAAAATGGTTACCACGTTTCAACAACACATAATGCAGGAGCAAGACCGCTTTCCCGGCGAGTTTCTCGAACTGCAATGGATTGCTTCGGGCATTGCTCTGGCGACGAAACTGATTTCGGCGCAGGTTCGACGCGCCGGTTTGGTTGATCTTTTAGGCTCGCTCGACGAAACAAATATTCAGGGCGAAGTCCAGCAAAAGCTCGACGTTTACGCCAATGAAACTTTGATTAAAAGTTTTAGCCTGCGCGAATCAATTGGAATTATTGCTT
>DASWLV010000220.1:0-11680 GCA_036400075.1 Pyrinomonadaceae bacterium
TTTTCTTTTTTCTTTTCAACGGCGAGACTTGGTTTGGCATCAAAATTGCCATTACATAACGGATAAATAAATGCTTGAAACCGGAACACTTTTACAGAACCGCTATTTAATTGAAACGCAAATCGGCAAAGGCGGAATGGGCGCGGTTTACGCGGCTGTTGACAAGAGATTCGGCAGCCGCGTCGCCATTAAAGAAACGTTTTACAAAGAAGATGATTTAGGCGAGGCGTTCGAGCTTGAAGCACGATTGCTGAACAGCCTGCATCACCCGATTTTGCCGCACGTTTCCGATTATTTTACTGAGGACAGCGGGTATTTTCTCGTCATGGAATTTATCGAAGGCGAGGATTTATCGGAAATTTTGAAACGTGAGGGCGCATTTCCGGTGCCAACCGTTTTGCACTGGATTGATGAATTGCTCGACGGGCTGGATTATCTGCATTCTCAAGAGGAGCCGATTATTCACAGGGACATTAAACCGAATAATTTAAAGCTCACCACGCGCGGCAACATTGTTTTGCTTGATTTCGGATTGGCTAAATTAAATCCGGCAGACCATTTGGGAATGAAAAGCGTTTTCGGGTATTCGCGCACTTATTCGCCGCTCGAACAAATTCAAGGCACGGGAACCGATGCCCGCTCGGACATTTTTTCGCTCGGAGCGACCGCGTATCATCTTTTAACCGGCAAACCGCCGATTGACGTTCTTGCGCGCGCCTCGGCAATCATTGCCGGAAGACACGACCCGCTTCAGCTTGCCAGCGAAATCAACCCGGAAGTTTTGCTTCCGGTTGCGCAGGTTTTACAAACGGCTCTCGCTCTGAATGCCGAACGTCGTTTCATTTCTGCAGATGCAATGCGGAAAGCGTTAAAATTTGCGATTAATACGGAAGCGACTTTGGACGCAGAAGCATTGCCCGAACAAGCCGCCACGCTCGCCGCTTCCGCCGACCAGGCGCTTAGCTCTGCCCAAACCGAAAATTTCCCGGCTCTGGCTTCGTTTGCCGCCGACGCCGACGCACAAAAGTCGCCGGAAACACAAAGCGGCGGAGTTCAAGTGAGAATTCCGGTTGTTAGAACTCCGTCTCAAGCTCCGAAAGTTTCGCCCGCGCCGGTTGCCGTAAACGCTGCAACTAGATCAGGCTCGCCGCGCAATTCTTTTTTGAAAGCTGCGGTTTGGGCGGCGATATTATTCAGTGGAGCTTCGGCGGTTTGGTATGTCACGAGCGGAGCGAAATCTTCAAGCGAGTCGAATCAAGCTCCCGCCGTTTCGGAGCCAACTCCTGTTTTAAACGCTGATACAAAACAACCGACGCCCATTCCCGTTTCGCCGATGCTTGAAGTGTCGCCCGCCCCGATTTTGGAGAAAGAAAAAACGTCGCAATCGAAACAAGCTCCAAAGACAAAAGAAACAGTAGCCGAAACACCAAAAATTCCCGACAATTTGCCTGCGCCTGAAGTCGCTAAGCCCGATAAGCCCGAACGCACTCAAAATCGAACCGTGCAGCCGCATTCAGTACCGGCGACGACTCCGCGCCGCACGACCACTCCTCGCCCGGTTGAACAGCCTGCGGTATCGAGTATCGAGAAAGTAATGACCGGCGAAACTTCCGAAAGGCAGCAACGCACCCAGCGCCGTGAAGAACGCCAAAATCGCCGCGAAATGAGCGAACCGGAAAAGGAAGAGCTTCGACGACGACGCACCGAAGACATTCTGCGCCAAAATCGTCAGCCCACTCCGCCGCAGTAAGCGTCAAATTCACGATTGCTTGAAATCGGTTGATTTTTTCACAGACAATCTGTAAAACAATTTTCTCTAACCGTAATTGGAACTTCATTCCGAACAGAGGAGAAAATTGAGATGATTTTATCGGCGAAAAAAACAATCGTATTCCTGCTTATCGCCGTTACATTCGCGTCCGCCTCGGCGGCTCAAACGAATGCTCCGACGATTTGGACGCCGGAAATGCAAATAAAAGTTAAAACGCTCGGCGCGCCCCGCGTTTCACCCGACGGCAAACGAGTCGTTTACACAATCGTCAGCGAAGTGATGACGCCGGATAAAAGCGAGTTTGTCACGCAAATCTGGATGGCTTCGGCGGACGGCAAAGAAAACGTTCAAATCACATTCGGCGATAAATCTTCGACGAACCCGAAATGGTCGCCCGACGGAAATTGGATTGCGTTTACCTCAAACCGCAAGGACAACAAAAACAATCTTTATCTGCTGCGTTTAAACGGCGGTGAAGCCGAGCCTTTGACCGATGTAAAAACGGGCATTTCCGATTTTGAATTTTCGCCTGACGGGCGCTCGATTGCTTTTACGGTGACCGATCCGAAAACCGAAGACGAGGAGAAAAACGACAAAGGCAAAAACGATTTTCGGTGGGTTAACGAAAACGTCAAAATGTCGCGCCTTTATACGATTCCCGTCGCCAAAGACTCCAGCGGCAAACGCGAACCGCGCAAGTTAACAACTGAAAATTACAATGTCACGGCGTTTGATTGGTCGCCGGACGGCGGACGCCTTGTTTTCAGCCATACAAAATCGCCGGTCGCTAATGATTGGACGACTTCGGATGTTTCAATCGTCGAAGTTTCAACCGCCAAAGCAGCGCCGTTTGCCGCCACGCCCGCTGCCGAAAGCTCGCCGACTTTTTCGCCCGACGGAAAATCAATTGCTATGCTTGTCAGCGACAATCCGCCGCGCTGGGCGCAAAGCGGTTTGCTTCAAATTTATTCGGTTTCCGGCGGCGGACAGCCGAAATCGCTCTCACCTTCTTACGACGGACAGCCAAACGTCGCGGGCTGGTCTGCGGACGGCAAACGGATTTATTTTTCTGAAGCCAAAGGGACGGGAACGCAAATTTACGCGATTGATGTCGAGGCGAACAAAGTAGAGGAAATCAAAACCACGCCCGCTGTTTACGGCTCGTTAAATTTAAATCACGGCGGAACAATGTTCGGTTTTACGCGCCAAACCGCCGACTCGCCGCCCGAAGCATTTGTCGCTTCGATTTCAAATTTTGCGCCCGTTCAAATCTCACGCGCGAACGCCGATTTGCCGCGCCTTCCGCTTGGCAAAACCGAAGTAATCCGCTGGAAATCAAAAGACGGCAAAGAAATCGAAGGGCTTTTGACTTATCCGGTTAATTATCAAGCCGGACAGCGCGTGCCGCTGATTTTGAACATTCACGGCGGTCCCGCCGGAGTTTTCCAGCAATCCTTTATCGGCGGTCGCGGAGTTTATCCGATTGCAAGTTTCGCGGCGCGCGGTTACGCGGTTTTGCGACCTAATCCGCGCGGCTCTTCCGGTTACGGAGCGGAATTTCGTCGGGCGAATATCAAAGATTGGGGCATCGGTGATTATCAGGATTTGATGACCGGGGTTGATAAAATTATTGAAATGGGCGTTGCCGACCCGAATCGTCTGGGCGTGATGGGCTGGAGCTACGGCGGATTTATGACTTCCTGGATTGTCACGCAGACGAAACGTTTCAAAGCCGCTTCCGCCGGAGCGCCCGTCACGAATTTGATGAGCTTTAACGGAACGGCTGATATTCCGGCGTTTATCCCTGATTATTTCGGCGGGCAATTCTGGGAAAACCCTGAAATTTACGCGAAACATTCGCCGATGTTCAACGTCAAAGGCGTTTCGACGCCGACAATGATTCAGCACGGTGATGCAGACATCAGAGTCCCGATTTCGCAGGGCTATGAATTTTATAACGCTTTAAAAGCCCAAAACGTGCCGACCAGAATGCTCGTTTTGCCGCGCCAGCCGCATGGACCGAACGAACCGAAAATGCAGCTCGCCGCAATGCAGTCAAATCTCGAATGGTTTGAAAAATATTTAAAAGGCGGCGAGACCGCGCAGAAATAGCGGGTCTGTAATTTAATGCGGAAACACGCAGGGAGTTAAGTATGATAAAATACACTTACTTCCTGCGTGTTTCCGCATTTTTCATAATCCAGCCATATCCCATTTTCTAACTACATCCGTAATTAAATTCGCCACTTTGTCGGTTACTTTTTGGAAATATTCGTCAGCTTTTTTCTGGTCGAATTTCGGGTAGCCTTGTTTCGGCTGGTAAAGCCCGATTGACGACGGAAACGGTACGGCTTGCCAGGTTCCGCTCGGCGGATAAGGCGTTGCCAAATCGTCTTTGTAACGCTCTTTGTGGACGAGCGTCGGATCAATTGCTTGGATAAAAGCTGTTTCGTTCCAGCCCGCGTGTCCGCCGTCTTCGCCGAACACCTCTTTTGTTACATCCGAAGCGAAAGACCACCAATTAATTACCAGAGTTCGCACCTTTTTTTCCGCAGCCACTTCTGCCGCGACCGATTGCAAAACTGCGGTTTGACCGCCGCCGTGTCCGTTTATAATGATGATGTTTCGAAAACCGTTTTTCGCCAGACCTTCGAGAATTTGTTTGACAAACGGGCGATATGCGGCTTCGCTGATTTGAAACGCGCCCGGATACGCTTCCATACTGCCCGTGATTCCGTATGGCAGAGTGGGAGCGACGAGCGCGTTGACGCGGCGCGAAATGTGTTTCGCCATCCCGAACGGTGCGGTGTTGTCCGCGCCGTTATTAATGACGCCGTGCGGTTCGAGCGTGCCTGTCGGAAGCAAGACGGTATTAATTCGTGTCGGCACAACTTCTCGAAATTCCATCCAATTGATTCTGTCCATCTCTCGCGTCGAGACAAAATCTTTTTGAGCGTTTGTTTGCGCCGCCGCGAATGTTTGTAAAGCGAGGATTACGACTGCAACCGCGAAAACTCTTTTCATAAATTTCTCCAATATTTGAGTTGAATTTTTTATTTCGTCAAACGATTATATTTTTTCAAAGCTTCGCGCAAACGGTCGTGCGGCAGAGCGTATGCGGTGTTGCCGTTAATTCCCTTCATCGTTTCGGCGGCAATCATCGCATTGACAATCGCTTCTTCTGTCGCCTGCGCGGTCGCCCAAAAAAGTCGGCTGATGCGCTCGTTCGGGAGCATCGTCAAGTTTGCCAGACCTTGATCTTTGCTGGCTTCGGCTGCATTGGCGGTCGAAAAAGCGATGAAAATGTCGCCCGACGAATTTTCTCCGCGCCCGCCCATCATTGCGACGCCAAGACCGGCGCGCTGCGCGAGCCGTTTTAGCTGATGCGGGAGCAGCGGCGCATCAGTAGCCACGACGATAATTATCGAGCCTTGTCCGGTTTCGGCTTGCTTGCCCTGCGTCGGCGTCAAATCTTTGATTTCCAGCCCGACCGGAACGCCCGCGACGCGAAAAAGCTGGCGCGCGCCGTAATTTGCCTGAACCAAAACGCCGACCGTGTAATTGCCGTCCCGCTCGCCCAATTTGCGCGAAGCCGTTCCGGTTCCGCCTTTGAAACCATGCGCCATCATTCCGGTTCCGCCGCCGACATTACCTTCCGCTAGCAAGCCGGATTTTGCCGCGTCCAATGCCTGAAAAACGTGTTCTTTTTTTACGTGAAAACCGTTGATGTCATTGAGAAAACCGTCCCACGTTTCAGCGACGACCGGCAAACTCAGATCGCCGGAATAAACTCCCGGCGCCTGTTTTTTGACGCCCCATTCAATCACTGCATCTCGGACAATGCCGACGCTGTGCGTGTTGGTGATTAAAACGGGCGAGCCGAGACCGCCGGATTCTTCGATCCATGTTGTGCCGGTCATCTCACCGTTGCCGTTTAAAGTATGCCAGCCTGCAAAAACGCGACCTTTAAAATCTTTGCCCTGCGGCAAAATCGCGGTTACGCCGGTTCTGACGGCAGTTTTCCCTTCGCCGGAAATCAATGTCGCGTATCCGACTTCGACGCCTTTTACGTCCGTAATTGCGTTAAATTGCCCCGGCGTGCCTTCAAACGGCACGCCCAAATCTCTGGCGCGCGGTTTTGTCTGAGCCAAAATCGCCTGCGGCGAAACGAGCAGCGCGATTACTACCAACCCGACGAGTTTGATTTGAATTTGTTTAAACTTCATAACCGTATAGCTCTAATGTATTTGCTTAAAAGCACTTTTGCTAAATGAGAATTAATCGAAAATTAACAAAGTGATGCCGTTTGATAACCCGGCAAGATTTCCGACTTTAACATTCTTAAAAACCAAGCACAAAAAATGCAGGACGACCGCAAAATCGCCCTACATTTTTTAATCATCAGCTTTGCTTGTTTATATTTAATTTTCGCCCGTCCAAGCATCGGCGTTAAACCGCTCGATGTAGGCGTAATGAATCAAACCGTAACCAGCACCGAAAGGCGATTCGCTTCCCCAGTTCTCGGTTCCCCAACTGTTTCGCACGATAAAATAACCGCCGCCCGGCTCATTCGCGTCATCAACATAACCGACCAAAACAATCGCATGCCCGTTCAGAGCAAAACGATCGCTTTGTAACGGTAAATGAATTTTGCCCGTCAAACGCGATGCGGGATTTTTGTACCAGCTTTTGAAAACCGGAATCGCAATTGCTACCAGCCTATCCTGCCGAAGTTGTTCTTTGATAGCGTCGGGCTGTCTGTAGTTTCTGATGCGAATGGCGCGGCGAAAGGCGTGCGTTAAAGCGTCCGCGGCGCATTTTTCGGGATTGGGCGGATTCCCGTGCGTTAAATCGCCGGGAATCACGTCCGATTCGTAACGCCATAAATCTTCAAGACAAGTACCCTGCTGTTTAGCCACCGGAAAAGAAAATTCCAGCCACGTGCCGTCCTTCGGATATTGGTCAATCTGCTTGACAGCCCAGTAAAGATATTGCTCGGAAAGGTCGTTGACATTGAATCCGGCTCGGCGCGCCGCATACTCCATCACGGCGACGGTTGAAAACGCGACGCATGTTCCGCGGTCGCCCTGATCTCGAATCGGCGGCATATACTGGTCAATTAGATTTTTGCTATTTTCCGCCGCCGGAGCCAGTATCGGCTGCCCGGTCGTCATTAGCCTGGCGGCGGTATCCGAACTCAGATCCATCTGCAAATCCGAATCGAGAGCGAACGCACCGGAAAAGGAGAAAGGCGGGGCTTCGAGCGATAGCCCGAACGAAAACTCCTTTTCCGCTAAATCATCCATCTGCTCGGAAGACATCGCCGGCAGTTGTGATGAAACGGCTGCATTATAAATGTCAATAAGTTGCTCTTCGGACGTGCCGAGGTCGGCGGCAAGCTCCGCGGACGAACCGCGAATCAAACCTAAAAATTCCTCAACAGTATTCACACCCAGAGAGGGCAAATAAACATGCACATCGCTCTCACGCAAACCGGCTGCCTTATATTCTATGAGATCGCGAATTTTCTCTATTGGCTGAAAGTGTGTTTTGGAAGTTAAATCGGGAATTGCGGTTGGCGCGGAAGCTGTTGATTTTGAAGCGGCTTTGGTTGTTGTCTTTGTTCTAGTCGTTGTCCTTGTACCCTGTCTTTGCCTTGTTGCCATAGTCATTCCTCATCATAATCCAAGACTTTGCCGATCTTAGGCGCTTTTCCAAGCTCGGCGCCAAACGGCTGCGAGCGAATCGTATCTTGAGCCTTATCCATCTTCTGCAGCGTAGATGAATCAATATAATTACGTAACTCACGGGACACCTCCCGGAGTCTTGCCGGAGGAATGTGTAAATCCTGCGCAACCTCTTCGAAGGCGGCATTAATCAGACCAAAAAAATCCGCTACGGTCGAGATTCCTATTTGCTGTAGTTCGCCAAGCGCGTAGTGAGGCAGATTCAGATCATCAAATATCCTTGATAGAGGTATTTGCTTGCCCGCGCCGTTGAGCTGTTTTTCGCCTGCTTGTGATACTTCTCCGAACATAAACAACCTCAAGTTCTCTCCGCGCAAATATAGCACGACAAATGTAAGATGCAAAATGTTTCTAAAAAGAACATTTGCTTTTGTTTTTGACAAACAAAAAGGCAGGAATAAATCCCGCCCTTGAAATTTTCAATTCGATGTTGAATACTATTCGTATCTTAAGGCTTCAATTGGATTCAACCGGCTCGCACGCAAAGCCGGAAGCACGCCGGAAACAAAGGTGATTCCACAAACCAGCGCGACGACAATCAAAATTGATTGCGGCAGGAAAATCAAGAGTTGAAAGCCTTCAAACGACGAAAATAATTCGCGCGCCGCGTAAAGATTTACCAATTGCCCAACGCCAAAAGCCGCCGCTATGCCCAAAACCGCGCCCCAAAATCCGATCAAAACGGCTTCGAGCGTGAACAGCAAAAACACTTTGCCCCGGCTCATTCCCAAAGCCTTTTGCAAACCGATTTCTTTTGTCCGCTCCAAAACGGCGATAATCAGCGTGTTGATTACGCCGAACGAAGCCGCAAGCAGCGCGACAAGTGCGAACAGATTCATTCCGAGCTGAAAAATAGCGATGCCGTCGTAAGTGCGTTTCTTTTGATCGGCGATTGTTTCCGCCGAAAAACCTTTGGTGTCGAGCGCCTTTTTGATTTCTCCGACGCGATTTGCCTCACCGGTCGTCAAAAGAAACGTAAAATTGCCGAATTGATTAAAAAACTGATTGTTCCGGCTTTGATCTTCGTAAATCGCCCGCGCGGTTTTCGCGTCAACAAACGAATTGTAATTCGACATAAAACCTTTCGTCGCCACGCCGACGATTTGCAGATTTTGAGTTTTGATCTCGCCGTTTTGCCCCACTTTGTAAGCAATCGTCGCGGTTTTGCCGACGAGATTTTTGATGTTTTCATCAAAAGCTCTGGCGAGCGAAAGCGGCAGCATTATTTGATTTTCGCCGTCAATCGTTTTTCCCGCTTCCGCTTTTTGCGTCACGCCTTCCGACAGCATTCCGAGTTCGAGCTGATATTTTTTCGAGCCGTCGAGCGTGATGTATTCGCCGTCAATGCGATACGACGGCGTGATTGTTTTGATTTCAGGGATTTCTTTTGTGAGCGCCTCCATTTGCGGCAGCGTAGCCAAAACAGTGTTCGGGTCAATCAGGTTTCCGGTTTCGTCCTGCACGGTTTCTTTGTATTCGGCGGGCGCGTCCGTTTTCGGGGCGTCTTTGTTTTCGGTTTCAAATTTTTTGCGAACGAAAAGGACGTTGTTGCCTTCGATATTTTTGACTTGATTTTCGATGTAATCGCGCAAACCGTCGCCCAAACCGTTGGTCATCGTCAGCGTAAACGCGCCGACGAAAATTGCCGAAACGGTCAAAAAAGTTCTCAATTTATGACGCCACAGATTTTTATTCGCGGTTTTGATGATTTCAAACGTATTCATTGATAACCTCCCGTTCGACGACCGAAATTTTCTCAGCCACGATTTCACCGTCGCGTAATTCGATCACGCGAGAGCATTTGTCAGCCAAATCCGTGTCGTGCGTGACAATCACGACTGCGACGCCCTGTTTTCTGTTCAAATCAAACAACAGATTTTCAATCGCTTCGCTGTTTGCCGAATCGAGATTTCCGGTAGGTTCATCGGCAAACAAAACTTTCGGCTCGCCGACCAGAGCGCGAGCAATGCAAACGCGCTGTTTTTCGCCGCCCGACAAATCTTTCGCCCGGTTTTCGGCTTTATCCGCCAGCCCGACCAAATCAAGCACGCGCAAGCCTTTGACGCGGGATTCCAAACCGGAAACGCCGCGAATCTTCAAAGGCAAAGTCACGTTTTCCAAAACCGTGTCGCGCCCGTTTAAGAAAAATTGTTGAAAGACAAAACCGAATTTCTCGTTGCGAAAACGGTCTTTTTGCCGTTCGGTATAAGCGGCGACGTTTTTGCCCTCAAAGACGATCTCGCCGCTCGAAGGCGCATCGAGACAGGCGAGAAGATGCATCAGCGTTGATTTCCCGCTGCCCGATTTACCGATAATCGCCACGCAGTCGCCTGCGTCTATTTTTAGATTTATATTTTTAAGTGCCGTAAAAGCGTTTCCGCCGCTTTCATAAGTTTTAGACAGACCTCTAACTAGGAGCATATAATTACACCTCTGGCATATAAAGTTAAATGATTGAAATGCCGTGATTTGTTACGTCAAAATAGATTTGGGTGTTTCAAGAATTTATTATTCGTCCAAATAAAAATGAACAATTTCCCAGGCTTTTTCTAAAGATATTCCGTTTTGCTGGTCAATGGATAAAGGATGTTCTATTGACTCTACTTCAATAAGCGGGCGAGTGTTTCCGCCTTGAAAATGCGCCATTGTTTTAAGGAGGAGCGTTTTTTCATCGTTATAACCGATTTCATTACAAAGCCAACCGAAGAAAGGTCCTATTTCATTTGAATCGGGATTTTCCAAATATGTATAAAAATTTTCTTTCTTTTGTGAAATCCAAACACCGAAACCGAGACTATGCTCGTAACTGTGAACAGGAATTTCGATTACTCCGCGAATGAAAAAATGCTCGTTATCAATAATACAAGTATCTTCGGTTAGCTCGATGCGTTTTTCACGTTCATTTTCCGGCACATCCCACCAATGGTCGGGTTTATCGAATCCAATATCGGGCAAGTCATCGTGAACTTCGCCGCATTTTGAACAGGTGAAAATCATAGCATTTATGAAACCGCAATTTACTCCGGTCGCAATTGAACTCCGGCGATTTTATCGTCTTTCGTCAAACCGATTGTCACCATCAAAAAATTATCCTGGTAATTTCGAAAATTCACGCGATAGCGATAAATTCTCGTATGGTCTTTTTCGACTCTTTCAATCAATTGAATATCAACAAAAAAGCCGAGAGATTTTAGAGCTTCACCTGCTTGCTTAATGCGGTCGGGAAACAAAGCAGTGGCGGCTTCCGTAGTGAAAAGCTCGCGCTGAATTGTGCCGTCTTTCGTTTT
The DNA here is from genome assembly GCA_036400075.1 of Pyrinomonadaceae bacterium. Classification (GTDB taxonomy): domain Bacteria; phylum Acidobacteriota; class Blastocatellia; order Pyrinomonadales; family Pyrinomonadaceae; genus JALZCH01. The sequence continues at coordinate 10,806 of DASWLV010000220.1, forward strand.
TTGCAAAACGTCTTTGACGAACGCGGTTACCTTCGGTTCTTTATCCTCGATTGCTTTGGCAACGGGAGGCGCGAGCAACGGATTGTAAATTGCGGCAACGCCGTGTGCTATTTTGGCTTCATTTGCGTGGATTAGATTTGCGAAAACAATAACAGCTAATTTTTCATCGGGATAACGCGCGATAAATGCTTTGAAGCCCTGCCACGCGCCGCCGTGTTCGATAATGCGTTTGCCGTTAATTTCGCTTAGGAGCCAGCCAAAACCGTAGGGATGAGTTTTGCCGTCGTTTAATTTAACCGGCGTCCACATTTGATCGAGACTTGTTTTCTTTAACAGCTTGTCGCCATTGAGTGCGGCGTCCCATTTCGCCATATCGAAAACCGTCAGATAAAGCGCCCCGTCTGCGGTCGTATTAACCGATGGCGAAACCCATTCCTGATTTTTGATTTCGCCTTTGACGAGACGATAACCGGAAGCGCGATTCGGTATGATGTCGGCTTCATTGATAATGCGGGCGGTCGTCATTCCCAACGGCTTGAAAACCCGTTCCTGCAAAAAATCACCGTAAAATTTGCCGGAAACCTTGTTGATTAAAATGCCAAGCGTCACGAATCCCAGATTGCTGTAAGCCCATTTTTCACCGGGCTGAAACGTGAGAGGCGCAAGCTTGATTTTTTTGTATAGCTCGTCCTCTGTGTAATCGGCGCGCAAATCAAAATCTCTCGGATAATCACCCATTCCCGAAGTGTGCGTTAAAAGATGACGGACGGTGATATTTTTCCAGCTTTCCGGCGCGTCAGCGAAATATTTGCTGATTTTATCTTCAAGGTTGATTTTTCCTTCTTCGACCAACATCATCACAGCCGCCGCCGTAA
>DASWLV010000221.1:0-4612 GCA_036400075.1 Pyrinomonadaceae bacterium
GGTTTTTAGTGGAGATGCACAGTCGCTGATAATTGCAATTTGCCGTTTCATCGCTTTGAACCGCCTTTCAAATTGTATGAAAAATAAACTTCGGTTTTCGACAACTAAAAAGCAGATGTTAGGGAGATAATAAAAACCCGAAGTTACAAAAATCTTTCCTATAATTATTTTCAAAAAAAATATGTCGTCTGTACGTTCTCGTACTCGCCGAAAATAAAAATGCATTTGAATATCAAGCATTTTTATTTTCAGCTCCGGCAAAACGGCGAATAGCTCATCCGTTATTTTCCGCCACTCTTGCGAAATTTTCCGGCATTCACTGATTTTCAATTTACAAACAGTCTTACAACTGTAAGATGCTCTGACAAAAGGCAATTTTCGAGTTGCCGATAACTCTGATTTGTTTACTCAAAGAGAAAAATGATTGAAGAAAATGAAATTAAAGAAATTAAAGAAACCGTCGCCAAACTTGAGCGGCAAAACCGTCGTTTGAGCTGGGGATTTTATATGCTGCTGTTTTTAATGACGGCGGCTGTCTCGGCATCTGTTTTTATCGGAAAAACAAACGCCGGTTCGGTTGCTGCGCCGGACTCTGTGCTGCGTGCTCGCGGATTGATAATAGTTGACGAAAATGGCAGGGAACGAGTTCAAATCGGCGCGCCGCTTCCCGACCCGCTGCTTCTGGGAAAGCGATATAAACGAAACGGAGCGGTTTCGGGGATTTTATTAATGGACGCCGAAGGCAACGAGCGAAGCGGGTATTTTACTTCAGACGAGCCGGGAACAGTGGCTTTGACACTCGACACGGTGCAGGGGCAAACGGCGATGTTTCTCGCCAACGACGAAAAAGGCGCAAATCTGCAAATACACGACAGCGACAATCGCCATTCCGTCCGTCTCATTGCCGTCGGAGACAGCCCAAACGTTATCGTCACTCGCCAGGGCAAAAGAATATTCCAGTTACCGGAAGCGAAGGAGGAGAAAAAATGATTCGTCAAAGTCCGTTCGCGGGTAAATTAACCGTTACTACAATTGTTTTTCACCTGCTGATTTCGATTTATCCAGTTTTCCAATCTTTAGCGGCAACTGAGCAGATTTTGCGCGGTCATACAAATGCGGTGTCGGCAATTGACGTATCGGGTGACGGCAAGCTGATAGCAAGCGCAAGCATTGATCAAACAGTTCGCCTGTGGGACGCGAAAACGGGAAAAGTAAATCAAGTGCTGGGCGGGCATCGAGGCGAAGTCTATGCGGTTCGCTTTTCGCCGGACAATCAATTGCTTGCTTCGAGCGGTTACGATCAACAAGTTATAATCTGGAGCGTCAAGTTCGGCAAGCAACTGCGAGCGTTGAAATTAAAAAGTTGGTCGGTAGCAATTGATTTCTCACCGAACGGTCGTCGTCTCGCCGTGGGCAGCCAGGAAGGCAATACGGTCATTTACGATACGCAAACCGGAAGTCCGCTCCAAACATTGGAAACCGGAGGCTATATTGACGTGCTTGCGTTTTCTCCCGACGGGCGTTATCTTGCCGCAGCGCGCGGCGATATAATATTTTGGGATTTGAAAACGGGACAAAAAATCAAAACGTTGGAGGGGCATCGAAACTCCGTGATAAGCATCTCTTTTTCCCCGGACGGTCGCTTTCTAGCCTCGGCGAGTCGGGACAAAACGGCTCGCCTGTGGAACGCGGAAACGGGCGAGGCGATTAAAGTTCTTGAAACGCAAACTCCGATAGCAGTTGCGTATTCGCCCAAGCCTTTAAAATGGAAAATGCCGGTCACAGCCGTCGCTTTTTCGCCCAATGGCAAAACGCTCGCCGCAGCGACGGGCAGAGCCGTCCATTTGTGGGAAACCGCGACGGGCAATCAATTACGCACGTTAGAGGGACATTCTCAATCAATTACGAGCGTTGTTTTCCTTTCCGACGGGCGCTCGCTGGCTTCGGGCAGCCTTGACGGAACGGTTCGCATCTGGTCGGCTCAGTAAAACATAACGTTTTAACCGATAAACAGCGAGTGAAGGATAAGATTTTAAAGGTTATTAAATGAAACTTCGACTTTTAGGACTTCTGGGCTGGCTGCTGTTTTGTTTCCTGTTCCTCGTTTTCATCAAGCTATTGATGGCGCGTTCGCTGGAACGGTTCTTTTTTCACTGGGACGCGGTTTATTGGATGTTCATTGACTGCCTGATCGGTGCGGGCTTAATTGCTTTAGTGCGGCGCGGCTTCAACTTGCTCTCTGAAAACTCGACCTCAGCGAACAAAGATTTTTTAATCCTAATCTCAACAATTCCGTTTATTGCCTTTGTCACAACCGTCTGGGGAATAATCGGAATCGAGGAATTGTATTACCGCAAAACTCACACGCTTTACAATTGGGTGATGGAGTATTTGATTGATTTTATTACGCAAACGATGGTTTGCTTTAGCTGCATCTCTTACTTTTACTTTTCGGATTCAATCAAAACAAAAGAACGTCTCTTGGCGGCGCAGCGGGCGCAAAGCGAGATGCAGTTAAAGCTTTTGCAGCAGAAAGTTGACCCGCATTTTTTGTTCAACAATCTGAATGTTTTATCGTCTCTGATTGAAAAAGACGCGAAAATCGCCAATGAATTTTTAGGTAAATTGGCAGAGCTTTACCGCTATATTTTGCATACGCAGAACACGGAAATCGTTTCCATTAAAGATGAATTAGGCTTTGCCGAAAATTACGTTTATTTGCTCAATCAGCGTTTTGGCGGAGCTTATAATTTTGATTGGGAAGTCACGACGGCTAAAATTAACGGTCAAATGATTATTCCGGCGGCTTTGCAGGGTTTGATTGAGAATGTCGTCAAACACAACGCCGGAGATCAAAAAGAACCCTTGCGGGTTCGCGTTAAGCTCGATGAAGACTTTTTGCTGGTGGAAAACAACATTCGCGCCAAACCGCAAACGCGGGAAACGAGCGGCACAGGGCTGGAGAATTTAAAAGCGCGTTATGCGTTTTTGACTGAACAGCCGATTGAAATTCGGAGCGACGCACAGGTTTTCAGCGTCAAAATTCCTCTGCTAAAATTGAAGAAATGAGAGTTGTGGTTATCGAAGACGAACTGCCGGCGGGCGACAAATTGAGCGAGTTTATTCACCGATACGACCGCCAAATTAAAATTGTCGCGCGTCTGGAAAGCGTCAAAGACAGTTTCGTCTGGTTCAACGAAAACCGCCCGCCCGATCTGGTTTTCTCGGACATCGAGCTTTTGGATGGTAACGTTTTTCGCCTTTACGAAAACGGCAAAATCACTTGCCCGACGATTTTTACTACCGCCTACGATCAATTTTGGCTGCAAGCGTTTGAACGCAACGGCATCGCCTATTTACTCAAACCCTTTGCTTATGAAAAATTCGTCGCGGCGATGCAAAAATTTGAATCGCTCAGACAAAACTTCGTCTCCGCGCAACAGGATTTCTGGCATAAAGTTCAAGCAAATCTCGCCCTACCAAGCTACAAAGAACGCCTGATAGTTAAAGTAAAAGGCGGAATCCGTTTGCTTGAAACTTGTCAAATTGCCTTTATCAAAACACAAGACGAAATTCCGTTTGCCTTTGACGCCGAAGGAAACAAGTTTCCGCTCAAGGAAAATCTCACTGAGCTTGAACAAATCCTTGATCCTAAAACTTTCTTCCGGCTCAACCGCAGCGAAATCGTCAACCTCAACTTTATCGAACGTCTTGAACCGGATTTCCGTGACCGCCTTGTCGTGCGCTTGCGAAACTTGAACATTAAGCTTGTTTCCAGCACAAACAGAACCCCGAATTTGCGGAAATGGCTTGAGAACTTGTAACTTAGAGCGGTTATGGAGTGTAGGGGCAGCAACGAAATGAACAGTACCGCGAACGGTAGTGAGCAGGTAATAAAGCAAACCCGCTCACTACCGTTCGCGGTACTGACTCGTACATCCAAGCCTGAATTGCTCTAGAGGCGGAACTTATAGCTTTACAATATTTGCTAAAAGTCACCGATTTAGCTAAAGGGTTATGTTTGAACTTGATTCATCTCGTACTTTTGTTTTTTTCCGCTTCCGTCGCAGTTAAAAGGCTTGTTTTAGTTTTCGACCAAAAGCTCGTTTTTAACACCCGTGATTCCATTGACGGAATTAGCTTGAACTGCCGCCAAATTTTTATCCGCTTCCGAATCAACTACGCCTTTTAAAGTGACGCTGCCGTTTCTAACGACGATGTGAATCGGATTGAGCGAGCCGTTTGAATAGCGTGCAAGATCGCCGGAATAAACCGCGCGGAAAAGCTCTTGACGCAGGCGCTGATCATCGAGCAACGGCTGCAAAACTTCGATGTCGTTGCGAACTGCGGCGACGGTTTCGATTTGCTTGACGGCTTGTTCGGCGTCCGATTTTAATTTATCGCTGGTTGAAACGCCGCGCAGCACGACCGAATTGTCCGGCGAAATCTGAAACTCAAGACTGTCGAAAACGCCGTAAGACGAAAGCATCAACAGCTCGGCGCGAATTTCTCTGGCAAGACGGTCGCGCGCTCGCGCGGCATCTGTTTCTTCCGAAGCGTTTGAGCGGCGCGGAGTTCGCACGACGTAATAAACATCGCTCTCAGTTTGCGG
>DASWLV010000222.1:0-2626 GCA_036400075.1 Pyrinomonadaceae bacterium
CAGATCAGGGAAATCTTACCGTTGACGGAATAGATTCCAACGACGTAACCACCGGACAGGCATTTGTCACCATCGGTAATCTTCCGATTGATTCCGTTCAGGAATTTCGAGCCGTGACAGCAAATCCCGGTGCTTCGGAAGGACGCAGCAGCGGCGGTCAGATTCAATTGGCAACCAAAAGCGGCACGAATGAATTTCACGGCTCGCTGCGTGAATATTTCAGAACCGATAAAACGGCGGCAAACAGCTTTTTTAACAATAGAAACGGAATTCAAAGAGCGAAGCTGCAGCGCAATCAATTCGGCGGCAGCATCAGCGGACCTTTGTATTTACCGGGGTTTGGCGAAGGCGGTCCCGCTTTGATGGGCGGAAAAGACAGGCTTTTCTTCTTCTTTGATTACGAAGGGCGACGCGATGATTCGGAAGCTACGGCTACGCGGACTGTTCCGCTTCAACATCTGCGCGAAGGCAGAATCGGATATATAAATAATACCTGCGGCAGCATCAATATCGCGCAAGTCCGTCTCGATTTAAATCCGCAATGCATTTCGTTTCTGACACCGGCGCAAACGGCGGCTCTCGATCCGCGCGGAATCGGAGTCAATCAAGCGCTTTTGTCTTTCATCAACAGCCGTTACCCGCAGGCAAATGATTTAACCGGCGGCAACGGCATCAACACCGGTCTTTACAGATTTAACGCGCCTTTTTATGTCAAGAATAATACATATACGACGCGCGTTGACGGGAATATCAGCGACACGCAAAGAGCGTTCGGGCGTCTTACTTTGACGCGGAACGACCAGACCAACGCGCTCCGGTTATTCCCCGAAGATGAAGATGCCCAGAAATTACTCGATAAGAGTTACCAGCTTGTCGGCGGACATACGTGGGTTATCAGTCCGTCAATTACGAATCAGGCAACAGTAGGAATTTCAAGACAAAAATGGGATTTCCCGCCCGCGCCATCTGCGGCTTATCCTAATTACTTTACTTTCGGTCCGTTAACAGACCCTTTTGCCGACATCAGCTTCCAAAACCGCGATGTCATTGTGCCGACGTTTCGCGATGACATGACCTGGATTTGGAAATCGCATACTTTCCAATTCGGCGGTCAATACAAACCGATTCGTCAAAAATCATCGCTGATCAGCGACTTTAATTTTGCCACGATTGGAATCGGCGGCAACACAACCAGTCTCAATACTCCCGAAGGCGTACCTTCGCTACGTCCGTCCAATCTTCGCCCCAACAGCACGACGGCAACGAGTACCTACGACGCTGCCTTTACTTTCCTGCTCGGAAGATTGGCTTCGCTCGACACAACTTTCGTCTATGATCAGGCTGGAAATCCGCAGCCTCTCGCCAGCGGAAGAGCGCGCGATTACGTTTACAATGAATACGAGCTTTACGTTCAGGACAACTGGAAGGTGCGCAATGATCTGGCATTAAACCTCGGTTTGCGCTGGCATCTTTACCCGGCTCCGTATGAAAAGAACGGATTTCAATCGGGACAAAACTTAGATTTCCAGACATTGATTGACCGAAGAGTGCAAAATGCCGCTGCCGGAATTCGCGGCGATGCCGCCGTTCCGCTTCTCAGTTACGATTTAATCGGCAAAGCAAACAACGGAAGACCGATGTACGAAACCGATTACAATAACTTTGCTCCGAGAATCGGGTTTGCTTACAACCCATCGTTCAAAAACGGTTTCTTGGGAGCAATTTTTGGCGACCGGAAAACCGTTCTCCGAGGCGGTACTTCGCTCGTCTATGACCGCGTCGGCGGCGCGCTTAGTTTTGTGCAGGATCAGCTCGGTTATCTTTTTGATAATCAAGCCAACAAAACGTTTGGAAACATCAATGCGAGAACGGCTCTCATAAACGACCCCAGATTTACGGGGATTAACAGTTTGCCGGTTCAAAACGTCGCGCCGATAGCTACAAGACCGTTTACTCCCGATTCGCACGGGCTTGCGTCATCACAATTCAACTACGCGATAGACCAGAACTTCCAAATCCCCTACTCCTATACGTGGAGCTTCGGGGTTCAGCGCGAGCTGCCGGGAAATTTGCTCCTCGATGTCTCGTATGTCGGACGAAGAGGACGCAAGCTTTTCGCACAATCGGATGCTTCGCAAATCGTGGATTTCAGAGACCCGACTTCAGGTCAATTTATGCTCGCCGCATTTAATTCGCTGCAAGACCAGCTTAATGCGGGAGGAGCTATTACTCCGCTGCCCTGGATCGAAAATCAAGTCGGTCAGGCGGTACAGGCGAATTACGGAGCGCAATGTAATCAATTTGGATTGGGCGCTAACTGTACGGAGCTGGTTGCTAACTTTATACCGGATTTAGTACACGTCGGCGGCACAGCCGACCTTGTTGCCACATTATTCGCCAATGATTTGCTGTTTCCGAATGTCGGTCTGGCTTCGCAGTTTGCAGTTAATGCTTATATTACGAACCAGGGTCGCTCGCAATATGACGGAATGCTTGTCAGTTTGCAGAAACGCTTCTCGCAAGGATTTCAGTTTGACGTTAACTACACCTGGTCGCACGCGATTGATAATCAATCAAGCATTACAAATGTAACGCGACAGGGACTGCTGTATAACGCTCTGGATCT
>DASWLV010000223.1:0-35276 GCA_036400075.1 Pyrinomonadaceae bacterium
AGCCGTTTGCAGGAAACTAAATCGTAATTCGTAATTTGAAATTCGTAATTGCTTATGAAAGTTTGTCCGGCTTGTCGCACGACTTTTGACGATTCGCAGAATTTTTGTTTGACCGACGGAACGCCGCTTGTTACCGCCGAAGCCGAACCGGAGACGGAGACGGTTGTGGTTCAGCGCGAATCAAGCGTCCCACCGAGGAGCTACCAATCGCTGCCGCGAACCCCCCCCGCCCGTCCGGGAGCGCCGAATGCGAAAAAATCAAATACGGGTTTGATTGTCGCCGGCGCGCTCGCCGCTGTTCTGCTCATTGCGATTGTGGCGGGCGCGTGGCGAATGATGTCGCGCGGCAGCCAAAGCGACAACGGCAATCAACAAATCGCGCAGACAAACGCGGACTCGATTCCGAATTCAAATTTGAATTTAAATTCAAATTTAAACTTAAATTCAAGCTCTGCGCCGCGCAATTATCCGCCCGCCGATGTGAAGAATTCAACCAACGCCGCAAACGCGAACCAGGAGACGACTTATCCATCCGCCGATGTTTTGCCGAGCGGCGAGACGCGAGTCGCCGAAGATTCTCCGCCGCCTCCGCCCCCAGCGCCTGCGCGCAATATTCCCGCCCGCCAGGCGACGACAATTCGCAGAGAAGTTTCCAGCACGATCAATTTGTGGGCGAGAGCGATTGAATCCGGCGATTTAAACCGGCATTTAAGCTTTTACGCCGATACGCTCGAATATTATTACACCGCGCGGGGTTTCTCGGTAAATCAAGTGCGCGCCGATAAGCAGCGCGCTTTCGAGGCTTTTGACGACATCGAGTTCAACGTCAGCAACCTCCGCGTAATCACCGAAAGCGAAGACCGCGTGACCATCATTTACGACAAAGAATGGGTTTTCGCAAACGGCGAACGAACCACCGAGGGCAAAGTCCAATCGCAGCTTACGCTGCAAAGAATCAACGGGCGCTGGTTGATTGTCGGCGAAAGAGATTTAAAAGTTTATTACCAGCAAAGCCGGTAAAATCGGAGCGGCGATGAAATCGGATGAAATCACTTTTCGGTCAGCGACCAATCGCGACGGCGAAAAAATCAAACAAATCGTTTTCGGAGTTTTGCGCGAATACGGCTTAGAACCTGATTGCGGCGGAACGGACGCAGATTTAAACGACATCGAAGCTAATTACAGCGAGCGCGGCGGTTTGTTTGAAGTTTTGGAAACGCCCGCAGGCGAGATTGTCGGCACCGTGGGGCTTTATCCGATCACGGCGGAAACCGTCGAGCTTAGAAAAATGTATTTCGCCAAAGAAATTCGCGGTCTCGGGCTCGGCAAACAAACTCTGCAAAGGATGATCGAACGCGCCGCCGCGCTTGGATTTAAAAGAATCTATCTCGAAACAAACACTCGCTTGAAAGAAGCAATCGGACTTTACCGAAAATTCGGTTTTACGGAAACCGACGAAAAACATGCCGCGCGCTGCGATCAAGCATTTATTTTAGAAGTGAATCGTAAATCGTGAATCGCAAATCGCTTTCTAACTCAAATCGAGCTTTAGCTTTTAAACGAGCTGCTACAAAACCGACTTCGATTTACCATTTACGATTCAGGATTCATCACAAATGAAAGCTCTCAGGTTTGAAGATAATCAATTAAAACTTGCCGAAATCCCGCGACCGGAAAAATCCGGCGAAGCTCTCGTCCGGGTCCTGCTGTCCGGCGTTTGCAATACCGATTTAGAAATCGTGCGCGGTTACGCCGGATTTCAGGGAACAATCGGACACGAGTTTGTCGGCATTGTCGAAAGCGCGCCGGAAGCGCCGGATTTAATCGGCAAACGAGTCGTCGGTGAAATTAACGCCGGTTGCGGCGTTTGCGAGTTATGCGAAAGCGGAGATTCCAGACATTGTTTGAACCGTACGGTTTTGGGAATTGTCGGACGCGACGGCGCGCACGCCGATTTTTTGACTTTGCCCGCACGCAATCTGCTCGAAGTGCCGGACGAAGTGACAAACGAACAAGCGGTTTTCGCCGAGCCTCTCGCAGCCGCTTTCGGAATCGTCGAACAAGTTGAAATTTTACCGGAAACTCGTTTGGCTGTTGTCGGCGACGGTAAATTAGGCTTGCTTTGCGCTCAGAGCCTGGCTTTGAAATCACAGAACATTTTTCTCATCGGCAAACATCTGGGGAAGATGCGAATTGCAGAAAAGCGCGGCGTCGAAATTGTTTTGCTGGATGCGACGGCAAAATTGAATCGCACTTTCGATGCTGCGGTCGAAGCAAGCGGCTCGGAAAGCGGTTTTCAGACCGCTCTCGATTTGTTAAAACCGCGCGGGAAATTAGTTTTAAAATCAACTTTTCAAGGCGAGCCGCGCTGGCAGGCGGCGCGCGTCGTGGTTGACGAAATCACAATCGTCGGCTCGCGCTGCGGCAGATTTGCGCCAGCGCTTGAACTGTTGAAAAACAAAGCGGTTGATGTCGAGAATATGATTACGGAAGAATTCCGACTTGAAAGCGGCGTTCACGCGATGCAGCGGGCAGCGGAGCGGGGCGTTTTAAAAATTTTGCTCAAGTCTTGAATTTATTCTTGAATCAGTTTAATCAAATTTATTGGTTCGGCTAAAACCTGCAAACCGCTCGGAGTTTTTCCGGTGCTGAAAATCTCCTGCCAAAAGCTGTAATTTTGCTTGCCACCGAAAACTGTGTTGGCAAGCTCGTAATTAACCCATAGCGGTAAATCCGCTAGATTTCGCAAAAAGATTATGAGATTGCGCCAGAGCGATTCGGGAAATTCGGTTTGAAACAGCTTTTCTTCGTTGGGCGAAATTCCGTTGGTGATAAAATACTGGCTAATAATTTGCTTGGTGAACCGCAGCCAATTCCATAGCAACTCTTCTTTGGTCATACGGTACGCCCGCAAATGTTCGGGCTGTAATCGCTCGCCTTTGGCAATGCGGCTTTCGATTTGATTCGTGCCGATGTCAAAATCGAATTTGCCGATTAAAATCGTTTCGGCAATCAAATTCATCAATCGCACGATTTGACTTATTTCAAGCTGGCGCGGATTTTTGCCTTCTTCAAAGCGGTGCGACAAATTTGTCTCCAAAACATCCTGGAAAATAAAAAACGAGTAAAAAGTTTTTTCGACTGAACTGTAAGAAATCGGTTTTTCTTTGGCGCGTCCGCCGAAATCAACGTAATCTTTGAGTTTATTTTCCGGGCTATGAATGATGTTGTCGCGGATTGAATCGAGAATGTAACGCTTCATTTCGCGTGATTCGCCTTTGAAATAGCCGACCAGAGCCTTTTCGCTAAACTCGAAGTTATCGTCCGTCAATCCGTGTTCTTTTTGATAGCGCTCGACGCGCTGAACATAAATCGTGTTGCCTAAATGTCTCTGCACGGATTTATCGAAAGCGACTTGACGCAAAGTCGTTCCCGCATTGAAATTCGTCAAAATCAATTTATCGCGGTCAGGATTGATAAAAATGCGGACGGGCAGATTTTTCGTGCCGAGCAAAATTTGCGCGGCGGCTATGCTGACCGTCGAAAACTTTGATTTTGGTTTTCACGCCGTCTTCGATTTGAACCCATCCGAGCGCAACGTGAAGCTGGGGATTGCCCTTATAAAATTCGTCAATTAGTTTAGTAATGTTTTGTCCGATTGAGCGCGGATTTATCACGTCGTCGTGAAACAAATATTCAATCGGCAGATTTGTAAAAAAATATTCGCTTTTCCCCAAATTGTCTTTGTAAACGGGAAGCTCGACGATTTGGTTCTGCCCGCTCGCCGCGAGTGAATAACGAATGGCATTGTTTTCACGCCGGAAAGTAATTTCGTGTTTCGCGCCGCCGTAACGCTGCAAAACGTCGGCGAGATTCGGGCTGCGGTTTTCCCGTTCTTCGATCTCGCGTTTCATTCGCAAATACTGATGCAGAATTCTAGCGAGTTTCAAATCCGAAGCCTGTTTCGAACGGTTCGCGCTGGCAAAAGTGAGCGCGAAATTGCTTTGCTCGTCTTTGCCGTTTAATTTAGTCGGAACAATATGGTCAATGTCCAAAACATTGTAATGCAGAGTTAAATCAATCGGCTCTTCGGAAATAAAACAGACGCCGTTTTGAATCCGCCAAAGTTTTTCAATCAACTCTTTGCGCTGTGAAGCCGATAAACCGTTGAGGTATTTTGAACTCATAATCAAATAATGGAACGAGATTTGAAAAACCGGAAAAAGTTTCCCCAAAATAAAAAACGGCTGAAATTTTACGAAATCAGCCGTTTTTTCGCAATTTGAAATTGTTTAGCCAGCCGTAATCGAATCTGTTTTCGCATTTTTGTAACGTTGCTGGTAAAGCGAAAAACGCGCGGTTAATTCTTTGACTTCATTTTTCACACGATTTTTGACTTCTTCGGAATTCGGCTCGTTGATGACGGCAACAATCATTTGTCCGATTTGCCGCATTTCGTTTTCGGTCATTCCGCGCGTGGTCAGCGCCGGAGTTCCCAAACGAATGCCCGAAGCGACCATCGGTTTGTTCGGGTCAAACGGAATCGTGTTTTTATTGACCGTAATGTGAACTTCCTCCAAAGCCTTTTCGGCTTCTTTGCCGGTGATTCCCTCTCCGTTGCGGAAAACGTCAACCAGAACGAGATGATTGTCCGTTCCGCCGGAGACGAGCCGTAATCCTCCGTTGTTTAATTCATCGGCGAGCGCGGCGGCGTTTTTGACGATTTGACGCTGATATTCTTTGAAATCGTCGCGCAGAGCCTCGCCGAAAGCGACGGCTTTCGCAGCGATGATGTGCATCAACGGTCCGCCCTGAACTCCGGGAAATGCGCGGCGGTCAATGTCTTTGGCGTGTTCCTCTTTGCACAAGATCAAACCGCCGCGCGGACCGCGCAGAGTTTTATGCGTCGTCGTCGTGACATAATCGGCGTGCGGAACGGGCGACGGATGCAAATCCGCCGCAACAAGTCCGGCAATATGCGCGATGTCAGCCATCATCCGCGCGCCGATTGAGCGGGCAATTTCACCAATGCGTTCAAAATCAATAATCCGCGCATAAGCCGAAGCGCCGCAGATGATTAATTTTGGGCGCGTTTCTTCGGCAATTCGCTGCAATTCATCATAATCAATCGTTTCGGTTTCGCGCGAGACGCCGTAATCTGCGACTTTGTAATTCAAGCCGGAAAAATTGAGCGGATGCCCGTGCGTCAGATGTCCGCCGTGCGCGAGATTCATTCCCAGAATCTGGTCGCCGTGTTCAAGCGCCGCCAATAAAACCGTCATATTCGCCTGCGCGCCCGAATGCGGCTGAACGTTGGCGTGTTCCGCGCCGAAAATCCGTTTGGCGCGCTCGATTGCCGCCGTTTCCGCCACGTCAACAAACTCGCAGCCGCCGTAATAGCGTTTTCCCGGATAACCTTCGGCGTATTTGTTCGTCATCACCGAACCCATCGCTTCGAGAACGGCTTCCGAAACAAAATTCTCCGACGCAATCAATTCCAAACCGTCCGCCTGACGGCGCACTTCGTTATCAATCGCTTCGCTGATAAGCGGATCAATTTCCGCCAAGCTCGCATTAAATAAATTATTCATTTTCTCTCCTGTTGTAATTGATTTTCTCAACTCGCCGCCGCAGCCAGTTTTCGATTTCGTCAACTTTCCAGTGATCGGCTTCGACGTTTAATGAAAGTTCGATAATTTCGTCGCGCGAAGCATTTAATTCAAAACCGTTTCATATAAAAACGAATCAGTTAGAGCAGTCGCGGTTCGTTTGTTTCCGCCTTGCCACGGATGATTTTTGATTAAACCGAAACAAAGCATCGCGGCTTGGCGAATTATATCGGCATTTTCATAAATCGCTGCGTGTTTCGGGCGAGCCAGAGCCGATTTGATTAAATTCGGCTCGAAAATTCCGATTCGAGTTTCGCCGTAATGCCGCATTAACTCAAAATGAATCTCTACAGCTTCGAGATATTCAATATATGAAACAGCTTCAATCTCCAAGCCGTTTTAGCTCCTCAAATGCTTTATCGTATTTATTAATAATCCGGTTCACGTCTTCTTTCGTTTTTTCAGAGGTCGGAGGCAAAATTTGCGTCTCAATCTTTCCGTTGCGGAAAGTTAAAATAACTTTCGAGCCTTCCACATAACCTTCTTTGCCCGCAATTTCGTCAGGCAATTCGAGTATCCAGCTACTGTGTTTTTCGGTTGTTTCAATAACTTCACCCATTTTCCTTCTCCGTTTTCGATTAAGCGCATTTTCCGCTTCTCGGCGGCAATTTTCAAGTGATGAAACGAAAACGGGCGGCTCGATTAAAAGCCGCCCGCGCAAATTCGGATTCGTCCGAAAATCAATAAGCGTAACGCACAGCAACCGGAACATCATTTGGCGCTCCCCATTGCACTGCGTAAAATCCGCGCGTGCTGCCTAGGATGTACCAAATGCCTTGCCGGAAAACCGCAACATCGTGACGACCGTCTCCGTCGTAATCGCCCGGTGTCGGAAAGTCGTTTTCAAGTCCGAATCTTACCGCGCGGAATCCCGCTGTGGTTTGGAGCAAATACCAAGTGCCTTCCGACGGGCGATAAACGACGAAATCGGCTCGTCCGTCGCCGTCGAAATCCCCGGTCAGCGGAATGTCCGATGCGCTGCCCCAGCGAACTGCCGTCAAATTGCCGTCGGAACTGCGGCGAATATACCAAGTTCCATCCGATGGACGATAAACCGCAATGTCCGTGATTCCATCGTAATCGTAATCCGCAGGAACCGGCTTGTCTTCGCTCAAGCCCCAAGCAACGGCGAGCATTTGATTATTTGAGCTTTGCGAAATATACCAATAACGATCACCGAAAGCGCGAAAGACGGCGTAATCGGTTTTGCCGTCCCCGTCGTAATCGCCGCCGACCGGAAGGTCAAAGTCAGACCAGCCCCAGCGAAAACGCGAAAAGCTTCCCGGCGAAATCTGATGAATAAATTCTGATGATGCGCTGATGTTGTTCAGCCACGACATATATTCGCTGCACCCGTCTCCGGTGTAATCTTCGGGAATGAAACGTTTTGCGACAACGCTCCCGACAGCTCGCGATTCAAATCCCGCAGAGCTTCGTAAAGCGTAAAAGAACACGTTATCGCGGACGACTACAATGTCGGTCACATCGTCGCCGTCAAAATCCGCCAGCCGCGTCGCCTGCGAAGCGATTGCCGTGATGCGAGTAACGACAAATTCGGTTTCGGTCGAGGTGATAAAGATGATTTTGTCGTCCGGCTGAACTGCCAGATCATTGGCTTTTAAATTTCTGTCTCTTCCGATTAAACGCCCGTTCGGAGCAAAGACTCCTGCCTGCTGATTGAGAAGCAAAGTCGAATAAGTGATGACGAATCTGCCATCGGAGCGCAGAGCGATTTCGCTTCCGTTAATGCCACTGCCAAAATTGCTGTCAACTGCTCCGGCGCTCGAAACCCGGTATAGCTTATCGCTGATTACCAAAATTGCGCCTTCCGGCAAAACCGCCATATCAAAACCGAAAGGATTAAAACCTCCTCCGAAATTGACGATGCCATTTGTGCCGAAATCCTGAACCATCGCGCCGTTGGCATCGAATTCAGCTAAAAAATTAGCTACACCCGAATGTGGAACTGAAACTTGCCCTTGTCCGCCGACCACGATTCGCCCGTTCGGACGCAAAGCGATGACCTGAATTTGTTCATCAGTCATTGCCGGAACATCGAAAAAATTTAATCCGAGATCGCCGAACGATTGATCAATAACACCGTTCGGAGTAAAACCCATAGCCACGGCGAGTCCGCCGTCCGAAGTTCCGCCCGCCGCAACAATTCTTCCGTTCGGTTGTATCGCCACGGCGTTGAACGAATCGGTGCTTCCCTGACTGGCTGTAACCGCGCCGCCGTTTCCGAAAGTCGTGTCGAGCGCGCCGTTCGGTGTAAAACGCACGATTAGAAAATCCGTAATCGGAGTGTCGTCGAATGGCTCAATGCTCCCGACGACGACGATTCTGCCGTTGCCATCAATCGCCACCGCGTTGATAACTTCGTTTTGATTTGAGATTGCCACAACGACTTTGCCGTTTTCGCCGAAACTGGAATCGGGTGTTCCGTTCGCGTTGTAGCGCACAAGCGCAATGTCTCTCTCCGAGCCGCTGCGCGAAACGTCGCCGACAACAACGATTTTGCCGTCGGGTTGAATGGCAACAGCGCTCGCGCGAGCGCCGGAACCGACCGTCGTTGCGACTCTGCCGTTTGCGCCGAACGTCGGGTCTAAAGCTCCGGCGGCGTTTGAATTGATTGAGAAGAAGAGAAAAGCAGCGGCGAGGAAAACAAGCTTGCTCGCTGCCGTTGTTAATTTAAATCGTAAAACCATCGGTAAATTTTTCCTCCTGCGGACTTAAAAACCATTCGCAAAACTCGATTCATCGCGGACGCTCTTTAAGCGACGGCGATGTCTTGATTGGTTTCGGGTGCGTGAAATCTAGCAGAAGAACATGTTTAAAACAATCGTTTTTCCGCAAAAACCTAACTTTGTGAAAAAGGGCATTTGGCGATTAACGGCTAAAATATGTCATAATGCAAGACTTTGTAGCTTTATAACTTTTGACTTATTAACCATATCAGAAAGGATTCGATTAAACAGTGGAAATTGGACTGATTATAGGTATTAGTAGAAATTCAGCGTATTTCAAACGCTATTAAAGAAGACGCCGGAGCTTTTCTCTCGCGTCAAAATAAAACCATCGGAACGCCGGCAATTGCCGCCGGCGCTCTTACTTTTGTAATTTATTCATAAAAATAGGTGATTTTCTAATGGAATCTACAATTCTTTATCTCATCCCGGCATTAGGGATTTTTGGATTAGCTGTTATGGCATTTAAATCTTCATGGGTTAGCAAGCAAGCTGCCGGTGAAGAAAACATGGTCGAGCTTGCGACTTATATTGCTAAAGGCGCTATGGCGTTTTTAAAAGCAGAATGGACGATTTTAGCTTATTTTGCGCTCGTTGCGGCAATTGTTCTCGGATGGTCCGGGACATTAGTTGAAACTTCTTCTCCCGTGATCGCAGCTTCATTTCTGATCGGCGCGGTATTCAGCGCGACTGCCGGATACTTCGGGATGAATATTGCGACAAAAGCAAATGTCAGAACAACACAAGCAGCGAGAACCAGTCTGAAAGACGCGCTTAAAGTAGCCTTTACAGGCGGAACGGTAATGGGACTTGGAGTCGCCGGTCTGGCGGTATTAGGTCTTAGCGGTTTATTTATAATCTTCTATCAACTCTATGTCGTGAGCGCCGGCGGTCCGGTAAACGGTGTTGCCGCAGTAAACGGTATTCCGATGGAAAAAGCGATTGAGGTTCTTGCCGGATTTTCTCTGGGCGCTGAATCAATCGCTCTTTTTGCCAGAGTCGGCGGCGGTATTTATACCAAAGCTGCTGACGTTGGAGCTGACCTCGTCGGTAAAGTCGAAGCGGGAATTCCTGAAGATGACGTGAGAAACCCGGCGACTATTGCGGATAACGTAGGAGATAATGTTGGTGACGTTGCCGGAATGGGAGCCGATCTTTTCGGGTCTTATGTTGCCACAATTCTTGCAACAATGGTTCTGGGACGCGAGATTGTTGTCAGCGATAATTTTGGAGGGCTTTCTCCGATTCTTCTCCCAATGCTGATTGCCGGACTCGGAATTATATTTTCTATTATCGGTTTTTCACTTGTGAGAATTTCCGATGATAAAGGCAGCGTTCAAAAAGCGCTGAATCTTGGGAACTGGACTTCAATTATTATCACGACAATTGCCTGTTACTTTGTTGTGATGTGGATGCTTCCCGAAAATATGACGCTCAGAGGTCGCAGCTTCACAAATACGGGAGTTTTCCTGGCAATCTTAGTCGGCTCGATTGTCGGCGCTCTGATGAGTATTGTGACCGAATACTACACAGCGATGGGGAAACGCCCTGTTAACTCAATCATTCGACAATCCGAAACAGGTGCCGCCACTAATATTATCGGCGGTCTCTCCGTCGGAATGGAGTCAACTCTAATTCCTACACTTGTTCTGGCAGCCGGTATTTATTTATCTCACTACTTTGCCGGATTATATGGAGTTGCTATTGCGGCGGCAGGAATGATGGCAACAACGGCTATGCAGCTTGCAATTGATGCTTTTGGACCGATTGCCGACAACGCCGGTGGTATTGCCGAGATGAGCAGACTTCCAAAAGAAGTTAGAGCAAGAACAGATATTTTAGATGCTGTTGGAAATACTACGGCAGCAACAGGCAAAGGTTTTGCAATTGCTTCAGCCGCTCTGACGGCTCTGGCATTATTTGCAGCATATGTCGGTCTTGCCGGTATCAGCTCAATTGATATTTATAAAGCGGACGTTCTTGCAGGACTATTTGTTGGCGGAATGATTCCTTTTATCTTTTCTTCTCTTTGTATTGCGGCAGTCGGTCGTGCGGCAATGGCGATGGTGAAAGAGGTCAGGCGTCAGTTTAAAGAAATTCCGGGAATTATGGAGTATAAAGCGAGACCGGAATACGAGAAATGTGTGGCTATTTCTACCAAAGCGTCTCTCAGAGAGATGATGCTTCCGGGCGCAATTGCTTTAACCACTCCGGTTATAGTTGGATTTGCTTTCGGACCGGAAGTTCTCGGAGGTTTATTAGCAGGTGTTACCGTTTCAGGCGTACTGATGGGGATGTTCCAAAACAATGCCGGTGGAGCCTGGGATAATGCTAAAAAATCATTTGAAACCGGCGTAATGATTAGCGGGAAAATGCAGTACAAAGGAAGTGAAGCTCATAAAGCGAGTGTGACAGGCGATACCGTAGGTGATCCGTTCAAAGATACATCGGGACCTTCTATGAATATCTTAATTAAGCTGATGAGTATTGTAGCCTTGATTATTGCTCCGCATATCAATGCCAATGTAAATAAAGCTGCTCCCCACGCAGAGATAACTCCAAAAGTTAATGTGGAACAAACAGTTGAAGTTCATACTGACAAGAGACTGTAGAAGAAATTGTGTAACTGTTCATTAGCAGAGAACAAAACGACAAAAGGACACGGAAAACTTTTCCGTGTCCTTTTTCTTGTGGCAAAATTTATCTATGACTCAAATAATCAAAATTCGTTCAAACAAACGAGAGGAATTGATTGACATTACATCGGAAGTCAAAAGAGCTTTGCGTGAATCGGGCGAAAAAGAAGGGATTGTCGTTTTGTTCGTTCAGCACACGACGTGCGGTTTGACCGTTAATGAAAATGCCGACCCGGATGTTCAAAGCGACCTTCTTTCCGCCCTCAAAAAGTTAATTCCGCAGCACGGAATGAATTTCAAACACGCCGAAGATAATTCCGACGCCCATTTAAAATCCAGTTTTTTCGGTTCGAGCGTCACAATTCCCTTCTCCGGCGGCGAATTGCTGCTCGGACGCTGGCAAGGAATTTACCTCTGCGAATTCGACGGGGCGCGAGAACGCAAAATCGTCGTCACGATTGGCTAATGACATTTAATTTCAGACTTTCAATTTTGCCTTTTGACTTTTTACTTTTGCCTTTTTAATGGTGGTGTTCGTCTTCCGTCTCGCGGAGCTTGGAAACGTCAAGCATTTTCGTAAACTCGGAAAAGTGGAACATCGAATCGTCTTTGCAGGTTTCGCAAAAATAAGTCACGTCTTCGCCCAAATACATATCTTTGAGGTAATAAGGTATCAAACAGCCGTAGCATCGCTGGACGCGCTTGCCGAATTGCTCTAAAACTTCGGGGTTGTTTTCCATTAACAAAACTTTAAATCATTTTCTTAACGTAACCAAAATCGCATCCGAAACCGGACGCTCGCCTTCTTTGTCCGATGGACGGTTGACAACTTTTCCCTCCAAAACCATTGTCGTCGAACCGCCGCCGTCGAGATTCATCGCGTCGGTTGCGCCCATTTCGAGCAGCATTTCCGCCAATTCCTGCAAGCTCATTCCAGCGCTCGTCTCGCTTCTGCCGTCAACCGTCACGAGCAAAGCGCGCCCGTCTTTAATGCGCGCAATCGCCGTGCGCGGATGGCGCGTTTCAACAAAAGATTTACTTGATTTTTCCTGTTCCCAGGTGATTTCGATTTTGCCGTTTTTGATTAACTGAGGGACGCCTCCGACAATATCTTCGGCTGTCGAAAAAGCGATTGCAGTTCTATTGCTTTCTTCTGTCGGAAAATCATTTCCTTTATGTAAAACGCCCGAACTTAGTTTTACTTTATTGCCGATTTTCAAAACAGGCAAAAGCTGTTCGCGCATTTTTGCACCGGCTGAAATAACATAGCCGTTTTCGGGAATCAAACTACTGCCTTTTCTATCGCTAATTGCGGCAATTTTTCCATTGCGAATGATTATTTCCAAACCGCTGTTGTCCGTCAGCGTCGTGCGGTGGAACTCGGAAGTAAATTCGATAATATCGTCGTCTTTCCGTTGGCGATTGATGCCCGAAAGGCGAAATGTTTTATTTTTAATCTCGACTGAACCATTAATTTCCAAATGAGCAAAAGCGATTGCGGTCTGATTTTCCCGGTTAGAAATAAAAAAGGCGATTCGATTGGCGAAAGACTCGCTTAACAGTTTATGGTCAATCTTTAAGACGCCCGCAGCTTCGCCGTTGAAAATGCTTCGGTCGAGACGAAAAAAACCGGCGTTGATCGCGGCGAAAGCGCCGTGTCTGCGGGAGATTGAGCTGGTCGTTTCAACTCCGATTGCCGCGTCGAGCGCGTGAACGACATCGAGCCTCGCTTTTTTCAAATCGAGCCGCAGAGCGTTGACAGTCGCGGTTCGCGCGGTTTCTTTTTCCGAAGGTTTTATTTTTCCGGCGAACTGCGCATATTCAACGCCGTCTCGAACCGTTTTAAACTCTTGAGACGACGCGGGCAAAATTGCCAGCGCAATGAAAAGAAATGCTCGAATGAATTTCATAACTTTTTTGCCGCTCCAAGCGCGAAGCATTTTTATCAAATCCCTTTTGCAAAAGTAAAATTGCGGTTTAATCGCAGATTATATTTTGCCGTATTGACAAGGCGTGTTAATATCGGCGGCGCATTTCTGCTTTTTTGCTCTTGAGAAAGGAAAATTTATGAAAAATTTATTCGGCAAAATTTTATTTGCCCAAAACCCGGCTGTCGGCTTAGCCGTCTGCGCCGTTATTTTCGCGGGCTTTGTTTTGGCTTGCGGCTTCGGCGGCGGAAGCTCCGAAAGAAAACCGATTCCCGAAGCGTATCTCGGAACCTGGACGGGACAGGACGGCACAGTTTTGTCCATTCGCGCCGACGGAACCGGCGATTACAACGCCGGTGCTTCGAAAGTTGACGGCGCTGCGGTTGAAGTTGACGAAGCGGCGAAAGAAATCAAATTTACGATGCTCGGCGTCGGCGTCGGAAGCTACAAAATTGATTCGCCGCCTAAGGGAAATCAAATGCGAATTGACGGGCAAACATTCCGCCGCAGCGGCGGCTCCGCTCCGCCAAATTCAACGACCGGCAGAACAACAAATTCGGCGACGAACCGCACGACAGCCACAACAACCGATGACAATTCGGAAGATTCGCCGAAATCAACCAAAGACCCGGATTTACCGGACGACGCCGAATTGCAAACGCTGGTCAAAACAACGCTCCTCGATTTTAATTCGGGCGTTCAATCAGGCAGTTTCGATTCGTTTCATTCGTCCACCTCTTCGTATTTTCAAGATCAATTTACGACCGCACGACTTGAGCAGCAATTCGGCGATTTTATCCGCAAAAAAATTGACATCAGCGACATCTCCAACAAACAAGCGAAGATCAAGCCTTCGTTTGAAGACCAGAACGGCATTAAAATTTTAAACGTTGACGGCGGTTACTCGACAAGTCCGCCAGTAAACTTCGACTTGAAATATATTCAGGAAGACGTGGAATGGAAGCTGCTTTCAATCAATGTCAGAATCAAATAAATCTGAAATGAAAGGCGGGCGGGAGCGCCCGCCTGCTACGGTTTTAGCTTAACTATTTTGTCAACAAAAATTTTAGTTGCTTTAATTTTCGTTTTGAAGTTACAATTTTATTTGCCAAAAGGCTTGACTAATCCCTGGTCGAGTCGTTACAATCCGCGCAATTTGTCTGAGGGCGCACCCCAGTTTCACACTTGCAACGTGCGCTATTCCCTTTGCATCTTTTTATCTTGCTTGATTCGCAAATATTTTGCGAGTTAAACGTTCATTGAATTCGACGGTGTTTGATAGAAATCCCCTGAACTATTCAAACTTTCCGACGTTTCCCCAAGTTTGTATTTGAAAGGCGGTAAAAAGCCAAATGACGAAAGAATTGACGAGAACAGAAACTAAAAAAACAACACTTTTACTTGATCCCGACCGCAAAAGTCCCCGCGCCAAAGAGTTTGAAGACAAGCTTTCCGCGCGAATCGTCGGGCAGGAACGCGCCGTTCGCCGAATGAGCGGTTTATTTCAGATTTTCCTAGCCGGAATGAACAATCCGGGACGCCCGGTCGGAACGCTGCTGTTTTTAGGTCCGACGGGATCGGGAAAAACGCGCGTGGTCGAAGCCGCTGCGGAAGTTTTATTCGGCGATCCGAACGCGGTTGTCAAAATTGACTGCGCCGAATTCCAGCATTCGCACGAAATTGCCAAACTCATCGGCTCGCCTCCGGGCTACCTCGGACACCGCGAGACTTCGCCGCTGCTGACGCAGGAAAATCTCGACCGCTATCACAACGAAGACAATAAAATTACATTCGTGCTTTTTGACGAAATCGAAAAAGCTTCGGACGCGCTCTGGCAGCTTCTTTTGGGAATTTTGGACAAAGCGACTCTGACTTTGGGCGACAACCGCCGCGTTGATTTCTCGAAAGCGGTCGTGATTATGACCTCGAATCTGGGCGCGCGCGAGATGTCCGAGATGATTTCCGGCGGAATCGGTTTCGCGTCGAAAAGCGCGAAAAGCTCGCAGGATACCGACGTTGATTTGAAAATTTACCGCACGGCGACCGAAGCCGCGCGTCGTAAATTCTCGCCGGAATTCATGAACCGGATTGATAAAGTCGTCGTTTTCCGCAGCCTCAAAGAAGACCATTTGCGGCAAATTCTGGAAATCGAATTGGACGGCGTGCAAAAGCGCATCACGCAATCTGCCGGTACGAAATTCGTTTTCCGCTGCACTGACAAGGCGAAAGAGTTTTTGCTGCGCGAAGGCATTGATTTCAAATACGGCGCGCGCCATTTGAAACGCTCAATCGAACGT
Source organism: Pyrinomonadaceae bacterium (assembly GCA_036400075.1). Classification (GTDB taxonomy): domain Bacteria; phylum Acidobacteriota; class Blastocatellia; order Pyrinomonadales; family Pyrinomonadaceae; genus JALZCH01. Next base: position 15,278 of record DASWLV010000223.1, read on the forward strand.
TTTCTGGTTTTCCCGCTGTCGAATCTGGTGGCGACCGAGCAAGTCGCTTTCGGAGATGTCGTGATTGTTGATTTTGACGAGGAATTCGAAAAATTGACATTCTCGAAACATTCGGGCGGAGCATTGATTTCCGATTCAGCCGAACGCGAAATTGAGGAAGAAGAGCTTAGTGCCAAATCAGGCGGCGTTGCTCTTTCTCTGCCGCAAGCCAAAGCCGCAACCAAAGGCAAGGGCGGCACCGAACATCTCGAAAGCTAAATTTTCAACTGATAGCAGATAACTGAAAAGGATAACGATTTTTCAATTCGTTATCCTTTTTCGTTTTCAATCTGAACAGATCAAACGGTTAACTCTGCGATAAAAAAAACAAAAAGATTTGTTTTCACATCCTTATTCTCTGTTTATAAAATTATTCGATTTATCTCGTCTTGTGACGAACGGTAAGACCTAATATAATCGGCTCGAAAATACTTTCTCCGATACCAGAAATCAAATTATGTTCGATAAAAAATTTTTCCTGCTGTTTTTTGTTTTATTTTTCTCTTCGCTTGTTTTTGCCCAAACCAGCTCGCCGCAGTTTGATTTGCTGATAACAAACGCCCGCGTCGTTGACGGCGCTGGAAATCCCTGGTTTCGCGCTGATGTTGCCGTCAAAGACGGTCGAATTGCGCTTATCGGACGCATTAATCCGGCGCAGGCAAAAGAAACGATTGACGCGCAAAATCAAATTCTCGCGCCCGGTTTTATTGACGTTCACGCGCACGTCGAAAATATTTTCAATTTGCCCGAAGCCGAGAATTTCGTCCGAATGGGCGTCACTTCGCTCGTCAGCGGAAACTGCGGCGGCTCGCCCGTGGATATTGAAAAGTATTTCGCGAATTTTGCGGACAAACCGCTTGCGATAAATCTCGCCACGCTCATTGGTCATAATACCGTTCGCGGCGAAGTGTTGAAACTGGAAAACCGCGCTCCGACGCAGGAAGAATTGGAGCGAATGAAAGCTCTCGTCGAAAAAGCGATGCGCGACGGCGCTGTCGGGCTTTCGACCGGGCTGATTTACGTTCCCGGAACTTACGCCAAAACCGATGAAGTCGTTGAATTAGCCAAAGTTGCCGCCAAATACGGCGGAGTTTACGCGACACATATGCGCGACGAGGGCGACGAAGTTGTCGAAGCAATCAAAGAAAGCATCGCCATCGGCGAACAAGCGGGTTTGCCGGTCGAAATCTCGCATTTTAAAATTTCGAGCAAACGTTTGTGGGGACAAAATCAAACGACTCTCGGCTTGGTGCGTGAAGCGCGCGCCAAAGGCTTGCCCGTCACGGTTGACCAATACGCCTACACCGCGTCTTCGACTTCTCTGGACGTATTGCTGCCCGATTGGGCTTTGGCGGGCGGGCGCGAAGAAGGCAAAAAACGGCTTACAGACCCGGCGACGCGCGAGAAAATCGTCAAAGAAATGAAGGAAAATTTAAAGCGCAGCAAATTTAAAGATTACGAATACGGCGTCGTCGCCAGCCACGCTGCGAAACCGGAATATAACGGTTTGAACCTCAAGGAAATCACGCGCCGGGCAAAAGGCAAAACCAAGTTGGACGCGCAGATCGAGCAGATTTTTGAAATGTATGCGGCGGGCGGCGCTCAGATGGTTTATCACAAAATGAGCGAGCCGGATGTCGAGGCGTTTATGCGCGAGCCGTTTACGATGATCGCATCGGATTCGGGCGTTCGTCGTTTCGGTTCGGGCGTGCCGCATCCGCGCGGTTACGGCAACAACGCTCGCGTTTTGGCGAAATACGTGCGCGAATTAAAAATTATCACGCTCGAAGACGCGGTTCGGAAAATGACGAGCCTTCCGGCGCAAACTTTCGGTTTAAAAGATCGTGGTTTGATTCGAGAAGGCTTTGCTGCCGATCTCGTGTTGTTTGACGAAAAAACCATCGCCGACCGCGCGACGTTTGAAAATCCGCATCAATATGCGACCGGATTTTCGCGCGTGTTTGTCAACGGCAAAGCGGTTTTCGCGGAAGGCAAAATGACCGCCGCCCGTCCCGGCGCGCCGCTCAAGCTAAATGCCGGCGGCAACTGATTTTTGCGGTTGCGAGCGGGCATTATTTTTTAATGCCCGCAAAGAAAAATTCCAATTCCCAGACGAAAGTTGCGACTAATTTGTTGATGAAATACATAACTTTATCTCCCTGCTTCTTAACGCGCTGAATTTGCTGAAAAAGTGTCAAAAAATTTGCTGATTTTAAATTTCTTTTTCAGCAGTCTTTGATAAGACTTTGAGTTGTTATTTTTTTTGCCGAATTTCAATAAAAACTTTGCTGTTTTTGAATCGAAACGTCTTTTGAGCTTTTTGTAATGAGACTCGGAATCGAGAGAAAATTCCCGAATTCGCAGTAAAGTTGTCAATCTTGAATATTTCGTGGAAAATCGTCTGCGATGATTGATGTTTTGTCGGAAGATAAAATAGCGTCTTATTGGTTGCCCGCACTGGTTGATTCGGCTGACGACGCCATTATCAGTAAAACCCTCGACGGGATAATTACCAGTTGGAACAAAGGCGCGACGCAGATTTTCGGCTATACGGCTGAAGAAGCGGTTGGCAAACCGATTCTGATTTTGATTCCGCCGGAACTCCACACGGAAGAATTCGAGATTATCGGAAAAATCAAAGCCGGAGAAAGAGTCGAGCATTACGAAACCGTGCGAGTTAGAAAAGACGGCTCGCTCGTTGAAGTTTCGCTGACGGTTTCACCGATCAAGACGCCGGAAGGCGAGATCATCGGCGCTTCAAAAATCGCCCGCGACATCAGTCAAACCAAACAGGCGGAAGAACGCATTCGCCAGAGCGAAGAACGTTATCGAATGCTGTTCAATTCGATTGACCAGGGATTCTGCGTGTTTGAAATGCTGTTTGACGATGCGGGCAAGGCGGTTGATTATCGCTTTCTCGAAGTTAACCCCGTTTTTGAAAAAATGACGGGAATTCCAAACCGCGAAGCGTTGAGCGGAAAAACAGCCAGACAGCTTGTTCCGAATCTCGAAGACAAATGGGTTGAAGTTTACGGGCAGATCGCTCTGACGGGCGAATCCGTCCGTTTTGTCGAAGGCTCGGATGCGATGAATCGCCGGTTTGACGTTTACGGTTTTCGCGTCGGAGACGCTGAAAGCCGCAAAGTCGCGCTTCTGTTTAACGACATCACCAACCGCAATCGGGCGGAAGACCGCTTGCGCGAATCCGAAGAAAATTTGCGCTACACAGTAGAATTAAATCCGCAAGTTCCATGGACGGCGACGCCCGACGGCAATATTGAAGGTTTTAACGACCGCTGGCTCGAAATGACGGGCTTGACTCACGAAACCGCGATTGGGGAGGGCTGGCTGCGAATTCAGCACCCGGACGATTTACAGTCAGCCGTTAATGCGTGGATGCATTCGATCAAAACCGGCGAGCCTTACGACGTTGAACACCGCATTCGACTTGCCGACGGCTCTTACGGCTGGGTGCGTTCTCGCGCGTTTCCGCGCCGCGACGAGCAGGGAAAAATTGTTCGCTGGTACGGCGCGACCGAAGATATTCACAAACACAAACAAGCCGACGAAGATTTGCACGAAAGCCAGAAAATGCTCAGTCTGGCAATGAGCGGGAGCCGGATGGGAGCCTGGTCGCGCGATTTAGCGACCGAAACGGTTTACTGGAGTCCTGAGCTTGAAACGATTTTCGGGTTGCCCGTAGGGACTTTTGCCGGTAATCTGAACGGTTTTCGGGATTATGTTTACGCCGAAGACAAAGAATTGATTGCGCTTGAAGTCCAGCGAGCGATTGCCGAACATCGGGATTACATCATCGAGTTTCGTTTTCATCACGCCGACGGCAGTCTGCGCTGGATGGAAGGGCGCGGGCAAGCGGTTTATGCATCTGATGGAACGCCGACCAAAGTTTACGGCATCGGGATTGACATCACGACGCGCAAACGCGAAGAGCTTGACCGGCAATTTTTGCTCGAACTCGGCGAAAAAATTCGGTTCGGCGATTTCACACCCGAAAAACTGCTCGATGAGATAACCGAAACGACCTGTAAACATCTAAACGCGGCTCGCTGTTTGTTTGTTGAAATTAACGAGACGGAAAATCGCGGCAGAGTTCGACACGAATATTATAAAAAAGGAATGTCGCCGGTCGCGGGCGAATATAAAATCTCCGATTACAGCCGCCAAACTCTCGAAGGAATCCGACGCGGGCAAATCATCGTTAACAACGACGCCCGAAGCGATCCGCGCACGGCTGATATTTATCTAACAACATACGAGCCTTATAACGAACAGGCTTACATCTCGATTCCGCTTTTCGCCAACGGACGCTGGGATGCCATCTTTTGGATCAGCGACGACAAACCGCGCGAATGGACGCCGCAGGAAATAGCGTTTCTCGAAGCGGTCGGCGAGCGCGCCTGGCTGGCAATCGAAAAATTACGCAACGACGAAGCTCTGCGCCTATCGGAAGAGAGGCTGCGCCTGGCAACCGGAGCGGCAAACATTTATTCGTGGGAATTTGATCTCGAACGGCAAACAGCCGTTTATTCGGCGAACACCGAACAGGTTTTGGGTTTCCCGATGCCGCAGGATTTGGCGGAAAGCACTGCTTTGATTCACGAAGAAGACCGCCAAACCGCCGCCGAGAAATTTGCACGCGCCATTGCTGATAAAACAAATTTCAATGCGGATTTTCGTCTCGTTAATCCGCGCACAGGCGAAACGATTTGGCAGAGCGTCCAAGGTATTTTTATCAGCGGAAGCGGCAATAAAATCAATCGCTTCGTCGGAATCACGCAAAACATTACCGAACGCAAGCAAGCCGAGCGCGAACGCGAAGAACTGTTGCGGCGTGAGCAGGAAGCGAGGCGCGAAGCCGAAGAAGCAAGCCGCTCAAAAGACGAGTTTCTGGCGACCGTTTCGCACGAATTGCGCACGCCTTTAAATGCAATTATGGGCTGGTCTCAAATGCTGGTATCCGCCAAACTCAGTCAGGAAGACGCGGCGCGCGCCGTAGAAACGATTTATCGCAACTCAAAATCGCAAGCGCAGCTAATCGAAGATATTCTCGACGTTTCGCGGATCGTAACGGGCAAGCTCAGAATCGAGCCGAAACCGACGGCGCTCGCTCCCGTTATCCAAACGGCGGTCGAATCGCTGCGTCCGGCAATCGAAGCGAAAAACATCCGGCTGCAAATGCGGCTTGATTTTGAACCGCGAATGGTTTACGCCGACGCCGACCGGCTTCAGCAAGTAGTCTGGAATCTGCTCTCGAACGCCATTAAATTTACGCCTGAAAAAGGACAGGTAACGGTCACGCTCGAAAGCGATTCGTCACAAACGAAAATCATAGTTTCCGACACCGGCAAAGGAATCAGTCAGGAGTTTTTGCCGTTTGTTTTCGAGCGATTTCGCCAAGCCGACGGTTCCAGCACGAGAATGCACGGCGGTTTGGGATTGGGTTTGTCAATCGTTCGCCATCTGGTCGAGCTGCACGGCGGAAGCGTAGAAGTCGAAAGCCGCGGCGAAGGCGCCGGAACGACATTTACGGTTCGTCTGCCGCTGTGGGAAGCTCAGGCAAGCAAAATCGCGGATTTTAAATCCGACGATTTGCCGACCAACGGCTCAGCCGCCGGAAAATCCGATTCGGCGGATAATCACGTCAAAGTTAAAGGATTAAGGATTTTGATTGTTGACGATGAAACCGACACGCTCGATTTGCTCGTTGCGGCTCTCGGTCAAAAAGGAGTTGAAGTCAAAGCCGAGACACGGGTTAAAGACGCGCTCGAAACAATCAAGGAATGGAAGCCGGACATCATCGTTTCCGATATTGCAATGCCCGAAGAGGACGGTTATTCGCTGATCAAAAAATTAAGAGATTTGCCGCCCGAACAGGGCGGCGCAATTCCGGCAATCGCGCTGACGGCTTACGTCGGCGTCAAGGAACGAGCCAGAGTTTTGGAAAGCGGTTTTCAGATGTACGTTCCGAAGCCGGTCGAGCCGTCCGAATTATTAAGCGCAATCGCAAACTTTACATCCGAATTAAGATAGCAGGAAAAACCGTTTGACCGTTCGGTCGCCGGCATTACTTTCTATTTTATAATTTCAAGCGCGGCGTTCGCCCGGTTAATAATACCGTTTGGATATAATGAATTGCCCGGCAGCGTTGAATATCTTGAGATTAATTTTGACACGCCCGGATCAAGATGGATGAATTTGACGTTTCCGCCGAGCAGCAGACTATCAAGCTCGATAATTTTTGAATTGTGAGCGTAGAGTGCGATGTTGCTATTAATGTATCCGAAAAACGAATCTTTGATTCTTGTGTGAGTGACGTTAAAAATTCCAATGCCCGGACCGATCCCGTTGTTCATCGCAAGATTATCAATCTCAACCCATCGCGCGCCCCAAACGAAAAGTCCGTAATTGCATCCTTCATCAAAGCTTGTTCGCTCGATTCTGATTTTGCCGCGCGTCCGGGCGTCCGTGACGGGATTTGGATTTATGGCTCTGACCCAAGCCGTATTGGAAACGTGACCGGTTTTGGAAACCGTCTGCCCGTTATAATATCCGTAGTCTATAAACTGCGAATCTCTGATGGTCAGACCGTTCCATGAGCTAACGTTGACGTTTCCGCACTGACTCGTGCCGCAGCCTCCGAAGTAGCAGCGCTCGACTAGCAAATCGCCTTGAGTGACACTAACGATTCCGTGATTTCTATTCGGCTCATAACCGTTCCAAGGCTCGCCATAAGGCGCGCTGATTGCGATGCCTACGAATTTACAATCTCGGACTGTGACCTGTTCAACATAAGCGCAAAAGATAACGCTTTGAGAACAATCAAGTAAATCACCGTTATATTGATCACTTTCATGAACTGTGCCGATGAAGGTTAAATTTTCGACGTTTACTCTCGATGTGTTGTAAACTCCAATGGCAATTCCGGTTCCGTTAGTGACTTTAACAATCGAATTACCTCCCGAACCAACCAGGCAAACCGCTCCCTGCTTCCCCATCAAATCTACAGACGCCGTACCGGCGAGTCTCGTAATTCCGTTGGGAAAAACGATTGTTCCGCCGTTTGTGCTTTTGAGCGCATTAAGCGCGGCGTTTAATGCGCCGGAATTATCGGTTACGCCGTCGGCTACTCCGCCGAAATCTTCGAGACGAAGAAAATTATCGGTAGAAGAAGCCAATCTCGCAGACTGATCCGGCTGAGAAGCCGCATTGACAATCCGCGGAGTTCCCGCCGTCAATCCTGCCGAACTTAGCAGGAACAATAGATTTCGTCTTGTAATCATAAAAAGTCGCTGAAAATTGTCAGCGGTAATCGGGTAGTCCGAAGTGAAAACTCAATTTTTAGGATGTAATAAGGTTCTATCGGTCTTGGCGCGATTGCTCCAATTTCTGTTTTGTTTGCTTTTGCTGTTTTGATTAGAGGCGAGCATTCAGCGCTCGCCTTTAACTATTGAATTTGTTGGCACCGTGGTTATGACCCGAATCTGCAACCCTTCGGTTAACAGCCGAGTCCGACCGACATTTTGGAGATTAACAGAGATTCATTTTTTGTGCAAGGCTATTGTTTTATGCGGCTTTAGCTTCAAAGCCGCGTCACTTGGCTTCATTTTTTTCGCTCTTATCTGATCTCAATGTGTCCTTGAATGTGCCATCGAAATTGATTTTGAATTACCGCCTCAATCCGGCATTTAATAATCAGCCGAGCTGCTTTTCCAAAAAGGCTTTCATTCACTCGTAAGCGAGTTTTGCAGCCGCCGAATTATGCAAATGCGGACGGGTGTAATCGTAAAAAGCATGTCCTGCGCCTTCGTAAATGTAAACCATGAAAAAACGATGTCTGCTGTGCCGCTCAAAATTTCTTTTTCACGATTGAATCTAACATTGACCGCGACCCAATTTCCTTTAAGCCAAAAACCGCCCATCCAATTGCCCGAAAGCGCGGTTTGAGCTATTCCGTTTGAAACAAAAAATATAACCAAAACCGCGCAAATCAAATATCTTTTCATTGCTCAAACCTCCGACGCAGACCCCGTTTTTGTTCCGGCTTTAACTCCTTAACTTATTTCAGCTTCTTTTCTTCTATGACTGCCGGTAAAATATCTCTCTCCATCATTTGGTCAACCTGTAGATGCATCCACGATTTGCCAAAGGCAGTGGCGGTGACGACAACGACTAACGGCTGGTCTTTGAAGACAAAAATCTTGTTACCGCCGTTTCCGGTCGCGAAAAACGCTTCATACGGTTTGCTTTTGACGTTATAGGTTATGTTCCAGAATAAATAGCCGTAATTCAGACTGCTGCCGAATGGTATCGTCAGGTATTTTGTGAAAGTCTTATCCACCCAGCTTCGAGGAACGACTTGCTTTCCGTTCCACTTGCCGCCGTTTTTGTAAAGCTGTCCATACTTAGCAAAATCCAGTGAACTCATTTGCAAACCGCCCGCCGTGTTTGCTACTTTTTGCGGCGTGTGCTGCCACCGGTATTTTGTAATGCCGAGCGGCTTGAACAATTTTGTATCGGCGTATTTTTCCAAACCTCCGGGAACGGATTTGTTGATAATATCGCCTAAAACGACGACTCCGGCGGTGAAATAATTCCAGGTTTTCCCGATTTCTTTTTTATCATCCATCGGCAAATCCAGAGCAAATTTTACCCAATCGGCGGTCGGATACATTTTTTCTTCATTGCCGGGAGAAGATTCGTCATCGTCGTTTCCCGTAAAACCCGAACTCATCGTCAAAAGACTTTTGATGGTCACGCTGTCTTTTTTGGGCGAGTAATTCGCAAACTTGCTGAGGTCATAAAAATCTTTGAGCGTTTGATCCTCGCTCTTGATATAGCCTTCATTGATAGCAATACCCATCATCGTCGAGGCAAAAGATTTACCGGCAGAGCGCGTGTTATGCAAAGTGTCTCGTGTTGCGTCGTTAAAATATTCTTCAATTAATAATTCGCCGTTCTTGATAACGACAATGCTCGTGATTTGCTTATAAAAGTTTTCGGCAATTTTCCGGTTAAGCTGCCTGATTTTTTCTTTGTCGTAATCGGCGTTGGAAACTTTCCATCCGCTTTGGGGTTTGATCGCTTGAATAGCAATTAGCTTCTCGTCAATTTTCGGTTTTATTACCGTCAATTGCAGTTCGCCTTCGGCAATCAAATCCCCGACTTTAAGTTCAGCAGTTTTGAGATACGGTCTGAGTTCTATGCGAAGCGAGTGCCTACCTTCTGAAAGCGCTTCTTCGCCGCCATTTAGCAGGAAACGTCTCCAAAGGTTTGTTCCGCCTGCTTCTTCATTCGTTGAATTTATAAAAGACAGTTGATAAATAGTTTTGACATTTTTGTTTTCAATTCCAAATGTACCTGCAAAAGCGTTTTCCTTGTAAATCAAAGCGCCATCTACAAAAAACGAAAACTGATAATTGCCGCGACTGACAAGTTCTTCGGCAGTCAATTCAGGCGCGAGCCGATGCAAATAATTCGTCAGAGAATTACTCATAAAAACTCTGATATTCAGGTCGCCCGCTTCTTTCAATTCAAAGGTCTTTAAAAAATCCGATTCCTTATAATTCTCGACGGGGACGAGTTTTGACATAAATGTAATCTTGCCGACGTTCGCCTGATGCAATTGACTCGTAATACCCTCGCTTTTCACAATGTCCGTCTGCCCGAAAGCAGCGGCGGAAAGCAAAAGGAAAAACGCCGTCATAATGCTGACAAATTTCGCCCATTTCGAGATTTTCATTTTGGAATCCCCCACATTAAATCACTTCAAAACATAAGAAGCTTATTTCGGTTCAGGCTTCAATTCCCACAAGACATTGACAATCACCCAACGTCCGTTGAATTTCGCTATGTGCAGATAATCAATCCAATCCGACGCGACGATTTTGACGCTCGCCGCATTTCCATAAATGTCGAGAATAGTCACATCTTTTTGCTGTTTGTCTTTCGGCGTTTGTTTTCCGCCGCCCCGCCGAGTTCCCTGGACGAGACTCATCGCGCCCATATTGTCGAGACGGCTAAAATTTTTGTTTTCGGGATGCGGGCGGACAATTCGCTTTGCCAGATCGGGATGCAGCGCGCGTTCCATTCGCTCGGCATTTCCCTCGTACCAGCCTTCGATATAATCCAAAGCCGTTTGTTTGATTGCGGATTTATCTGTCTCGGAAACGCTCGTTTGCGCTTCGACGCCCGAAGCACAAAAAATAAAACCGACAACTAAAATTAAAATTGTATTTCTCATTATCATTTTTCTTTCACCTGCCATAAAACAACGGTTAAATCGTCGCTGACTGAAGCCAGCAATTTTCCGTCATTGCTAAAAGTCACGCCGTTGACATCGGCGGTATGCGCCTTAAACGTTTTCGTTAATCGCCCGGTTTGGACTTCCCAAATCCTTATCGTGTCATCAAAACCGCCGGTTGCGAGCCATTGCATATCCTGGCTAAAAGCAACCGCGTGAACCGAATCGGTATGCCCGTTTAATGTGTATAATTCTTTTCCTTTGGCAAGATTCCAAATCTTAACGCTTCCGTCGCGATTGCCCGAAGCAAGCAGTTTTCCATTTGAGCTATAAGCGACGCTGTAAATGCTGTCGGCGTTATCGCCTAAAGCTTGAAGCTGTTTGCCTGTTCCGACATCCCAAATACGAATTGTTTTATCGCGGCTGCCCGAAGCCATTTTCTCGCCGTCGGGACTAAAAGCGACACTGTAGATGCTGTCTTGATGCCCGACAAATTTACAGACCTCGCGTCCCGTTCGGCTGTCCCACAATTTGATAATCCGATCTCCGCCCGCAGACGCAAGAAGATGCCCGTGCGAACTGAATGCAACCGCTTCGACTTCTGCATCGTGCGGCAGTTCGTAAAGCATTTTTTTCGACCGAATATCCCACAAATAAACTTTGTGGTCAAAACCGCCCGCCGCCAGCAAAATACCTTTCGGATCGAAAACCGCTTCCGTAAAATTTTTGCCCGTAAAAACGTATTCCGGCTTGTTCGTTTGCAGATTCCACAAGACGATTTTGCCGCCGTTATCGGCTGAAGCGAGCCATTTGCCGTCAGGACTGAAAGCCGCGCCTTCGACATCTTTTTGGTGTTCGCCGCGCAGGACTGATTTTGGCGTTTCTGAATTTGTCCTGGAAATTTTTGTCTGATCGTTCGTGGTTTGAGTAAGAATTTGCCACGAGCCGATAAATAAAGTTATTACAATCAACAAAATTGTTTTTTTCATTTTATTTCCTTATCGGTCCGTTAATAACTTTGATTTTTTCAGGGCATCACCGCAGATTTTTTTCATAAACCATATATGTATCCTGGAACATATAAGCAATTTCGCCTTTTGCATTTTCTTTAAATCCTGTAAAAACCTGTCCGGCTCGCTCGCCGTCGGCTAAAACAAAGAGCATCGGCTCGATTTGTTTCCAGCGTCCGCCAAAAAACGAGAGCATTCCGTCATCAGTAATTTTCACTTCAAACGCTTCGGGAACATAAGAAGTATTCGGCGCGCAGGAATGACAATAAATTATTGATTGATATTTGCCCGCAAATTTTTTCAGCGCGTCCGGCGAAGGATTTTTCGTTTGCGGCACTTCCGGTTTTGTTTTCGCGGGAAAATAGCGATTCAGGAAAGCGTTTTTGATCGCGCCGGACAAACCGAAAGCGCAGGATTCGGTATTACAAGCGATAAACAAGCCGGTGTTTTTTTCCGGTATCAGCGAAAGCAGCGCCGAATAACCGACGTCCATACTGCCGCCGTGTTCGACGAATCTGAGATTATTTTGTTCGGTTTCGTAAAAACCGTATGCCCAACCGGGAATTCTCGGATGATTTCTAAAATGTGTAGCCTGCATTTCACGCGCGGCTTTCTCGCTCAAAATCCTTTTGCCGTCAATCGTTCCGTATTGCAGATTGGCAATCATAAAACGCGCCATATCCGTCGCCGTGCTGTTGATGTCCGACGCTGGATAAGTGTGAAACCATTGAAAAGGGAGTTTTTGATATTTGGCTTCCGCATATTCATAGCCCGTAGCGAGGTCTGATTGGAGATTTTCGGGTATTTCGGTAATGCTCGTTCGCGTCATTTGAAGCGGCTCGAAAATGTTTTCTCTAAGAAAGGTTTTGAAGGGCTTTTGAGTGATTTGTTCTATCGTATGAGCCGCTAATGCCGGATTGTAAGTGCTGTAGCTGATAATCTCGCCCGGCGGCGAGCGCCGGACAATTCTGGTTTTGAGAAACGCACCAAGCGGGATAACCTGAGCGTGGTCGCCGGTTCGCCTGCCCGGACTGATTTCGTCCAAACCTGAAGTGTGAGTCAGCAAATCGGAAAACGTTATCGGCTGCGGAAAAGTATTCGGCGTCTGCACGCCTTTGAGATATTTGTTGACATCATCGTTCAAATTTATCTTTCCCTGATCGGCTAACTGCATTACCGCTAATGCGGTAAAAACCTTTGTGATTGAGCCGATGCGAAAAATCGTTTTGTCCGCGATGACCGGAGCTTTCTTTTCAACGTCCGATACGCCGTAACCTTTTAAAAAAACAATTTTCCCGTCTTTAACTACAGAAACAACCGCGCCAGGAATGCGGAGCTTTTCCATTCGCTCAGCGAAAATCGGGTCAAAGAGAGCTTCCAAATCCTTTTGATTAATTTCCGTAAAAACGCTGCCGGGCGCGGAAAATATCGGTTTTTTACTCTGACAAAAAGCTCCGTGCAAATTGATGCTTAAAAGAAAAAGACTCAACAAGCTCAGAATTGAAAGTTTTGTTAACCGCTCGGATAATTTCATAACTATTAAATCCTTCTCTTTCTACGCGGGTTGATTTTATTGAGGGCGGCGAACTAAATTCCCATCAATGTATAAGCCCGAATCGCGGATATTATCCACTCGATACAATTTCCAGCCTTCCGTCGTCTTTTTCCATGTTTCTCTTTGGACTGCGCCGGACTCTACCTTGTGTAATTGTCCGTCGTTCAATCGTTGTATCCTCACGGTTTTTTGAGTTACATAGGCGCTCGCAAATTCACCTTCCACGTCTCCGAATTTGTTTTGAATTTCTATCTCTCCGATTTGAAAATCCAGCATTTCAAACTTCTCTATCATTCCAAGAAGCCGCTCGGTGTAAGCCTGCATATCGGCTCGCGTATTTTTCGTTCCATTGGGCAAGACGGTGTGAAAATCATCGGCGCGGAGAGCCATTACTGCCGCAACATCTTTTTTCCTGAATGCTTCTATATTTTGGTAATACCAAGCCTCAATAGCTTTTCGCACGTTCTTAGATTTATCGTCAGCGAAAGATTTATCGCTTTTTAACTCATAAAAGAGCTTTTGGAATACAACGCCTGCGAACTCTACGGAAACGCCGGTAACTCCTAATCCGAATACAGTTTTGCCTTTGTCCGTCTGGCTTGTAAATTCCGTTCGGTTCATAAAGACGCCTTCAAACCTCCCGGTCCTTCCGTCTTCATAAACTTTTGTGCCGGTCAGCAATGCGCCATCAACTTTCGCATTTTCAAGCCTGAATCGGAGCGCCTTGCGAGTAGTGCTGCCTGTTGATGGTTCAAAGCCGGTCGCCTCTGCTTTACCGTCGTTCCCTACCCGCAGGTTTATGGTAAAGTCCAAGCCCGGCATTTCGTACAAGCCCGAAAAAGTTGCGATGTCCTGTCTAATGACAGGTTCGCCGCTGAGTTTTCTGTAGTACCTTTCCTGTTTGCCGTCGGATTTCTCCTTCAATTTATCTTTCTGCTTGTTAAAGGCAGCCGCGATTAAGTCTGCTCTTCTTTGTCCATCGGATTGCTGAGATATGACGTTTGAAGGAGCAAGCCAAAAACTAATAAGTAACCCAATAATAAAAACTGTGTGCATCCGATTTTCCTCTCCTGGTGTTTTGTTCAGCATTTCAGGTGCATTAAGGCTTTTGATCGCTAGAATTAACATTCGGCAAATCGCTGTAACCGTCCACTTGAAAACGCCAAACATCATTCTTTTCTCGTTTTGCTACGACGACAAACTTGCCGTTGCTGCGGCGCGATTCGCCTTTGCTGTTGGTCGAAACAAGCGTGTAAACGCCGACATCGTAAGCCATATTTCGATCAACCTCGCGCTGCACGATGCGAAATATGATTTCGATTTTCCCATTCTGTCTTTTGACCGAATCGAAAAAGCTCGAAAAAATTTTCAAAACATCCTGCCGCCCAATTTGAATATTGCTGCCGGGCGCAAGATACGCCGCCGTTTCGGTGTAAAGCTCAGTGACTGAAACGGCATCGAGTTTTCGATAACCTTCGCTGAAACGCCGATAAACTTCGTCCAAGCCTTTATGCGGAGCAACTCCTTTTTCTAAAATTAAATCTCCGGTCGGCGCGGCTTGCGGCTGTTGAGCTTCCGTCTTGAAAAAACACAGTGAAATCACTGCAAACATCATCAAGAATTTTATTTTCATAGCTTCCTCTGACAGCAAAATTCAAATCGGAGCTTCCTTCTCTAAGTTAAATATGAGCGAGATTATTAGCACAACGGTTTTGTGATTTGCGGTTGGTTTTAAGTGAAATGCGGTCGGACAACAAAGCAAAACACTCATAGAGCATTTTTAGAGCGGTTCTGGAATCAATGTACGGGCAATTATGAAATGCTTCAGTACCGCGAACGGTAGTGAGCGAGTCATTAACAAACCCGCTCACTACCGTTCGCGGTACTGAACCGCACATACAAACCTGAAATGCTCTAGATTATGGATTCTTTCCAATGGTAGATAATGTTATTGAATGTGTTTGATGAAGGGAAACTAACACTTTAGCAGCGCGTCCAAATTTTTGCGATAACGGCGGCTCGAAGCGAGCTTAACGCCGTTTTTCAAAACAACTTCAAACTCGCCGGCGAAAAGTGGGTGCAGTTCTTTGATTTGCTCTATGCGAACAATCGCCGAGCGGCGAATTCGCAAAAATTGTTTTGGATTGAGCCTATTTTCAACGCCTTCCATCGTTTCGCGGACGAGAAATTTTTCGCCGCCCGAATGAATCTCAATATAATTGCCCTGTGAAGAAATCCAATCAATTTCTGCGACGTTCAAAAAACGTATTCTCTCATTTTGTTTGACGGGGATTCGCTCCAGGTAATTTTCTGCGGCTGGCTTCAAATCTTTTAATAAATCAGCCAATTTGTTTTCAAGAAATTTATTTTCCGGCGACAAAATGCGGCTGCGGACGCGATTTAAGGTTTTCTGAAATCGCTCCGGGTCGGTTGGTTTAAGAACGTAATCAATCGCTCCGGCTTCAAAAGCCTGAACGGCGTGTTCGTCGTAAGCAGTCACAAAAACAATCTCCGGCAGATTTCCCGCGCCCATTTTTTCGAGGAATGAAAAACCGTCGAGGAGCGGCATTTGAATGTCGAGAAAAACGAGATCGGGCGAGTGTTTTTCGACTGCTGAAATCGCTTCCCGACCGTTTCCGGCTTCGCCGACAATCTCGAAATCAATTTCCGATTCTAAAAGCTGGCGAATTCCGCGACGCGCAAGCGGTTCGTCGTCAACAATCAAAGTTTTGATTTTATTTGCCATTTTCGCCGGTGTGAAAAGGAATTTTGATTTTGACTTGTAAACCGCCGCCCGCTTTTGGCGCGAGTTCAAATTGCTGTTTTTCGCCGTAAAGCTTTTCGAGTCTTTCCTGAGTGTTTTTCAGCCCGATGCCGTTTTCGTTCTTTGCCGAATCGCTCAAACCCGCGCCGTTATCGCTAACGGCGAGCCGGATAAAACCGTTTTGCCTTTTTGCTTCAATTAAAATCTTTCCGCCCTCGGCTCGCGGCGCAATGCCGTGTTTTATTGCATTTTCGACCAGCGGCTGCAAGATCAGATTTGGAACAATGGCGTCGAGCGTTTCTTTTTCCACCTCAAAATCAACCTGCAAACGATCCTGAAATCTAATTTGCTCAATTTCCAGATAACCGCGCAGAAAATCCAGTTCATCTTTAAGTGAAATTTCCTGCGTGCCCTCATTCTTGAGCGCGACGCGCAACAATTCGCTGAGCCGCACGAGCATCTGATTAGCCGCTTTCACGTCGTCGCGCATTAAAACCGAAATCGAGTTGAGCGTGTTAAAGAGAAAGTGCGGATGAAGCTGCATCTTCAAAGCGTCGAGCTGCGCCTGTGCGAGCTTTGTTTCAAGCTGCGCGGTTTCCAGCGTCAGGCGCGCCCGTTCGCGTTCGCGTTCGAGATAGCGGCGGTTAATCAATCGCAGATGAGAAATGCCGACGACGATCCAGTAAATCAGCATGTTGACGTGAAATTCGCCCACGAATAATTTCTGAAAATCACCGGAAAATGAAAAAGGTTTTTGCGGATTTCCCAAAAGCCATTGCCTAACGAAAATAAAAACCGACAACTGCACGAGTGAAATTACGGAACCGGCAAGAAAATGAATTATCAGATTTCGCCGGATTTTGCCGCTTTCAATAAAAAACCTTTCGGCGAGATGCATTACAAGCGGCGTTAAAAACATCCACGCATAACCGCAAATCAACCAGACTGCAAACGTGTTTCCGAGCGATATGCGCTGCCCGAAATAGATCGCGTTGACATAGCTTTGGAGGGCGAAAAAAACACCGAACAGCGTCCAGCCAACGAAGCCCAGGATTATTAACCGCTTATGAAGAGCGATAGTTTTCATTTTTTGGACACTGAAACGAACGGCTCGCGGCAGCAAAGCCGTCGCCGTTTTCCGGTTATCATAACACGGACTAAAACAAAATAAACGGAAGCGTCATTTGGGTGTTCGACTGCGATTGAATTCGACTTTTTATTGAGTTCTGATAAAGGTTTTTCCAAACATTGTAAATTCGCTGACGCCGGAATTCTTGTCGCCTTTGAATGTTAGATTTGCATCGCCCGCCAAAAAGCTTGCGGCAAATACATCGGATTTAGCCGGAACGAGCGAAGAAGTCGGATTGCCAAAACGCGCGACAAGAGAATTTCCTTTGTTATTGTTTTGACGGTTAACAAATCCATATCTGTTGCTGTTTCGCGAGAATCGTTTTCATTGCATTCAATATTTTTTATTTCCTGTAGTGTGCCTTTCCTTTGTGTTGTAATTTAGCTTCATCTGAGCATTGAATTCAGTATCTGGAAATCTTTTGCGGCTCGATTTTGGAAAGGAAAAAGCCTGCTTGCGAAGGCGAGCTAAATTTAATAATGCCAGATTTATGGGGAAATTGGTTAAATATTTAAAAACAACTATGCTAGATTATAACGGACTTATCTAAACTTGATTCAACAACAAGGTAGGAGATTACCAAAAGTGCATATTAGAAAGACGTATCTGCATCGTGCAAATACGAGAATATTGTGTCTCACTATACTCAGCGTATTGGCAGCGGCTGCCTTGAGCTTATTACTGGTTCCGGCTTTTAATATCACAGGCAGCGTTTCAGCTCAAAACAGCAGCGGCGTGGAGCAAGCAACACCTGAAATGCTCCAATACGCATTAAACTTTAAATCAGCTTCCGCGTTTCAAACTTTAGCTGCAAACACAGAAGGTGTTAACACTCAGACCAGAAAAGAATTGTCCGATACGTTTTCCGCCATTAACCAACTTCCCTGTAACGATCTGAAAAGCAGTCAGTTAGGTGGCAAGAGATTCGGAGCAGGCGTATATTGCTTGTCATCGGCTGACTTAGACGGAGAAATGACCTTCGATGGTGCCAACGATGCCAGTTCAATCTTCGTCTTCAAAATTGCCGGATCGCTCACAGCAAAAAGCGACGGCAGCATTTCGCTTGCTAATAGCGCTCAAGCGGCTAATGTTTTCTTCGTTGCCGGTGATTCGGCAGTTATCGAAGAAGGCGCCGACTTTAAAGGAAACATCTTTGCCAGACATAACATTGATGCGAATCTGAATTCGACTTTCAAGGGTAGATTAATTTCGCTCGAAGGCAAAATTTCAGCTCTGGCTCAAAGCAATCTGGGCGGCGACACCGGAAGCGTTCAGATTTGTAAAACAGTCACAACTGCCGGCGGCACGGACATTTCAAATCGCTTCTATCGGTTTAATGTTTCGGGCGGTCCGGCATTAGTTGAAGTTTTCGTTCCTCCGACACCTGCGAGTGCTACGACCAGCACAGGCTGTTCGGCTCCGTTTGATGTAACGGCAGGTTCACAGTTAATCACTGAACTCAACACCGTTCGTTTTATCAATCAACCCGGCGTCTCTACGGGTAACTTCCAGTTGATAAACGTTGAACAGCTTTCCACCAATCCAGCGACAAATGAGGGTGGAACAACAATCGCGGGTTCGAGCCTGGGTTTAGTTAACCTGCCGGCTCGCACAGCGGCGGTGAACATTACTGCCGGCGGTCAAAACAACGTGTTAACACTTCGATTCACCAACCAATCCGCGATCACAGGTTATGTTGAAATTTGTAAGCATGCCGCATTTATACCTGGATCAACAACTGTCCAAGATCCTGACGTAACAGGCTTTTTCAACTACACTATAGATGGAGTCTTCGCTCAGCCCGGGGGAACAACCCTACAGCAATTTACAGTTCCGGTCGGGCAATGTACCGGACCAATTGAAGTGTTAGTAGGAACTCCAAGAACAAACGGCTTAATTGATACATTGTTTGCACCAAGGCAAGAAGCCGAAAACGGCAAGAGCACTTCCGGTGTTAATAATCTATTAAAAGCCGCCAGCCCAATTGTCGTTAGTCCTTTCCTTAATTTCTTCTATGAGGCGTTCTTCGGCGGCAATAATACGGCAGCCGTGTATACGCCGACAGCCACTGCTCCAGATCTTGGAACGGCTGCCAGCTTTGCGGTATTGGCTGGTTCCGCTGTGACGAATACTGGTCCAACCATTGTGAGTGGAAATGTAGGGGTCAGTCCGGGTACTGCTGTCACAGGCTTTCCGCCTGGAGTAGTAGTGGGCGGTACAATTCATGCGGGCGACGCAGTTGCAGCTCAGGCGCAAAGCGGTGCCCTTGCCGCTTTTAATAATCTAGCGGGTCAGCCTTGCGATGCTGATCTAACCGGACAGAATCTGGGCGGACTCACACTTACGCCGGGAGTTTATTGCTTTTCAACATCAGCTCAACTGACCGGGACACTCACTCTCAATGCTCAGAATAATCCTGATGCGGTTTTCATCTTTAAAACAGGCAGCACACTCACAACTGCAAGCGGTTCATCAGTGGTCGTGATCAATGGCGGAACCGGTTGCAATGTATTTTTTCAAGTTGGCAGCTCTGCGACGCTCGGTACAGCTACATCATTCACAGGAAATATCATCGCGAGTCAAAGTATCATAGTAAATACTGGCGCAAATATCGCCCCAGGAAGAGCATTGGCGCTGAATGGAGCGGTTACGTTGGATACAAACAACATCGACAGATCTCAATGTACGAATCCTCCGCCAACACCAACAGCAACACCGACACCGACAGTATCACCGACGCCAACAGTGTCACCAACGCCGTCACCGACAGTTACGCCGACACCGCTGCCGCCAACGGTCGTTATCAGGGAATTACCGCGCCCCGGCTTTACATTTACCGGTGCCACTACGATTCCCGGAGATAGATTAATCAACGTTGACGTTGCCAACAGTGCTGTCACGGTACGGATTGTCGAAGGCGGAGCCGCCAACGAAACGATAGTCAATTTCTTTAACCGCTCAAGTCCGGGCGTCGTTAAAGTTTGTAAGATTGCCGGACCCGGAATCGCCGAAGGAACTCTGTTCCGATTCAGCGTTGCCGGTTCCTTCGGAACAACTGATGCCAATCCGCCGCAAACCGCGACATTCGGTCCTGTTTCAACAATAGTTGACGTTACTGCTGGCGATCCTGCTACGGGCGGCAACTGCGCTCTCGTCCCAGGATTAGGCGCCGGTGTCGGACGTACCGAATTCCAAACCTTCATGAACGGCACACCCGTGCTGGTCGTGGAAAACGGAATCT
>DASWLV010000224.1:0-13827 GCA_036400075.1 Pyrinomonadaceae bacterium
GAAACAATTGAATCAGTCGAAATCGTCACAGCGGTCGAGCCGCCAATTCCGTTTGCCGAGATTGTCGCGACTCCTTTGATGATTGCGGAAGTGGTTGAAACAATTGAGCCGCTGCTGGAAATTCCGGTCGAGGTGGTTGACGAAACCGACGATGTTCAGCTTGAAACCGGGTTTGACGAGCCGGTCGAGCTGCCGCAAACTCCGGCTTTGCTGCGCGCGCAACTCGGCGAAATCGAACCGACTAAAGAAGATTTGGAGCCGAGCTTAATCAACATCCGGCTTTTTGAAGAACGCGAATATCGAGGCGGCGACCGCGTTGAGCTAAAAATACAAGTCACCAACGATATTTATATCCCGCTCGCGGGCGTCGAAATAATGGTTAAAGTTTTAGGCTCGTCGTTTCGACCGTTGATTTTTCACGCCCGAACCGGAAAAAAGGGAACGGCGGCGGTTACACTCCAGCTTCCGCATTTTCGTTCGGGGCGTGCCGCGCTGCTTGTGCGCGCGATAGTTGAAGATGAAGAAGTCGAACTGAGACGAATTATCAATCAAGGCTGAAAACAGTTATCAGTCATCAGTCATCAGTTAACAGATATTTGTCAAAATTAACTGTTAACTGTTAACTGTTAACTGATGACTGTAATTGTGAACGGCGAGACTCGCCAAATTCCCGAAAACACTAATCTCGGGCGGCTCTTAGAAATTTTAGAGCTTGCGTCGGCGCGCGTCGCCGTCGAGCTAAATCAATCGGTCGTCCGGCGCGCCGAATGGGGAAATATTGTTTTGCGGGAAAACGACCGCATCGAAATTGTTCATTTCGTCGGCGGCGGTTGATTCAATAACAAATTGTGGATTGCGGAATGCGGATTGGATTTGGTTCAATCCGCATTTTTTCTGTTTGCTGTTTTGTTGTAAATTCAAAACATAATTTGAAATTTTAGTTTTAAATCTTCTATGAAGCAGGACACTTTTCAATTAGCAGGGAAAACCTTTAACTCACGTTTAATTATTGGAACCGGAAAATATCGCTCTTTCGCAGAGATGCAATCGGCGCACAGAGCGTCGGGCGCGGAAATGGTGACGGTTGCGGTCAACCGGGTACCGCTCGACCGCAAAACCGAATCGTTTCTCGATTATCTCTCGCCGGAAATGATGATTTTGCCGAACACCGCCGGATGTTACGACGCCGAACACGCCGTTCGCACCGCCAGACTTGCGCGCGAAGCGCTCGAAACCGATTGGGTGAAACTCGAAGTTATCGGCGACAAGACGACGCTTTTTCCCGACAACGAACAAACGCTCGCCGCCGCTAAAATTCTGGTCAAAGAAGGTTTTATCGTGCTGCCGTATTTTACCGACGATTTGATTATGGCGAAAAAACTACTCGACGCGGGCTGTCCGGCGGTGATGCCGCTCGCCGCGCCGATTGGTTCAGGTTTGGGAGTGCAAAATCCGGCGAATCTTCGAATTATGCGCGAACAATTGCCGGACGCAGTAATTATCGTTGACGCCGGAGTCGGCACGGCTTCGGACGCCGCAATCGCAATGGAACTCGGCGCTGATGCGATTTTGATGAACACGGCAATTGCCGAAGCAACGGACGCCGCGCAAATGGCTGAAGCGATGAAATTAGCCGTCCAAGCCGGACGGCTTGCGTATCTCGCGGGCAGAATGCCGAAACGACTTTACGCCTCGGCTTCAAGCCCAATTCAAGGAGCAATTAAATAGGTTGGTTGATTTTGCAAAGCGCCAGATTCAAACACAAGAATTGAAATATTAAAACAAAAGATGAGTAATTAAATATATGCTCACTGATTTGGAGCTGATGAACAAGCAGGTTCGCGCTTTGTTCACGGAAGATCAAAACTCGCGGCTTTTATTCGTTAACGAGCCTGCCGGCAGCAAGCTTAGCCCGGCTCCTCGTCTTTTTTTTGGTCGCACGCGAAGCGGTAATGTTTGGCGATTTCGCGCCGATTTGCCGGAAAATCTTTGTGGAGAATTAGAAGTGCTGTGCACAACCGAAGCGCCTATAAACGCTGATTTCAACGAACCGCCGCGTCATTTTGAAAAATATATCCGGTTGCTTGAAAATTACGCGCCAATCGAAAATGTGTTGAGCGGTCCTGCGTTTCAATTTACTCGATATGAAACTTCTTCCAAAAATTGTTTGGTTGTTACGGAAAATAATGCGGAAATTTTGAAGGGCGGTTTTGAGGATTTTATTGATGAATTACCGGCTTGGCAGCCGTTTGCGGCGTTGGTCGAAGAAAATCGTGCCGTTTCTGTTTGTCGCAGCGTTCGAATCACACCCGAAGCACATGAAGCGGGTGTCGAGACATTGCCAATTTTTCGCGGAAACGGTTATGCCAAAGAAGTTGTAATTGAATGGGCGCGTCTTGTGCGAGATGCCGGTGCGATACCTTTGTACAGCACTTCCTGGGAAAACACCGCTTCGCAAGCCGTCGCGCGAAAATTAGGATTAAATTGTTACGGCACTGATTTCCAAATCAATTAATAACCGGATGCCCGCATTTTAGAAATACGGCAAAATCGTCATTTACAGTTTTATAGTTCAAAAATGAAAATTTTAATTTCAGGCGCAACAGGTCTCGTCGGTCGGCAACTCGTCCCGTTTTTGCGGGAAAACGGTCACGAAGTTTTTTCGCTCGTTCGGCAAGCTCCAAACAATGAACACGAGATTCAATGGAATGCGGAAACGGGAATTGTCGCAAGCGAGCTGAAAAAAATCGAAAATTTCGACGCTGTTGTACATCTTGCGGGCGCGGGAATTGCCGATGAGCGCTGGACGAAAGAGCGCAAACGGATTATTCGGGACAGCCGCGTTATCGGGACGAGAGTTTTAATTGATTCGCTCCAAAAACTCGAAAATCCGCCGCGCGCGTTTGTTTCGGCTTCGGCAATCGGTTATTACGGCGACCGGAAAGACCAGATTTTGAACGAAGATTCGCCGCCGGGAAAAGATTTTCTGTCGGGCGTCGGTGTCGAATGGGAAGCGGAAGCAAACAAAGCCGCCGATTTCGGCGCGCGAGTCGTTCGTTTGCGAATCGGAATCGTGCTTTCGACCGAAGGCGGCGCGCTCAAGGAAATGTTGACGCCGTTTAAAATGGGCGTCGGCGGCGCGGTCGGAAAAGGTCAGCAGTTCGTCAGTTGGATTCATTTGAGAGATTTGATCCGCGTGATTCAATTCGCGCTCGAAAATGAAAATTTAACCGGCGCGGTCAACGCAACCGCCCCGAAGCCGGTCAGAAACGCCGAATTTGCCGAAAAACTCGGCGTCGCGCTGCATCGCCCATCGCTTGTTCCCGTTCCGGCGTTTGCTTTGCGTTTGATGTTCGGCGAATTAGCCGACGCGCTGCTGCTTTCGAGCGCTCGCGTGCTTCCCGAAAAACTTTTGGCGAATAATTTTCAGTTCGAATTTGAGCGAATCGAGGACGCTCTGCAAGATTTGCTTAAATAGAAATAGACGGCTTCACAGAAATTTAACTTGACATTTCAAAATAACTGTAACTATATTTGTTACAGATGGCGAGCAACAGATTTTCAATTGCGATTCACGCTCTGGGTTTGCTGGCGCGAGCCGAGGACAAGCCTTTGAAATCCGAACAAATTGCGTGTCTCGTTAAGACAAATCCGGTTGTGATTCGACGGATTTTAAGCGAGCTTAGGCGCGCGCAAATTGTCGTTTCGCAAGCGGGCGCGGCTGGCGGAACTCGTCTGGCGCGGAAGCCCGAAGAAATTTTGCTGGTTGAGATTTATCGCGTGATTGAAAGCCGCCAGATTTTCGCTCTACACCGGAGAAAGCCGGACGAAGGGTGCGAAATAGGGCAAAGCATCGAAGTCGTCTTGCTGCAAATTCAAAATAAATTGGACAGAGCGATTGAAGACGGTTTGGGAAAAATTACGCTTGCCGATATTTTGCAAATGATTGAAGACGAAAACGAAAGATGCCGCGCCAGAACAAGGGGAATTCAATGAAAGCGTTTGAGATTCAACAATTCGGAATCGAAAATCTAGCGCTTGTCGAGCGCGACGAACCTCAGCCGCGAGCTAATCAAGTCGTCGTTAAATTTCACGCGGCATCGCTCAATTATCGCGATTTGATGATGGTCAAAGGCGCTTACAATCCGCGCGCGAAACTGCCCGCCGTACCGTTTTCCGACGGCGCGGGCGAAATTGTCGCAATCGGTGAAAATGTCCAAAAATGGAAAATCGGCGACCGCGTTTGCCCGATTTTTACGCAGGGCTGGATTGAAGGCGAGCCTTCGGCTGCGAAAAACAGAACGACGCTCGGCGGCGGAGATTTGGACGGGGTTTTACGCGAATTCGGCGCATTTGACGAGCAAAGTCTGGTCAAAATTCCCGAACATCTTTCATACGAAGAAGCCGCGACGCTGCCATGCACGGGCGTGACGGCATGGAATGCGCTCGTCATATCGGGAAAACTCAAAGCCGGAGAAACTGTTTTGACATTAGGCACGGGCGGCGTTTCGATCTTCGGCGTGCAGTTTGCCAAAACGTTCGGGGCGAAAATTATTGCGACTTCAAGCTCGGATGAAAAGCTCGAAAAACTCAAATCGCTCGGCGCAAGCGAAACGATTAACTACAGGTTAACGCCTGATTGGGATAAAGAAGTTTTGCGTTTGACTGAAAAAACGGGCGTTGATCACGTCGTTGAAGTCGGCGGCGCGGGCACTTTGGCTAAATCCATTAATTCCGTAAAAATCGGCGGTCACGTTGCGGTTATCGGCGCTTTGTCGGGTGCCGGCGAAGTTAATCCGATTCCGATTTTAATGAGATCAATCAAACTGCAAGGCATTTTCGTCGGCTCGCGCGCAATGTTTGAAGCGATGAACCGGGCGATTGAAACGAATCAAATTAAACCCGTTATTGACCGGACATTCGCTTTTGAAGAAACGCAGGATGCGCTCAGATATATGGCATCGGGCGCGCATTTCGGGAAAATAGTTATCAAATTTTAAAATGGAAAAAAGAAAATTTGGAAAAACTGAATTGGAAACGACTGTTTTAGGTTTCGGCGGCGCTGAAATCGGCAATGAAGGAGCAACGCAGGAAACCGTCACGCAGCTTTTAAACGAAGCTCTTGACGCCGGTTTGAATACGATTGACACGGCGGCGGCTTATCTGGCGAGCGAGCAGATGATCGGCAACGCGGTCGGACATCGGCGCAAAGAGTTTAATTTATTTACCAAATGCGGGGCGCTCGAAGGATTTACCCGTTATGACTGGTCGAAAAACGGAGTGTTGGAAACCGTTCGACAGAGCTTGAAAAATTTAAAAACCGATTATCTCGATTTAGTTCAGCTTCATAGTTGCGACGAAGAGATTTTGAGACGCGGCGAAGCGGTCGAAGGCTTGCAACGCGCCGTAGAACTCGGTTACACGCGCTATTTCGGTTATTCGGGCGATTCCAAGGACGCGAGATTTGCAATTGAAATGAACGTTTTCGACGCTTTGCAAACTTCCGTTAGCATTGCCGACCAGGAAGCAATTGAATTAACGATTCCTCTGGCGGCGGAAAAACAAATGGGCATTATCGCCAAACGCCCGGTTGCTAATGCCGCCTGGAAACACTCGGAATTGCCGCCGAGCACTTATCATCACGAATACTGGAAACGCCTGCAAAAACTGCAATACGAATTTATTAAAGAACAGGATTTAACCAATTCAATAGGCACGGCGCTTAGATTTACGCTTTCAATTCCGGGCGCTTCGACTGCAATCGTCGGGACAACCAAACCCGGTCGCTGGCAGGAAAACGCGGCGCAAGCGGCAAAAGGGAGTTTAACGACCGAAGAGTTTGAAGCGATTCGCAACCGCTGGCGCGAAACTGCCGATGAAAGCTGGACGGGACAAACTTAAACGAATCAAAGACGAGCAAGGGAAGTATGAGCAAATTATTTGAGCCTCTCAAATTAAGAGAAGTCACATTTCGCAACCGCATCTGGGTTTCGCCGATGTGCCAGTATTCGAGCGAAGACGGTATACCGACCGATTGGCATCTTGTTCATCTCGGCAGCCGCGCGGTCGGCGGCGCAGGTTTGGTGATTATGGAAGCGACCGCCGTTTCGCCGGAAGGCAGAATTTCGCCGTCCGATGCCGGAATTTGGTCTGATGCTCATTCCGATGCTTATTCGCGAATTACAAAATTTATTAAAAGCCAGGGCGCAATTGCCGGAATTCAAATCGCGCACGCCGGGCGGAAGGCTTCAACGGCTGAACCCTGGAACGGCGGTAAAGGCGTGGATGAAAATAATCGAGGCTGGCAGGTAATTGCGCCGAGCGCGCTTGCTTTTGCCGGAGATTATCCGCATCCGCGCGAAATGACAAAAGCTGATATTGAAAAAGCCGCGAGCGATTTTGTGGCGGCGGCAAAGCGCTCGGTTGATGCGGGTTTTGAAGTAATCGAAATTCACGCCGCGCACGGTTATCTTTTTCACGAATTTTTATCGCCGCTTTCAAACAAGCGCACTGATGAGTATGGCGGAAGTTTTGAAAATCGCGTCCGGTTTCCACTCGAAACTGCGCGACAGGTACGCAAAGCCGTGCCGGAGAATTTGCCGGTTTTTGTTCGCATTTCGGCTACCGATTGGACTGAGGGCGGCTGGAATTTGGAACAATCAATTGAGTTTTCAAAACTTCTCAAGAAAATCGGAATTGATTTGATTGACGTTTCGACGGGCGGAAATGTTCCACGGGCGATTATTCCGGTTGCGCCGGGTTATCAAGTTCCGTTTGCCCGCGAAATCCGCCGCCAAGCCGAAATCGCAACCGCCGCAGTCGGAATGATAACCGAATCCCGTCAAGCCGAAGAGATTTTGCAAAAGGGCGAGGCGGACGCGGTTTTGCTGGCGCGTGAGTTTCTGCGCGATCCGTATTTTCCGTTCCGCGCGGCGCAGGAACTCGGCGTCGCGATTGATTATGTGTCGAAGCAATACGGGCGAGCGATTGAAATTCGCGAGCCGCAAAACGCGCATCAAGTGGAAAGATTAAAAGCCGCTAAATAAAAGAGGAATTATGAGCAGTTTTGAAGATGTTTCCTTTTCGGTTTTGGATTTAGCGCCCATTGTTGCGGGCGCAAAACCCGCTGAAGCGCTGCATAATTCGCTCGATTTGGCGCGACACGCCGAAAAACTCGGCTACAAGCGGTTCTGGCTGGCTGAACACCATAATATGACCGGAATTGCGAGCGCGGCGACTGCGGTTGTGATCGGTTATGTGGCAAACGGGACTTCAACGATTCGCGTCGGTTCGGGCGGAATTATGCTGCCGAATCACGCTCCGCTCGTCATCGCCGAACAGTTCGGCACGCTTGAATCGCTGTTTCCCGGACGAATTGATTTGGGGTTGGGGCGCGCGCCTGGAACAGACCAGCCGACAATGCGCGCTTTGCGCCGAAAATTGGACGGCGCGGATGATTTTCCCGAATTGCTCGAAGAATTGAGATTTTTTCTCCGTGAGCCGATTGATGGGCAAAGAGTCAGAGCCGTTCCGGGCGCGGGTTTGAAAATCCCGATTTGGCTGCTCGGTTCGAGCGATTTCAGCGCGCGCCTTGCCGGAGAATCGGGTTTGCCATTCGCATTTGCCGGGCATTTTTCGCCCGAATACATTTTGCCCGCGCTGGAGATTTATCGAAACGCCTTCGAGCCTTCGGACGAACTCCAAAATCCTTTGGCAATGCTCGCCATTAATGTTATTGCCGCCGAAACTGACGATGAAGCGTGGTTTTTGGCAAGTTCACAGTTTCAATCTTTTCTGCGACTGATTCGCGGGACGCCCGGACAGCTTCAACCGCCGGTGGAAAATATGGACGAATTATGGTCGCCGCAGGAAAAAGCGATTGTTGAATCAAGGCTCGGCGGTTCGATCATAGGGAGTCCCACGACGGTTAATGCCCAATTGGAAAGAATTTTAGAAGCGACGAAAGCAGATGAATTGATGATAAACGCGATGATTTTCGATCATCAGGCGCGTCTGCGTTCTTATGAAATCGTCGCAGAATTTTTGAAAAACAAAGCCGCCGGCGTCGCCGCGTAACCGGCAAATATCGAATTGAGCCGACATCCTAAGGCAAATTCAAAAATCGAGAAGAGGAGAAAATGCGGAAAATTACGGTCTTCGGTGCTACGGGAATGCTGGGAAAACCTGTCGTTCGAGAATTAGTGAACGCAGGATTTGAAGTTACGGCTCTGGTTCGTTCGCCGGAAAAAGCGCGTGCTGGTTTGCCCGTTGAAGTAAAGTTTCTGCAAGGCGATTTGCAAAATAAGCAGGACGTTGAGCGCGCGCTCGAAACGGCGGAAGGCATTTATTTAAATTTATCGGTTCCGCCCGAATCAACACTGACCGATTTCCAGCCGGAACGCGAAGGTTTGAAAACTGTTTTGGAAGTCGCAAAAGCCGCAAATGTGCGGCGAATCGGTTATCTTTCGTCAATCGTGAAGCGACATCAGGGCGCGAACAATTTTCATTGGTGGGCGTTCGATGTCAAAAACCAGGCTGTCGAAATGATCAAACAAAGCGGCGTTCCTTACACGATTTTTTACCCGTCTTCTTTTATGGAAAATTTTGCGGGCGGTTACCGGCAGGGAAATAAACTGATGCTTGCGGGCGAATCGAAATTTCCGATGTATTTCATCGCCGGAGCCGATTACGGCAAACAAGTTGCCAAATCTTTTCAGATTTTATCTGACGAAAATCGCGAATACGACGTGCAGGGACTCGAAGCATTTACTGCGGATCAAGCCGCAAAAGTCTTTGCCGAAAACTATGGGCGAGAAAAACTGAAGATTTCCAAAACACCGCTTTTCGTTTTAAAAGCGGCGGGATTATTAAATCGAAAAATGGCTAACACCGCGAAAATTATTGAAGCATTAAACGATTATGAGGAGCGGTTTACGTCTGGAAAAACCTGGCAGGAGCTGGGAAAACCAACGATAACGCTTGCCGAGTATGCGCGAAAAAGCGGTTGATAAATGAATAATTTGGGAAATTTCAGGAGGCAAAAATGAAAGCAATCAGGTTTCACGAATTTGGCGGCGCAGAAAATTTGCGGGTTGACGAAATCGAAACGCCGCAGCCCGGCACGGGTGAAGTTTTAATCAAAACTGCCGCCGCCGGAATTAATTTCGCAGACATAATGCTGCGAAAAGGAAAATATTTCTTTCGTCCGCCGCTGCCGTTTGTTCCCGGTTTTGAAGCCGCCGGAACGATTGAAACCGTCGGCGATGGAGTGACGAATTTAGAAACCGGACAGCGTGTTGTAGCGATGATGCGCGGCGGCGGTTACGCCGAATATGTTATCGCTCCGGCATTTCAAATCGTCCCGATTCCCGATGAGTTGGACTTTGGCGAAGCGACCGCTTTGCTCGTGCAGGGCTTGACGGCGCTCGCGCTTCTTGAGGATTTGCGAGCCGGGCAATCAATTTTAATTCACGGTGCGGCGGGCGGCGTCGGTTCGCTGCTCGTGCAATTGGCTAAACAGCGCGGCGCTCGCGTTTTGGGAACTGCCTCATCGCCTGAAAAGCTCGAAAAAGTGGCGAATCTGGGAGCTGACGCGGGAATCAACTACACCGAAGCCGATTGGACGAAACAGGTTTTGCAGGCGACCGGCGGCAAAGGCGCGGATTTGATAATCGAAATGGTCGGAGGCGAAATCGGGCGACGGAATTTTGAATGTTTGGCGATGAAAGGAACGATGATTGTTTACGGCGCGGCAAGCGCCGAGGATTTTGAGATTTCGGCTCTGTCGCTGCTCGGCAAAATGCAAACCGTCAAGGGCTACAATTTAAATCTTGAAACGCCCGAAAACATTGCTCGATTCGGCGCAGAGCTGATGCAAAGCGTCGCTGGCGGAAACTTAAAAGTCTCGGTCACGGAATTTCCGCTCGAACAAGCGGCGGAAGCGCACCGCGCCGTCGAAGGCAGAAAAACGACCGGCAAAGTCGTGCTGACAATTGAATAAAAACAAATCCGGTAAATCGCGCGGAACTAAAAAAAGCGCTGACGGATATGAAAACAATCAATACTTAAATAATGAAAGGAAAAATAAAATTTTATGCCAGTTAGAAATGCGGAAGCTTGTTGGAACGGTTCGATAACCGAAGGCGAGGGACAAATGAAATTGGGAAGCGGCGCGTTTGAGGGCGCGTATTCTTTCAAGACGAGAATGGGCGACCAGCCCGGCACAAACCCGGAAGAATTGATCGGCGCGGCTCACGCCGGGTGTTTTTCGATGGCTTTGTCAGCCGCGCTCGGAAAAGCCGGTTTTACACCGACCTCGATTTACACCAAAGCCGCCGTTCGTTTTGACAAACAAGACGCGGGATTCGCCATTACCAGCATTGAATTAACGACTGAAGCGGAAATACCCGAAATTGACGACGCAAAATTTCAGGAAATCGCCAACGGCGCAAAAGAAGGCTGCCCGGTTTCCAAAGCGCTTGCCGGAACTCAGATTAACTTGAAAGCGAGTTTGAAGCAGTAATAAGTAATTGGTAAGCAGTAATAAGTAGTCAGCTTTAAAAATCATAAAGATTCAAAACAAAACTAATTACTTATTACTGCTTACTTATTACTGCTTACTTGCCGCCTGCGCCTGCGCCGCGTCCGGTTTTCTCTTGCAGTTCGTCAATCCGCTTTGAGGCTTCAGCTTTTGAGAGGTTTTCGTCAAATTCCTCCTTGGCTTCTTCGCTCAAAGTTTTTAAATACGAACGCTGCGCTCCGGTCATCGGCTCATCACCGGTCGTCCAATCGTCCGGGTTTTTGATTGTGTTGCTTTCGTCGGCGCGCGATTGCGTTTCTTTGTCGGTCATTGAAATTTCTCCTTGTATGATTTTGTTTCAGTGATTAAACACTAGCCAATCTGTTGCACGCGGCGTGCCATTGGCAACTTTTATTTTGCTTCTGTAATCAAAAAAGTTACAATTGAGATTATGACAAGCAGGGTTGAATTTTTAACGAACGATGATTTTGAAATTCCGGCGACGCGGGATTTTAAAACGGAAAATTTCGATGACGCGCTCGTTTCCGAAGACGAGATTCTCGACGCTTATTCAAACGCCGTTGTTTCAGTGGCGGAAAAAGTCAGCCCATCGGTGGTAAGAATCGAAGTCGAACAAGCCGGAAACTTTCGCGGGCGCCAGCAAACGCAAGGCGGAAGCGGTTCGGGATTTATTTTTACGCCCGACGGTTTTATTTTGACCAACAGCCACGTCGTCCACAAAGCGAAAAAGCTGACCGTAATATTGCACGATGGAAATCGCTGTGAGGCAAATCTTGTCGGCGAAGACCCGGATACGGATTTAGCCGTCATTCGCATTAACGCGCCGAATCTTCGAGCGCTTCCACTTGGTTCTTCGAGCAGTCTGAAAGTCGGGCAAATGGCAATCGCGGTCGGAAACCCGTATGGTTTTCAAAGCACTGTAACGGCTGGAATCGTCAGTGCGCTTGGTCGCAGTTTGCGTTCAAATTCCGGTCGGTTGATTGACGATATTATTCAAACTGACGCGGCTTTAAATCCGGGGAATTCCGGCGGACCGCTTGTTAATTCGCGCGGGGCGGTGATCGGAGTCAATACGGCGATTATTCTTCCGGCGCAGGGAATTTGTTTTGCGGTCGCGGTTGATACGGCGAAGTTTGTCGCTGCGCGGCTGATTCGTGACGGCAGAATCAGGAGAAGCTACATCGGTTTTGCGGGACAAAACGTGCCGATTCCGCGCAAGCTTTTTAAGCATTACAATTTGCCGAACGAGACGGGAATCTTGGTCGTTTCGTTTGAAAAAGACAGTCCGGCTTATCAAGCCGGATTGAAAGAAGGCGATATAATCGTCGAATTTGCCGAAACTGCGGTTGCCGGAATTGACGAGCTGCATCGTCTTTTAACCGAAGATCGAGTCGGCAAACGTGAATGGCTGACCGTTCTGCGCGGCGCGGAAAAAATGAACGTTTCAATTGTTCCGCAAGAACGGCAATTTTTAAATTAACAGTGATTTTGCCGCGATTTCGTGGTAAAAAAAAATCTAAAGGACTAATTTTTTAAAGGAGAAAAATAAAAATGGCAGGATTTGTTAATGAAGTAAACGATACGGAATTCCAAAGCAATGTGTTGTCGTCAGACCAGCCGGTTTTGGTTGATTTTTGGGCGGCTTGGTGCGGACCTTGCCGGATGATTGCCCCGTCGGTCGAAGCCGTCGCCGAGCAATTTAACGGCAAAGCCAAAGTTTTCAAAATGGACGTGGACAACAATATGGACACGCCTTCGCGTTTCGGAATTAAGGGAATCCCGACGCTGATTTTGTTCAAAGGCGGTCAGGAACAAGAGCGCGTCGTCGGTGCCGTCAGCCGCGATGCAATCGCTCGATTGATTGAAAAATACGTTTAATGGTTTGTTCGTTGTTCGTCGTTCGTTGCAAAAAGCAATTATCAACGAACGACGAACAACTAACGACGAACAAACCGATGAAAGCAATCAGGGTTCACGAATTTGGCGAGCCGGATGTGATGCGGCTGGAAGATGTTGACGTTTTGAAGCTGTCAGCCGGACAGGTCTTGGTGCGCGTGAAAGCCGCAGGAGTAAATCCGGTTGACACTTACATTCGCGCCGGAGCTTACGCCCGAAAACCTGATTTGCCTTACACGCCGGGTTCGGACGCTGCCGGAATTGTTGAAGCGATTGGCGAAACAGTTGAAAAAGTCAAAATCGGTGACCGGGTTTATGTCGCCGGAACTTCAACGGGCGCTTATGCCGAATTCTGTCTTTCCGAGGAAAACCAGGTTTTTCCGCTCCCGGAAAATGTTTCATTTGAACAGGGAGCGGGTGTTTTCGTGCCTTTCGCGACAGCTTTCCGCGGGCTTTTTCAACGTGCCGGGGCGCAAGCGGGAGAAACGGTTTTGATTCACGGCGCGTCAGGCGGAGTCGGAATTGCGGCTGTGCAGTTGGCGAGACACGCCGGTTTGAAGATCGTCGGGACGGCGGGCAGCGAGGCTGGCAGAAATCTCGTAATGAACGAAGGCGCGGATTTTGTTTTCGATCACAAATCGGAAAATTATCTCGAAGAAATTTTTAAAATAACCGACAATCGCGGCGTCAACATCATTCTGGAAATGCTCGCCAACGTTAATCTGCAAAAGGATTTTGACGTATTGGCGATGTATGGTCGAATCGTCGTAATCGGAAATCGTGGCGCTCTGGAATTTAATCCGCGTGCGGTGATGTCCAAAGACGCTGGAATTTTCGGAATGTCGCTTTTTAACGCACCGCCCGCGCAAATGGCGGAAATTCACGCTGGAATCGGACGCGGTTTAGCCGAAGGCTATCTTAAACCCGTTGTCGCCGAAACGTTTCCGCTCGCCGAAGCCGCGAAAGCGCATCGAGCCGTTCTGGAAAACAATCATCTCGGAAAAATTGTTTTAATTCCATAATCTGCGATGAAAATCAGAACAATTCAGCCGGAAGATTTGAGCGATTGGTCTGTGCTGCGAAAAAAAATGTGGTCGCACGTAACGGATGACGAAATTAGCGGCGAACTCGAACACGTTTTAGCCAACGGGGACAAATTGCAAATCTTTCTGGCGGAGTC
Source organism: Pyrinomonadaceae bacterium (assembly GCA_036400075.1). GTDB lineage: Bacteria > Acidobacteriota > Blastocatellia > Pyrinomonadales > Pyrinomonadaceae > JALZCH01. The sequence goes on from DASWLV010000224.1 coordinate 13,617, forward strand.
AAATGATGGAGAGATAATCGGTTTTCTCGAAGCCAGTTTGCGATACGAATACGTCGAAGGCTGTAAAAACGCGCCTGTTGGTTACATCGAAGGCTGGTTTGTCGCAGAAAATCATCGGCGCGGCGCGGTCGGTCGGCAGCTTGTCGAAGCGGCGGAAATTTGGGCGCGTCGGCTTGGCTGTCTCGAAATGGCTTCGGATTGCGAGCTGGAA
>DASWLV010000225.1:0-65233 GCA_036400075.1 Pyrinomonadaceae bacterium
ATTTTTGATTTTGAATTTAAAACGCGGCAAATCGTTTGCGCTAAACCTAAAATTGTAATCACCGCGCGCGCGTTGCCGATGTTAAAGCTGTTGCCGACGGCTTCGGACGCTTCGAGACAGCGCATCAGACATTCGACAAAATCGTCAATATAACACCAGGCGCGGATTTGATTGCCGTCGCCGTTGATGTAAATCGTTTCATCGCGTAAAGCGCGTTTGATCATCACGGAAATCGCTCCTTCGCCGGTTTGACCGGGACCGTAAACGTTAAAAGGGCGGACGGTTACGGTCGGCAAATCGTATTGGCGAAAATAAGAATGCGTCAGATGCTCGCCCGCCAATTTGCTGACGGCATAAACCCAGCGCGCTTCTCCGGCTGAACCCGCGACGGTATCGGTTATTTCAGAAGCGCGAAAAGCCAGCGAGCCGAAAACTTCCGAAGTTGAAAAATCAACAAAACGGTCTCTGACGCCGTTAGAGCGAGCTGCTTCAAGAGCGTTTGCCGTGCCGATCATATTGACCCGCATAGTTTTAACCGGGTCTTTAATCACCGTATCAATTCCGGCAATCGCCGCGGCGTGAATAACAACATCAGCGCCGCGCATTGCTTCGGTCAAATGTTCGGCTTCCAAAACGTCGCCTTTGACGATTTTTAAATTCGGGTGGTCGGCGAAACCGCTATCGGTCAATGTGTCGCGGTGAAAATTGTCGTAAGCCGTAATCCGGTTTTCCGCAATAAGATTTTTTATCAGCGTGTTGGCGATAAAACCTGCGCCGCCGGTGATAAAAATATTTTTATTAACAATCACTTTTTACTCTTTTCCAAAATTTCTGATTTTATGAACAAGCTCAATCGCTTTTTTCGATTCTTCGAGTCCAAATCCGTTTCCGGCGAGAATCTGCTCATAACATTTAGTGTGTAAATCGGTAAAACCGTCGCTGAATTCAAATTCGCGCCCGTTAATCAAAGTCGAACGAAAGGTTCGTTTTCCTTCGCTTTTGGCAATTTCGGGCAAATCGTTTTCGTCAATCGAAAGCTGCCAGCTTACGTCTGCGCGCTCCAATTTCAAAAAACCGGCGGCTTTGTTGGCGTTGTGATATTCGACTTTATTTTCAACGACATCACCGAAAACCCAAATCAGCATATCGAAAAAATGCACGCCGATGTTTGTTGCAATTCCGCCCGATTTATGAACGTCGCCTTTCCAACTGAATTGATACCAGTTTCCGCGCGAAGTGATGTATTTCAAATCAACTTCAAAGCGCTCGCCTTTTGGCGCATTCGCAGCCATTTCGCGCAAAGCAATCACATTCGGATGCAGGCGAAGCTGTAAAATTGTGTAAACTCGTCTTCCCGTTTCGCGTTCGATTTCAGTTAGAGGTTCGACATTCCAGGGATTCAAAACAATCGGTTTCTCGCAGATGACATCGGCATCGTGCCGTAGCCCGAAACGAATATGCGCGTCGTGCAGATAATTAGGCGAACAGACCGTTACGTAATCGAGATGGACTTTCTGCCGTTTGAGCTTTTCGATATGACGATCAAAGCGTTCAAATTCGACAAAAAAATCAGCGTGCGGAAAATAGCTGTCCAAAATGCCGACCGAATCAAACGGATCAAGCGCGGCAATTAAATTATTGCCCGTATCTTTGATCGCTTTTAAATGTCTGGGCGCAATGTAGCCGGCTACTCCGATCAGCGCGAAGTTTTTCATAAACCGCTTATTGTACCTTAAAAACTCTTCCGTCTCGAAGCTCATAACTCTCGCCGCTTTCAGGACAAACCGCGACGCCGTTTTCATCGAATTTTAAACGATGTCCGTATTCGCTCATCCAGCCGATGTGACGACTTGGATTTCCGACTACTAATGCATACGGCGGCACGAATTTCGTGACAACTGCGCCTGCGCCGATGAAAGCAAATTCGCCGATGTCATTGCCGCAAACAATCGTTGCATTTGCGCCGATTGAAGCGCCGCGCCCGACACGCGTTTCGAGATATTGATCGCGGCGATTGACGGCGCTGCGCGGATTGATAACGTTGGTAAAAACCATCGAAGGACCTAAAAATACGTCTTCTTCGCACACGACGCCGGTGTAAATCGAAACGTTGTTTTGCACTTTGCAGTTTTTTCCCAAAACAACGCCCGGCGATACGACCACATTCTGTCCGAGATTACAGTTTTCGCCGATTCGGCTGCCGGGCATAACGTGCGAAAAATGCCAGATTTTCGTCCCCGCGCCGATTTCCGCGCCTTCGTCAATAACGGCTGTTTCGTGTGCGAAGTATTTTTTTTCGGACATATTTCTAAACTGCTGCTTCAAACTCGGATTGCATTTTTTAAAATTCGTTTTTCAGATCGGCTTCTAATTTGAATCAAAATGTATCGAATATATTTCAGGGCGTTGAAACTGCGCTGGAAAAATGTTTTCATCATTTTACAAACTTTGCAAGGCAAAAGGAATTTCCAGAAGTGAACGGAAAAGAAAAAACTCTAGGCGAACTCAAGGCAAGCGGTTACGAAACACGCACGGTTAAAGACGAGCTGCGCGCGAATTTAATTCGCAAGATTCAAGCGGGCGAAAAACTTTTTAAGGGAATTGTCGGTTATGAAGAAACCGTGATTCCTCAATTAATTAACGCAATTCTCTCAAAGCACAACATCATTCTTTTAGGCACGCGCGGGCAGGCTAAAAGCCGAATTATACGTCAGCTTACAGATTTGCTCGACGAACAAATTCCGATTATCGCAGGTTCGGAAATCAACGATAATCCGTTTCATCCTTTGAGCGCTTACGGGCGACAGCAGATCGAGTTACACGGCGATGAAACCAAAATTGATTGGGTCGGGCGCGAACAGCGTTTTGTCGAAAAACTGGCGACGCCGGATGTGACGATTGCCGACATCATCGGCGACGTTGATCCGATTAAAGCAGCCAAAGGCGGACATCTTTTAAGCGATGAATTAACGATTCATTTCGGCTTGCTGCCGCGCGCCAATCGCGGAATTTTCGCCATCAACGAATTGCCCGATTTGGCGGGAAAAATCCAGGTCGGACTTTTCAACATAATGCAGGAAGGCGACGTGCAGATTAAAGGTTATCCGGTGCGTTTGCCGCTCGATGTGATGCTTGTGTTTTCGGCAAACCCGGAAGATTACACGGCACGCGGCAAAATCATTACGCCTTTAAAAGACCGGATCGGCACGGAAATTATGACGCATTATCCGAAACACTTGGGCTTAGGCGTCGAAATTACCAAACAAGAGGCTTGGACTGAAAGAGATTCGGGTTTACAGGTTTTTATTCCCGAGTTTATTTCGGAAATTGTTGAGCAAATCGCCTTTGAAGCGCGCGATGACCAGCGGATTGATAAACGCAGCGGAATTTCGCAGCGTTTGCCGATTTCGGTTTTGGAAGCGGTCGTCTCGAACGCCGAACGGCGCGCGCTGTTAAATGACGAAACGGAAATTGTGCCGCGAATCTCTGACATTTACTCGGCTTTGCCCGCGATGACCGGAAAAATGGAACTTGAATACGAAGGCGAACAAGTCGGAGCAGAGCGCGTTGCGAAAGATTTAATCAAACGCGCCTGCGGGCAGATTTTTGAAGGCTTTTTCGTCGGCATTGATTTTACGCCAACCGTGCGGTGGTTCGACACGGGAAATAAATTAAAGCTCGCCGACACGGCAGCCGCCAACGAATGCGTCTTTTTTCTTGAAGACGTGCCGGAATTGGCGGAAACCGCGCTCGTGCCGTTTGATTTTAATCGCGGGGAAGAAGCAAAGCTCGTCGCCGCCTGCGAATTTGTTTTGGAAGGCTTATATGCGCAAAACAAAATCTCGCGCAACGAAGAAGGCGGTTTTGAAGCCGTTACAAAAGCGCGTAAAGACCGTCGCGGAATGATTTATGATGATTTGAGCGATTTGGATAATTTTAATTAAACGGAGGCTTTTGAAATGAGTCAAATAACGGTCGAAACTGAAATCGAAAAACGCCGTGCCGAATTGTGCGAGATGGCGAAAAATCAAGGCGTTAAACCGGTGCAAAAAGTCGAAGATTTGTACGGAGATTTTGCAGATGATGTAGATATTGATGAATTTCTGGAAATAATTCGGGAAATAAGAAATTCACACGAAAATAGTAAGAATTAATGGAAGATTTTGTTTTGGCTGATACAAACGTCGTTTCGTACCTTTTCAAAAAAGACACGCGAGGCAGCGTTTACAAACCGCATATCGAACACAAATTGGTGTTTATCGCCGCGCAAACTTTTGCCGAAATCGAACTTCTACCTTTTAACAACAAGTGGAGTCGGAAACGTCACGAAAAATTACGCGAGAACTTGAAAAATTATGTTTTTATTGAAGCGAGTCGGGAAATAAGCGTAAAGTGAGCTGAAATTCAAGCCGAAGCACGAAAAAAAGGTAAACCTGTTTCGGTTGGCGACGCTTGGATTGCTGCAACGGCTTTGATTTACAATATTCCGCTCGTTACTCACAATCCTGATGATTTTAAAAATATTTCCGGTTTAAAAATTATTACGGAAAAACATTGATTTATCTTTCAAAAATAACTTGAGCGATAGCATGTTCGGTCGTGTGCGAAAGCGAAAGATGTGTTCGCGTTGCACCAAGTGAATCAAAAACATGTTTTGCCCCGCCTCGAATTTCCAAACGAGGCGCGCCGTTTTCGTCGCCGCAGACTTCGATGTCCTGCCAGCCGACTGCGCCGCGCCAGCCGGTTCTTAAAGCCTTGAGCGTCGCTTCTTTGGCGGCAAACCGCGCGGCGTAATGCTGCGCCGCGACGACGCCTTTGCTATCACAATAAGCGCGTTCTCGCTCGGTAAAAACACGCACGACAAAACGCGGCGTGCGCTCGATTGTTTGCCGGATGCGGTAAACTTCAACTATGTCAACTCCGATTGAAACTATCACGACAGAAAATTTAACTGACGAAAGTTTAGCCGAAAAGGGTTTTCGCTGGCGAGAAAAAGACGGCGTTCGCATTCTAACCTGCGTCGCTTTGGAGCAAGAAGGCTTCGTAAACGGTTTTTCGACCAGAACCGGAGGTATCAGCCCTTTTCCCGAAAAAGATTTAAATCTCGCGGGTTTTGACGACGATTCACCGGAAAATATCTACGAAAACCGCCGCCGCTTTTTAAAAGCCTTTGAAGGCGAATGGAAAATCGCCTCGTGCTGGCAGATTCATAGCGATTTAATCAGGTACGTCAAAGATTTTTCGGATGCTGATGACGGCAATTACAAAATGGACGCGCTCGTTTCCGACGCGCCGAAAGTTTTGCTCGGAGTAAAAACGGCGGATTGTGTTCCGGTTTTGCTCGGAGACGTGAAAATGCGAGCGTTCGCGGCTATTCACGCAGGCTGGCGGGGAACGGTAGCTTCGATTGTGCCGAAAACAATTGCGGAAATGCGGGAAAAATTCGGCACAAATCCGCGAGATTTGATTGCGGCAATCGGTCCGGCGGCTTCGGGCAGAAATTACGAAGTCGGCGGGGACGTGATCGAGCTTTTTCAACAGAATTTTCCCGAAAATTACCAAGATTTTTTCGCGCCGACGCGAGAAAATCACGCTCTTGTCGATTTATTCAAAGCCAATAATTTTCAGCTTCTATTCAGCGGCGTTGCGTCCGAAAACGTTTACATTTCAGAGCTTTGCACAATGGAACGAACCGATTTGTTTTTCTCTTACCGTGTCGAAAAACGACTTTACGGCAAAACCGGCAGATTGCTCTCTGTAATCGGAAGACAAAGTTGATTTCACCACAGAGACATGGAGATTTAAACAATAATAATCTCCATGTCTCTGTGGTGAAATTTTATCGAACAGACGCGCTTAAAGTTACATCGCCGCTGCGTGGCGGATAGCAAACTTCGTCCGTGCAGCTTTGATAATCAACGACGGCGCGAATTTTAGCGACATTGCCTTTAAAATTCGGAGGCACTGTGACATTAACTCGAAGAACTGTCCGTCCTTCGTAAACGCTTAAAGGCGTGTTGGAAAAGCTGAAAGTTTTGACTTTTCCGCTCGGATAATTCACTGCGCCGAACTTCAGTCCAGCACCTGAAATTCTTAATCTGGTCGGAATCAACTCGCGTTTGCTCGGTTTGTTTGAATTCGTATGAAGATCGCCGGGAATGTCTAAAATGATTGAAACGACGGCGGTTTTGCCTTTTTCCAGCCGTCCGTTGCCGACTTCGCCGCCAATGTTAATGTTTTGCGCCGAAACCTCGGAAGCAGCGCCGAAAATAAAGACAAACGCCAAAGCGAAAATAATTTTACCTGCCAATTTATAAATCATAGTTTTTCGTAAAATTCGGAGAGTATGTTCGGATTTTACCGACAAAATAATTTCCAGCGCAAATGCGCTTACTCGTAAAAATACGGTTCAAACTAATTTTCGGTTTAAACGGCTGTGATTTGCACCAGATTCGGGGTGCTTTTTGCGGCAAGCTGCCCGCAAGCGGCGTAAATGTCGCGCCCGCGCGGTCGGCGGACAAAAGCGTCAACGCCTTTGCTCGCCAGAATCTCCTGAAAACGCTCGATTTGCTCCCACGATGACGGGCGATATTCAAGCGGCTCGGCGGAATTGTGCGGAATCAGATTGATTTTAACGTGCCGGAAATTGTATTGGTTAATTAAATTTGCAAGCTGGCGGGCGTGTTCATCCGAATCGTTGACGCCTGCTAGCATCACGTATTCAAACGTAAAACGCTCGTTCGGTTTGAGAGATTTTTCAAATTCCTGACAAGCAAGCATTAAATCTTCAATTTTCCAGCGTTTGTTAATCGGCATTAATTTGTTCCGCAACTCATCGTTCGGCGCAGACAAAGAAATTGCCAGATGCGGGCGCGCTTCGGTTTTAGCGAGTTCATAAATTTTCGGCACTATTCCCGCAGTTGAAACCGTTACGCGATTCGGGACGATAAACAAACCTTCCTCGTCCGACATTATTTTCAGAGCTTTGAGCAAATTCTCAAAATTCAGAAACGGCTCGCCGGCGCCCATTGCGACCAGATTTGTTCCGTGCGGCGTTTCGTTTCCCGCGCCGTAAACGTCGTTTAAAACAATAATAATTTGCTCGACGATTTCACCGGCGGTCAAGTTTCTCAGAAGACCGAGCTTTGCCGTCAAACAAAAATCGCATTTTAGCGGACAGCCGGATTGAGAGGAAAAACAAATCGTGTCGCGGTTTTCCGTCGGAATAAAAACGGCTTCGACCGGCAGATCGTCTTCGGTTTTCATCAAAAACCGGCGCGTTCCGTCTTCGGAAACATATTTAGATTCAACTGTTAAACTCTGCGTTTTGGTAGTTTCGCCGAGCTTTGCGCGAAAGTCTTTGGGTAAATCAGTCATTGCGTCGAACGACAATACCCGCCGATTATGCAAATTTTTAAAAATCTGACGCGCGCGAAACTTCGGCTCGCCCAAATTTTGTACTAATTCGGTGAGTTCAGCCGGCTGCAATTCCGTTAAATGCGTTTTCTGTTCCATTTCTTTTGATTTTAGCTTATTTTAACCGTTAAGTAATTCTTCGCGTTTTTATGTCAAAAAATAAAATTTACGGTTTAACCGTTCGTCAATGGACGGCTTTGCTTGTTGTTGTTATCGGCTTAATCGTTTTCGGCTGCCGCGCCTGTTACAACTTCGTTAGTGACCAACCGTCAAACAATGTAAATAATGCAAATGTTGTAGTTGAATCAAACCAAACCAATAAAAAACCTTCGCGCCCGACGCAGAATCCCTCTTCAAGTCTAACAGTCGAACAGGCGACGGAAATTTATTTAAGATTGGGAAATCCGAGCGGAGCCAACAATTCCGATCCGAACAATCTTTTGATGGTCAAACCGTATTATGCGCTGTCTTACAATCGCTCGCGCGGCACGGCGAATTGGGTTTCTTGGCGCGTCACTCAAGCAGACATCGGAAATGTCGAGCGCGCCAACGATTTTCGTCCCGATCCGAATTTGCCGTCGGGTTTTCCGCGGGTAACGCCCAGTGATTACACCGGAAGCGGTTTTGACCGCGGTCATCTGGTTCCGTCCAAAGACCGCTCAAATACGCCGGAAGCCAACAGCGCGACGTTTTTTATGTCAAATATCGTTCCGCAAGAACCTGACAGCAATCAAGGCGTTTGGAAATCTCTCGAAGATGAAAGCCGCAGACTCGTCGAACAGGGAAATGAGATTTACGTCGTCGCCGGAATTACGGGTGAACGTGGTCGGGTGAAAAATAAAGTGGCTATTCCGGCGAGTATGTGGAAAATCGTCGTCGTTTTGCCAAACGGCTCCGATATTTCAGAAATCAATGCGAACACGCGGATTATTGCTGTTGACATTCCAAATGCGAAAGGTGTTCGCAACGACGACTGGCGAAAGTATCGCACGACAATTCGACAAATCGAACAAAAAACAGGCTATAACTTGCTTTCCGGCTTGCCGCCAAACGTTCAAGACGCAATCGAAACGAAAATGGACAGCCGTTAAGTCTTCCATTTTTAATTGTTTGAAATTCTTTGATTAACTTCCCGCTTGCCATTGTTTAATCGCGTCGAGCGGATAAATGAGCATCAGAATATTGAGCAACAAACTATCTCTAATCCAGAAAATCAATATTGTTTCGATTGCTAGAAAAACAATCAAAGAACGTATAAAACCTAAACTGCGCGCAATTGCGAAACCGATTCCGCAGCTTACTACATCGCCGAAAGAGTTAATAATTGTGTCGCCGGAATAACCGAGCGCGGCTGTATTTTCGCGGTAACGCTCGATGACAAACCTTGAATTCTCCAAAACTTCCCAACCTGCTTCAATCGCAACTGCCGCCCAGAGCTGCCATTCACGCGCCAAACGCGGAAAAATCAAAGTTATCAGCCAGCAGAAAAGAAAACCGTGCAAAAGATGCGTAAAGCTATAAGGATCAAGGAAATGCTGTGAAGTATTTGAACTCCAGGCATCACTCACCCAGAGAAAAATTCCGCATTCGCAAAACCACAAACGTCCCTGGCTGCGAAGCGCGCCTACGAGAATCAAAACGGTAACTGCGATTGCAATCCGCGCCCAATTTTTTCTCGAAAGAATTTGTCGCATTTGTAATTGCCGGTTTATGTTTCGACCGCTTTGGTTTTAACGCCGGCGAGATTTCCTTCGCCGTCAATTCCAACAATGTAAATATTAATTTGTACGTCGCCGACTTTAAAGACCTTTGCGTTCTTTAACTTTGTGGCGAGCAAATCCTTTAATTTCAAATATTTTTCAACCTGCGCTTTTTCTTCAACGCCAAACCAATCCTGCATTTCGGTCGGCTGTTTGAAAAACTCGTCCAAAGTTTTTTCCGCAGTTTTTGCGTCCGGCTTTTCTCCGGCGAATATTAAAACGCTTTCCGTTGAAACATCGTCGGCGGGCTTGTCTGTTTTCCAAATAAAGGCTTCAAAACCTGCATCGGTTTCGCTGATATAAAACAAACCTTCGCTGGCGGCTTTTAAAATCGAAAATAATTCATCCGATTTGTTTCCGGGATTTGTTTCCGAAGATTTTTCTTCTGCAGATTTTTTTTCCGATTTCATTTTCGGGTTTCGATTTTTTTTTCTCATCGGAGAAAATTTTTCACTTTTTGCAAATTGCTGTGAAGTCTAACATTTCGCCGTGTGCCTGCCAAATCAATTTTAAAGCAGATAAAATCGCCAAATTTAAGTCAAATTATTTTACAAAAAAAACCTGTGGATAACTCTTGCATTTTAGTTTGATTTCGTGTTAGGCTTTGCCCCGTTTTGATGATTTTGATTGCTTGTAAATTATTGAAAGTAAAAGAGTTAAAGTAAAACTTTAGCTTTTCTAAACTTTTCCACAACCCTGTGGAAAAACCTGTGGAAAACTTTTCGGAAGCGGAGTTTTCTACCTTGTTTTTTAGTTACTTGCGCAGTTGAAGGAAATGTTTTTGATGAACGGCGAAAGACGAAAATTTTGAGTAATTTTTTTTAGACGATTCAATTATTAAAAATGAATTTTGGAGATAAAAATATGACACCCTCGGCGGAACAACAAATATGGAGCAATGTCCTGCAATCGGTTGAGCGAAGAATCAACCGGCACATTTTCGACACTTGGTTTCGCCCGATACAGTTTGAGGGCTGCGACCACGCGCAAGGCGTAGTACGGCTGCACGCGCCGAGTAAAGTCAGTAAAGACTGGATTAGCAGCAATTATTCAGACCTTTTAAATCATTCACTTAAAGAAATGAACTTGGGCAGCTACCGTTTTGATTGGAGCTGGGATGATACCGAAACCGAACGGCTCGCCGAAGAAAGCTCGCGCAATGATCTGGAAGAAGACGGCGGCGAAACCGGATCAAAATTTGTTTCAAGTCAATTGCCTGCGACAAACGGCAACGGCAAAACGACTAATCTTTTTTCAATTCTCGAATCGGTCGAAGCGGAAACCATCAAATCGGCAGCGCCGACGACTTTTGTGGACATTGAGCCGGTCGAGCTATCTTTAAGCCATAAATACACTTTCGGGACTTTCGTCGTCGGCTCTTGCAACCAGTTTGCCCACGCCGCCAGCTTAGCCATCGCTGAAGCTCCGGGCAAAACCTACAATCCTTTATATATCTACGGCGGAGTCGGTTTGGGAAAAACTCATCTGATGCACGCTGCCGGTCATGCGATTAAAGAACGCAATCGCCATCTGCGCGTGTCTTATATTTCGGCGGAAAAGTTTATGAATGAGTTAATTAACGCGATTCGTTACGATAAAACTCAAACTTTCCGCGAAAAGTATCGCTCCATTGATGTTCTCCTGATGGACGACATTCAATTTATGGCTGGCAAGGAGCGCACGCAGGAAGAGTTTTTTCATACATTTAACGCGCTTTACGACAAACAAAAACAAATCGTGATCAGTTCGGACTGCCCGCCGCGGGAAATTCCGACTCTCGAAGAACGTCTGCACTCGCGTTTTGAATGGGGCTTGATTGCGGACATCGAGCCGCCGGATTTGGAAACGAAAGTCGCCATCCTAAGACGCAAAGCCGATTTGGACGGAGTTGATTTGCCGGATGAAGTCGCGCTCTTTGTCGCCTCGAAAGTTAAAAACAACATCCGCGAGCTTGAAGGCTCACTCGTTCGTCTTGTGGCAATTTCATCTTTGCGAGGTTTGCCGATTTCCAAACTTCTCGCGCAAGACGCGATTCGCAATATTTCCGATAGCTCTAAGCCGGACGGAATTACGATGGACAAGATTGAAAAAACAGTGGCAATGCACTACCGGTTATCAATCGAAGAGTTAAAGTCAAAAAACAACTCTCGACAAGTTGCAGTGCCGCGACAAGTCGCAATGTATCTGTGTAAGCGCTTGACAAGACATAGTTTCCCGGAAATCGGGCGCGAATTTGGCGGAAAGCATCACACAACCGTTATTCATTCTTGCGAAAAGATAAATTCATTAATTCAGGAGGATAAAAATTTCCACAGGGTAGTTTCCGAGCTAATTGACAATCTTTGCAGTTAGTTAAAGGAAATTACCGGAAAAAGATTTCCACAGGTAAAAGATGTTTAAACCTGTGTTTAGTTAAACTATTTCTGTAATTAAACAATTTTTTTCCACATTTCCACAGGCTGTTAAAATTTTGCCCTGTGGAAATTGTGGAAAACTCTCTGTGGAAAAAGTTATCCACAGGCGGAGCTGTTTTTTCCACAGCATTATCCACAGGGTTTTCCACAGGTCTTTCCGATGTAAAATTACTTTATGCAATAATTTAACAAAAGTTTTCCACATTTCCACAGCCCCTACTACTACTACTAATATAAAAAGAGAAAATATGTATTTAGTTAAAGTAGTAAAAAGGCGTCGCAAGTTAAGTTAAAAATCGAACATTTTTTAGGCAATAATAAAAGCAATAAAAAGGAGTCAAAAATAATGGAGTTTGTAATTAGCCAGGAAGCTCTCAAAAATGAATTAGGATTTGTTCAGGGAATCGTTGAGCGAAAAAACACGATTCCGGTATTGGCAAACATCTTGATCGAATCAATCGGCGAAAACACGATTCGCATCACCGGGACGGATTTGGACGTGACGATTCGCTGCGAGGCAGAAGCGGAAATAAAAACGAGCGGAGCAATGTGTATTTCCGCCAGAAAGCTTTTCGATATTGTTCGCCTGCTGCCGGACGCGCAGGTGAAATTCAAAACAGATGAGAACGATTGGGTAAAGGTCGAATGCGGACGCTACAACAGCCGTCTCGCGGGCGTTGGGCGCGAACAGTTCCCTGAAGTCCCAGCTTTCAAATCAGCGCCGCTACGCCTGCCTTCAGAGCTTTTCCGCAATTTCATCAAACATACGGCTTTTGCCATCACGCAGGAACAATCACGTTTCACTTTGTCGGGCGCAAAATTTATGCTCGCCGCCGACGGCGCGCGGATGGTAACAACCGATGGTCACCGGCTGGCATTTATCGAAAAGAACGATTTAGGAGAAGCCGCGCCGGCGGAAGCGATTGACGTGCTGATTCCGAAAAAGACTTTGAGCGAATTGACCAAGCTCGCTGAAACGGCGACCGGGGACATTGCGCTCGGCGAAGACTCGAATCACATTTATTTTGAAGTCGGCTCGCGCCTGCTCGTTTCCAGAAAACTGACCGGGCAGTTTCCGAATTACGAAATGGTGATGCCGAAAAACAACGACAAAACGGCGCGATTCGACGCGGCGGAATTTAATAATGCGCTGCGCCGCGTCTCATTAATGTCCGACGAGCGGACAAAAGCCGTTAAACTGGAATTTAAATCGGGAGTTATTCAAATCGGCGCGAGCGCGGCTGAAGAAGGCGAAGCAATCGAAGAAATTGCGACGGATTATGAAGGCGAAGATGTCGTAATCGGTTTTAACTCGCAATATCTTCAGGAATTCTTTAATGTCGTGCGCGAAGGCGCGGTAGCTTTTGAGTTCAAAGACGGAAACGCGCAGGGACAGCTTGTTCCCGTCGTCGAAGAATCGGCTTACGATTACAAATACATTGTTATGCCAATGCGCGTTTGATGAAATTTGAAAATTTAAAATTTATGGCTGACATTGGAGAAATGTCAGCCATTATTTTCTGTTAAATTTAGCGGGATGAAAATTAATCGTTCATTATTGGTTTAATTCCCGACAGCTTGCTCAGGATTTGCTTTTCTCCCCCGCGCTTTTTCCCGAATTCATTTTTTCGATAATCGCTGCGGCAAATTCCGAGGTTTTCGATTCGCCGCCGATGTCTTTAGTGCGGACTTTTCCTTCGCGGAAAACTTCGAACATTGCGTTTTCGATTTTGTCAGCCGCTTTGCGCTCGCCCATATGCCGGAGCATTAAAATCGAAGATTGCAAAATGGCGGTCGGATTTGCCAAACCTTGTCCGGCAATATCCGGCGCGGAACCGTGAACTGCTTCAAAAACCGCGCCTTGTTCGCCGATGTTCGCGCCCGGAACAAGTCCGAGACCGCCAACCAAACCGGCGCATAAATCTGACAAAATATCGCCGTACAGATTTTCCATCACCATAATGTCAAACTGCTCCGGTCTCATTACGAGCTGCATACAGGCATTGTCAACGATTTTGTCATCGGCTTCGATTTCGGGAAAATCTTTCGCCACTTTATAAAAACATTCGAGAAACAGCCCGTCGGACAATTTCATAATGTTGGCTTTGTGAACGGCTGTCACCTTTTTGCGCTTTTCTTTGCTCGCGTACTCGAATGCGTAGCGCGAAATGCGGGTTGAGGCTTTTTCCGTGATGATTTTCAGGCTTTCAACTACGCCCGGTATAATCGTGTGTTCGATTCCGGCGTACAAGCTTTCGGTGTTTTCGCGCACAATCACCAGATCGAGTTCGGGATAGCGCGACGGAACATTCGGCAGAGCGCGCACCGGGCGCACATTGGCGTACAAATCCAGAGCCTTTCGCAAACCGACGTTTACCGACGTAAAACCTTTGCCAATCGGCGTGGTAATCGGACCTTTGAGCGCGACTTTGTTGCGTTTCACGGATTCAAGGAGCGATTCGGGCAGCGTCGAGCCGTATTTTTCCAAAGCGTGCGCTCCGGCAAGCTGCGTTTCCCATTCGACATCAACGCCCGCTGCTTCAACGATTTGCACGGCTGCAGCGACCACTTCCGGTCCGATGCCGTCGCCCGGAATCAATGTAATTGTGTGTTTCGCCATTTGTTTTTCCTTTTGCACGTTAAAATCCTATGTTTTTGATTTTAACCCAGAATTTTATCAACTTCGATTTGCAAATTCGGTACGCTTTCGGAACGAACTGTGTCGCCGCGCCGAAGAACTCGAATCAAACTGTAAACGCCGCCGCGCGGCTGGGTGTGAATTTCAATTGTTTCGTTTTGCACGTTGACAAGCCAAACTTCCGGTATTTCGGCTTCGGCATAAAGCGGCAGTTTTCGATTGCGGTCATATTCAAGGGTTGAATCGGAAACTTCGACAATCAGCAAAACTTCTGCTGGGCGCGGATGCCGCCTGCCTTCATATTTCGTTAAATCAGTTAAAGCCAGATCCGGTTCCGGTTCGTGATAATCCGAAAGTCGCACCGGATTTTGAACACTAACTAGAATGTCATCCGAAACATTTTTGACAAAGAACTTATTTAAAAAATTAACAACAGCAGCGTGCAAATCTCCGATAGACATTTTTTTGATTAACTCTCCGTCAATAATTTCCGCGTGTTCGTAGTCTTTGATAAATCCGAGTTCAAACATTTTGTAAAACTCGTCAACTGTGAACCGCAGACGCATCGGTTGTGGATAAGCCGTCATAAATCTCGTCACCTCGAAAACATTTTAATCAACCGGATTTGCCGTTTTCAATAATTCAAAGCCCTCAGAACGCGCGACAAATGTCGCAGCCGTTAAATCGCCGACGACATTTAAAGTTGTGCGGCACATATCAAGAATGCGGTCAACGCCCAGGATAATCGCAATCAGTGCCGGATTAACGCCGATCATCGCCAGAATGCCGATGATAAACGGAATCGAGCCGGAAGGAACTCCGGCAGTTCCGATGCCGCCCAAAATCGCCAGATAAACAACCATCAATTGCTGACCGATGGTTAAATCAACGCCTGCAAGCTGCGCCAAAAATAAAACCGTGACGCCTTCGTAAAGAGCCGTGCCGTTTTGATTCGCCGTTGCGCCGACTGTTAAAACAAAGCTGTTGATTTGCGGCGGAACGCCCAAATTTTCTTCCGAAACTCTTAAAGCGGTGGGCAGAGTGGCATTTGATGAACTCGTCGAAAACGCCGTTACAATCACCAGCCAGATGCGGCGGAAAAAATCAACCGGATTAATGCGCGACAAAAACCAAACCGAGAGCGAATAGACACCGAAAAAGTGAATTCCGAGACCGAGCAGAACCGTCAAAATAAACGCGCCTAAAGTTCCCAGCAAATCAATACCGAACTTCGCCATATTGTTAAAAATCAAACAGGCGACTGCATACGGCGCGAATTTCATAATCATGTCAATAATTTTTGACGTGATCTGAAACAGCGACGCCATCCCGCTAACAAACGGCGCGGAAACTGGTTCGGGCAGCAAAGTTATCGCAACGCCGACAATCAAAGCGAAAAACATCAAATGCAGCATATTTGGATTTTCGCCCGCAATCGAGTTGAAAACATTGCGCGGGACAATCGTTTTGACCACCGACATCAGCGCCGAATCATTAGCAGCGGCTTGCTGCGCTTTTTGTGCAGATTCCAAGGTAGTTCCGGCTTGCGTTTTGTATCGCTCCTGAAGTTCGGCGGCTTTGTCCGGCGCAAGCCATTTTCCCGGCTGAATTGTGTTTGCCAGTCCCAAACCAATGACAACGGAGATCGCCGAAATAATCAGACAATACGCAAACGATTTGAACCCGACGCGCCCTAGTTTGCGAACATCGCCAATACCTGCCACGCCGACTACAAGAGATGAAAACACGAGCGGAACGACAATCATTAGCAATAAATTGAGGAAAAGCTGCCCGATTGGTTCAGTGAAATTGCGAATTGTCCAATCAACGTTGGCAATCGAGGCTTCGCCGCCCGCTTTGCCGATTTGATTGACAATGAGTCCGGCGAGGACGCCGACGACCAAGCCGATTAAGATTTTCGTGTGCAGGGCGATTCCGCGCGGCTTGTCCCGGGTTTCGTCGTCCAAATCTGTTTCCAGCTCGCGTTCGTAGTTTTCGGAATATTCATTACGAGCGTCATCCTGTCGAACTTTTTGTTCTTCGTTCATCTTTTGCCTTTCGCTCTGGGAAAATAACTGCTCGCGGCATCATACAAATGCCGATGAAATATTTCAATCAGTATTTTTATTAAAAAGTTGGCGAAAGGAAGTTAAATGAAAATCAATCAGCCGCGTTGACGTGATTTCTTTGGAGGGATTCGAGCGCTTTTTCGAGCGCGGCGTCGCGCCCCGCGCGAACGTCGCTACGGGTTAAGTTGAGCGTTTCGTCCGGCGCAATGCCGACGCCTTCGAGCCGGTCGCCGTTGGCGAGACGAAAATCAAGCTCGCTGATTTCGAGCTTGCCGCCGTCGGGCAAAGTGTGCTGACGCCGAACGGCGAGAACGCAGCCGCAAGTCTGAGCGCCGATTACGCGCGCTCTGGAGGCGTTTTTGAGCGCGGCGACAAAAATTTCGGCGGCGCTGGCGGTTGCCGTTCCGGTCAAAACTACCAGCGGAGTTTTCGTGACTTTTTCGGAATTGACGATAAAAATCGGCGACTGGCGCGTTTCAGCTTCCTGCGCGACGCGACCGGCGCGGTCATAAAAATTGCCAATCGTAGTTTTTTCCGGCAGAAAAACCGAAGCCAAATCAACGCTCGCTTCGGTCACACCGCCGCGATTGGCGCGTAAATCCAAGACGATTCCGCGCAAATTGTCTCGATGCTGGCGCAGCGCGCCTAAAACCCGGCTGACGGTTTCGAGCGTGAAAACATCGAATCCGACGATTAAAATGCCGTTTTCTTTTTTAATGCGAACATCGGATTTTACTGTGCGCCACTCGCGCAGGAGATTGGCGCAGCGTTCTTTGGCGCGTTCTCGCTGCCAGCAAATTCGCACGCTTGAACCGACTTCGCCTTCAAAAAGCTTGGCGGCGGTTTGCAGACGATTGATTGCCGGAGTCGAAGCACCGCTTGTTTCCGCCAAACGTTTGTCAAAAAAATCGGTTGCCGCTACGCCGTCAACGCTCTTCAGCAAATCGCCCGGACGAACGCCGGTTTTTTCCGCCGCTGTATTTTTTTCAACTCTAGTGATGATTAATTGATTTTCGACTTCGCGGACGGCGACGTTAATGCTGACGACGCGCGGCGCAATCCAGTTGGCGTCTTCGCCGGGAGCGAAAACTCTGGTGTGTGAATCTTTTAAATTTCCCAGCATTTCACGCAAAACTCGGTAAAGCTCAGTCGAATTTTGCGCCGCCGCGCTTTTCTCTCGAAAATCATTGCGCTGCCCCGCCCAATCAATTCCGCGCAGTTTCGCATCGTAATAACGTTCTCGAACCGTCTCCCAAACTTCGTCGAAAACCGCCAGATTTTTTTCCGGCGAAACACCGTTTCGGGGCTGCGCCGGAACTGGCGAAAAAGCGAAAACAAAATGAATGATTAATGCAAAAGAGACAAAACGGCGCATAAAAATTAATCCTTCTTTTCGCGGGGGCGGCGAAAATTGTAACGCAGCACAAACCGAACGGGAATTGCGCTGCCGTTTCGCAAAGCCGGACGAAATTGCATCTTCTTAATTGTTTTGATCGTTTCTTCGTCTAATCCGAAACCCGCCCACCGAACGATTTCGACGTTTTCAACCCCGCCTGCGGCGTTTAAGTCAACGGCAGCTTCAACGGCAGCTTCAATTTCAAAACGCGCTGCCGCGTCCGTGTAAGCCGGTTTCAGACTCTTATACGGCAAAGGCGTCCGAATGTTTTCATTTTCTGCAGTTTTCCCGAAAAATTCTAAAAAATCGGAGATTTTTGGCGGCGCGGCGCGTTCTTCGCGCTCGCGCGCGGCTGCGATTTGCATTTGAGAGAGAAAACGCGCCGCGATTTCGTCAGCTTCGCGGAGAAGGTGTTTTTCCGCATCTTCCAATTTATCGGCTTCCTGTGCAGGATTTTCCCAGGCGATGAGTCGTCCGGTGCGCGCGCTGACGAGAAAAATATTGGCGTAAGATTCAAAATAAACGTCTTTTTTGAAAGACGAACGCCGAACCGTGTCGGATTTGACGACAAAAAAGAACTCGCAATCAATCGCCGCCCCTAAATTTTTCGCTTCTTCGAGCGAGAGATTAAACGGAGCTTTGTAGTTCAAGCCGCGCATTGCTGATAAGCTCAAATCTTCGTCAATCAGGCGAACGGAATTTTGCTTTGCCGCTTCGGCGCGAAACCGTTCGTGAAACTTCCGCCCGGTTTCTCCAACAGACAAAACCGCGATTTCAAAAGTTTGCCCCGAAGCGGAGGACGCAAGAAAAAGCGCACTGAAAACCACAGCCGCGACAGTTAAAATTTTGCCCCCGAAACCCATCATTGTTGATGATAAAGCTCGGTAATTTCCCGATTTAATTCTGGCGGAAAACAGGCGCGCAAAATCTCGAATTCTTGCTGCAATCCGCGCACTGCGCCGGAAACTTCGGAAATCTCGCGGATTTGCGGACGCGAAAAACCGTCTTCGACATAAATCAGATTTTTCGGATTCGTTTCGCCTAGCGCGGAATACAAAGCGTAATAAGGAACGTCAGCCGCGCGGTCGGCGACAAAATAATAATCCGGGTCGAAATTGTTTTGCGTGACAATGTTCCGCGCTTTTTCGAGAAACCGCTCGCGTTCATCGTCCGCCATATCCAAATCCAAAGCCTTGAATAAACGCCGATTAATAAAACGCCGGCTGAGATCGCTTAAAATTGCATCGTTGCTGCGCTGCCATTGCTTGATGTGAAACAAAACGTCGGCGTCGTCAATTTCGAGATGCTCGAAAAGATTTATCCGTTCGCGGCGCACAACTTTTTCAAAAGCCGTCCCGCTTGCAATCCAAATCGCTTTCCCGCTTTGATTCAGTTCAAAAGCGCGGCGCAAAATCGCCCGCAAAACGACTTCCGCAGAACGCAGCGTGCGGTGAAAATAAACCTGCCGAAACATATAATAACGCGCCTGCAAATAATCTTCGACGGCGAACAAACCATGCGCGGAGACGTAAATACGGTCGTTCTCGCGGTCAATTTCGAGCGCCTTGATAATCCATTCGTGGTCGTAAATTCCGTATTTGACGCCGGTCATCAAGCTGTCGCGCAAAAGATAATCCATCCGGTCAACATCGAGCTGCGATGAAACAAGCTGCGCCAGCGCAGCGGGGCGAAAATCGCCGTTGATTACCGCTGCCACGCGCTCCGGTAATTCTGCAGAGAACGAGCGCAAGACTTGTCCGATTTCGGTTTCTTCGTGAAGAACTGCTTGAACCGTAAAATCTTCGTGATGAAATCCGAGAACGTTTTCCATTACGTGCGAAAATGCGCCGTGTCCGACATCGTGGAGCAGAGCAGCGGCGCGAACTGCAATCCGGTCGAAATCGGAGATTTCGTATTTGGCGGAAAATTTTTCCAAAATTCGAGTTGCGAGATGCAGCGCGCCGAGAGAATGCGTAAAGCGGGAATGTTCCGCACCCTGATAAGTAAAAAGCGCGAGTCCGAGCTGTCGAATCCGGCGCAGGCGTTGAAATTCAGCCGTGTCAATCAAACGAATCAGTAAATGGTTTTCCGGCGTGTTTGTTTGCAGGCGAATAATGTTATGAACCGGATCGCGGTAAACTCGCTCCATTTTTATTTGCTAGCTCAATAAAATCTGACGTTTTATACTATCATCGGAAATTCCAACGAAAGAGATAATTTTCAAAAAATTGAATCTATGATTATGGGGAAAATTCAAAATTATGAAGAAATTACAAAAAAATAGAAAAGTCCTCAAATTTAAAGACCGCTCTAAATCCCACATTTTAAAGCATTAATAAAACTATTTAAAGTCGCTCTACTTTTGGTCTGCAAGTTGCAGGTTTAGACGTGCCAAGTTATTGCCCGGTTGATTCAATCAATAAAACTGCAATAACTCTTTTAGTCCTAAAGATTTTTTTAAGGAGCAAAAAATGAAAAAAAGTTTAGCATTTCTAACTTCAATCTTGCTCGTTGTTCTTTGCTTAAGCGCCAGCGTTTTTGCACAGGAAACATCGGGTAATATTGAAGGAACTGTAAAAGACCCGACTGGTGCCGTTGTTCCGAACGCGACAGTTTTGGTGTCTGCTTCGGATAGAACCGATACGACGACTTCGTCTTCAACCACAGGTTTTAGACGCACAACTCAAACTAACAGTGACGGATTCTTCCGCGTTCTGCAAGTGCCCCCCGGTCTCTATAATGTAAGAGTAGAACCGATTTCGGGTTTCGGCGCAGCGACGGTTCAGAACGTTCAAGTCGTTCTTGAAACGACGACGCCGGTAAACGTTTCACTCACGCCAGTAGGCGGTGGAGAAAACATCGTTGACATTCAAGCCAGCGATCAACCTGTTGACCCAACCGATACCAAAGTCGCGACCAGCATCACAGCTCAAAGAATCGAGTTGCTGCCGAAAGGCACCAACTTTACGAGCGTGCTGAATACCGTTCCCGGAACTCGCGCCGAAGGTAATGCCGGCGGTTTTTCGGTTGACGGCGCTTCAGGCTCGGAAAACGTATTTATCATTGACGGTCAGGAAGTTAGTAACTTTCGTACCGGTACTTTGAACGGTAACAACAATATTCCGACTCAATTTGTTCAGGAAATTCAAGTTAAGTCGAGCGGTTTCGAAGCCGAATTCGGCGGTGCGACCGGCGGTGTTATCAACGTTGTAACCAAAGGCGGCGGTAACGATTGGCGCGGTGAATTCGGTGTTCAATTCAACACGCCGAAACTTAACGGTAATCCCCGTCCGAGCTTGTTATTTTTTCCGGCATTTACTGCGACGGCTGCGAACCCGTTCTCGTACCCCAACACAACGGAATATTTCGAAGCGCCGAAAGCCGGCGGAACAAACGTATTTCCGACGGCAAATTTAAGCGGACCGATTATCAAAGACAAACTTTGGTTCTTTGGCAGCTACACGCCGCAATACACAGTTACGGAATATACCACTCAATACTTTACCAACCGTCCGGCGGCTTTCAGAACTCTGTCCACAACGCAAGATTACAGACTGAAACGCACATTCGAATATGCGTTTGCACGTTTAGATGCATCGCCGACCAACAATCTTCGTTTGACGAGTACTTTTACCTGGAACCCGATTATTGATAAAGGCGCTCTTCCGCATAGTACAGTTTCATTCGGCGGCGCACCGCCGTCAGCCAATTTTGGCGGAAGCACCGGCTTATTGACAGGGACCCAATTGACTAATCGTCAAGGTGGTCGCCAAAACTCCAACAACATTACCGGTCAAGCCGTTTGGACTCCGACCAGCAATATGGTTATCAGCGGACGATTCTCGCGCGGATTCTTAAACGAGAAATTAGGTTCGTATTTTATTCCGAATACAACCAGATATCGTTGTATTGAGAACCAGGGAAACGTTGCGGGCGGATGTTCGGCAGGTTTAGCCGATGCGGCTAATTCAACCGTTGAAAGAGACGTTTCAATACGTACGAACTTCGAAGGTGATGCAACCTACATCGCCAGCGGCTTCCTTGGAAGACACGAGTTTAAAGGCGGTTACCAACGCTTCAAAATTCTCAATGACGTATCCAGAGGCTACAAAAATCAGGGCATTATGGACTTCTATTTCGGTCGCGCAATCGACACGTATTTAGGTTTTCCTGTTGACCCGTCTTGCGTCAATGCCGGTGGAACAGCTTTTGCGCCTTGCGTCTATAATGCAGCAGGCACTCTTACCAATCGCGCTCC
Source organism: Pyrinomonadaceae bacterium (assembly GCA_036400075.1). Classification (GTDB taxonomy): domain Bacteria; phylum Acidobacteriota; class Blastocatellia; order Pyrinomonadales; family Pyrinomonadaceae; genus JALZCH01. Next base: position 21,952 of record DASWLV010000225.1, read on the forward strand.
GATTTGCGCAGCCGGACAAACCGCGGGCTGTATTCTCGGTTCGGGCGAGCTTATTCGTTTCGGTACGGTTGGTAAAGCACAAAACACCAATCAATCCGTTTACATTCAAGATAAATGGCAGCCGGTTAACAACTTGACCTTAAATGTCGGTGTTCGCGCCGAAAAAGAAGACCTTCCGTCGTTTAACGGAAATGCGCCGCCGATTAACTTTGGCTGGGGCGATAAAATTGCTCCGCGTATCGGTGTTGCCTGGGATATTTTCAGCGATGGTAAGACGAGATTGTTTGCCAGCTACGGAAAATTCTATGACCGCTTGAAGTTTGAACTTCCGCGCGGTTCGTTCGGCGGTGACTTCTACCGCATTGATGCCTTTGAAATTTTCCCGGGACAAGATTGGAGATCCTTTACACTTCAAAATGTAATTGGAAGCTTTAACGATGCTCCGGGCGGATCGTGTCCTGCAACAGGCTTCATCGCCTCCGGCGCCAGAAGCCGCTGCCAATTCGATTATCGTATTGCTTCGAATGACCCGAACGCAACGATTTACACGGGAGCCGTTGACCCGGACCTCAAATCGTTCCAGCAGTCAGAGTTTACTGTCGGACTTGAGCGTCAGTTCGGTCGCGACTTCGTCGTTCGTACACGCTATACCCACAAAAATGTAGATAAGGCTATTGAAGACGCCGGTATCTACAACGCAGAAGGCAGCGAAGCTTACATTATCGGTAATCCTGGAGAAGGGCTGCACGCAAAGCTTCTCAAGGAACTCGGTTATGAAAAAGCAGCCAAACCGCAGCGTGTTTACGATGCATTGGAGGTAACGTTTGAAAAACGGTTGTCTAACAACTACTATTTCAACGCGAACTACACGTTCAGCCGTCTCTTTGGTAACTATTCAGGTTTGGCAAGCTCAGACGAAGCCGGTCGTACATCTCCGGGTGTTAACCGCTTCTTCGACCTTCCGTTTATTGGATTCACCGCCGCCGGCAAACCTGATAACGGACGCCTTTCGACAGACCGTCCGCATGTGTTCAACGCATACGGCGCTTACATCTTTGACTGGATGGGAAGCAAGGCTAATTCGACAGAACTTTCCTTCTTCACAACAGCCCAATCGGGAACACCTGTAACAACAGTTGTTCCGTTCCTTATCGCTGCTACAGCCGGTTCGCCGATCTTTACGGAACGCGGCGATCTGGGCAGAACTGAAATGTATACTCAAACGGACTTTGCCGTAACGCATAAATATCGCTTCGGACGCGATGATCGTTTCACAATGGCGTTTGACTTAAACGTTCTTAATTTGTTAGACGAAGCCAATGCAACGTCAATCTTCAGCAATCCTTCCAGAGCCACGTACGGAAGAACTTCAACCGGATTTGGCGGCGGAACTTACGTTGATGTAATTAACCGTTTCAACAGAGGTGAATTGCAAAATGCAATCAACACATTGAATGCTTTACCTGCAAACGTTGATCCTCGCTACAAGCAGGAAAACGGATTCCAGGGTCCGCGCTCGGTTCGCTTTGGCTTCCGCTTACTCTTCTAATTAAAAGAGTAAACCTATTAAAACTGAAGGCTCGCCAAAATTTGGCGAGCCTTTTTTTCTCTTTAAGTTAACAATTAAAAACTCTATACGCAGCCGGTTGACCAATTAAAATAGATTTCGAGAAAGCAAACTTTTTATCCCTGTTAATTCTCTGTTTTTTGTTTTTCGACAAATTGAAATTGGCTCTAGTGTATGGGAATTAATGGATGTTCAGAAACGCATATCCAAACTTAAACCGCACTAATTTTCAATAGCTTCAACCATTGACGGCTGCCGAGGGTATTGACTTGTTGTATTGATTGAATAAACTGACACTTAAATAAAATTAAAAGTCCAAACTTGAAGTTTCTCAATGCGCGCAAACCTGGCACTTTTTTTAGCTTGTCGATATTTTCTGTTTTAAAGCGGTTGGACTTAAGAAAATTATTGAGGCGAAATCGGGTTTCCGTTCGCCTCAAGTTGAAAGGAGATTTTGATTTTACGGAGCGTAATCAAAACAAATCTGTTACTTAGCTTTCGACCGCAATTGACCGATCAGGTTTTTGATTTTATCTGCGTCGCGCGAATTCGGCTGTAGTTTAAGAAAGGCTTCTAATTCATTAGCAGCGTCTTGGTAACGCGCAATTTTATTGTAAAGCAATCCGAGCTGCCAATGAATTTCAGCAACCGGCGTTTCTTTAGCTAGAGTTTTGGCTTGTTGTAATGCTTTTTCAGCCAGCTCATTGCTTCCGTCCAATCTTAAAACAATTCCGTACCATAATTGAGCATTGATTGATTGGGGATTAAGAATTGTAGCCGCCCTGAAAGCCTCCATTGCTTCCTTGGGATGCTTTAGATTGTGACTTGCTATTCCCAGCCAATAAAAACTTTGAAAGCTGCGCTGATTGACTTCAATCGCTTTTATCAAATAAGGAGCCGCCTCAATGTATTTTCCTCGCTGGGCATATTCTAAGCCGAGCCGATTTAAAGCATCGTAATAAGTTGGAAATATTTCAATCGCCTTTTTCAAATTATCGAGACCGGCATCCTTTTTGTCATCCAAAAGCTCGACGCCTTTTTCGTAAGATTTTTGAGCGTCTTCCGGCAAATTGCTTTGTACAAAAACAGCAGAACCGGCTCCCGGGCTTCCGGTTTTAACTTTACGCTTATCAAGCTTTAGATAAAATTCAAGAAAAACTTTATCCGAACTTGGTCTGCCGCCGGCAGAAAAGTTATGAATCGTAGCCTCTTGCGTTTCCTCCAAATAATTTGTACCCATTGGCACAACCTTTACTCTAAACGTGCCGCTGGAAAGCCCATTAAACATAAAACGACCGGAACCGTCCGTTCGAACGCGAGCCAAATTACTATAAACCTCGTTTTGTAATTCGACATAGATGTTTGATATGGGCTGTCGTCCTGTCCCATCGAAAACCATACCTGATATTGAATTGTTCTGGGCGCAAACCGTTATTGACGCTCCAATTGTTAACGCAATAAGAAGCAAACACTTGCTCAAAAAATCTACTCGCTTCATAACCTTTACTCCTCGATTAAATCAATCAAATGCCCAAGTTTTTCTTTTTTTACTCTGAGATAGTGCGCCGCCGGTTCTTTGGTTTCAACTTCGAGCGGGACGCGCTCAACGACGGACAAACCGGCGTCTTCCAGAGCGCTAATTTTGTCGGGATTGTTCGACATTACGCGCACTTTGCATAAACCCATATCAAATAATATTTCCGCGCATTGCTGATATGAGCGTGCGTCAACCGCAAAACCCAGCCTTTCGTTCGCTTCAACCGTATCAGCACCGGCGTCCTGCAATTCGTATGCGCGAATTTTATTAATAATTCCGATCCCGCGCCCTTCCTGCATTTGATACACGATTGCGCCTCGCCCGGCTTCTTCTATTAATCTCATCGCCGAATGTAATTGCTCGCCGCAATCGCATTTGATCGAGCCAAACACATCTCCCGTCAAACACTGCGAGTGAATGCGAATCAATATCGGCACGTCAGCCCGCATCTCGCCTTTGTGTAAAACCACAAATTCTTCGACGCTCGTCAGCGAACGATAACCCGTAATTAGAAAATCACCAATTTCAGTCGGCAGGAGAGCAGTTGAGATACGCTGCACGGTAAGATGTCGCCCGTTGGATGGAAAATCGGAACTGTCACAATTGCTTTGAATATGCACTTTTTTGCCGATATTATTACAGAATTATAATGCCCCGAAGGGCATTACGGCAAGTAAAAAGTTGCCAAGTGTCAACAAATTAAACTGTCTGCTAATAAAGAAAGGCGAGCTAACAAGCTCGCCTTATTACTTTTCCGTTCTTCCAAAATTGGGATTAAATTCAAGAGCAATTTTTCATCGCTACTCTTTTGAGCCTGATTCAGAGGCTGGGTCTTCTGAATCCTGATTTTCCGGTTCTTCTTTTTTATCTTCTTCCGCCGATTCATTGTGAGCGAAAACCGCTTCATCGCCGAGACCAAGGCTGGATAAACCTAAAGTTTGCAGGAATTGCTGCAAGCGGCTGGTTTGCGGCGCGGCGCTCGATATTGCTTCGGGCTGCTCGTTTAATTCTTCGGCAAGACGCGCGAGCTGCGCCGTAATTTTTCTGCACGGCGAACAGCCGACGAGATGTTTCATAATCGGCTCGGCTTCGCGGTTGCTTAACGCGCCGTCAACAAAAGCCGAGATTGAATCTTCATCCAAATGCGCTGCGGCTGGAGTTTCGCTTTTTTTGCCTTTTAGAAAGGCTCCGAGTAATTGTCCGATTTGTTGATTTTCCTGATTAAATTGCTCTTGTTTCACTTTTTAAAATTCCCCCGCGAGGTTGACGCGGCATTCCGAAATTTTTGCCGAATTATTTTGCAGACGCAAAATTCAGGCGATTTTAATATGCTGTTTGATGTCGCCCTGCAATATGTCCTGCGTAGCGAGTTTGATGCACATTTCGATTTCGCTTTCTTTTAATCCGGCGGACGTTTTCAATTCGCTACGAAAACTTTTTAAAACTTTTGCATAAATTTTTTCCAGCCAGCGCATCACGGTTGATTCGTGTACGCGCGCATCGGGAGCCTGCTCGCGCTTTTCCGATTTTCGCTGAAACCAGCCTCGCAACGGCGAAGTCGGAACTTCAACGAGTCGCGCAATTTCGCGCAGCTTTAATTCTTCGATGTGGTAATAAAGCAGCAAAAGTTTTTCGTGCGTGTCGAGACTTGAGAAAGCCGTTTCTAATGCGCCGGCAGTCGCTTTGCGATAACGTTCGCGAACAATCGTATCGAGCATCTCGCCTTCGCCGCCTTTTGCCGGTTGCGCGATTGCCGCCTGAGCCGCGCCTTCACCGACGTTTTCCGTCATTTCATCGAGCGAAACTTCGTCGTGACTAGCGCGGTGCAAATCAACCAGCGCGTGCCAGACGACGGTTCTCAGCCACCCGCGAATGCTGCCGCGCCCGGTGTAAGTCGCAAATTTCGACATCCGCACGCCGTCAACAATTCGCGTCCCGTAAAGCTCGACGTAAACAGTGTCCACAACTTCGTCGGCATTAACATCGCTGCTCGCCAGATGCCGCGCAACGCGCTCTAAATAACCTCGATGCTGCTGGTCAAATTCCCACCACGCGCGCTCGTTTCCCGCCGCGCAGCCCAGCGCCATAAACAAATCGCTCGTCTGCAAATCATTGAGAAACTGTCGGATTTCCTCATTCGTAGGCGCGGGAGCATCCGGCACAAAAAGATATTTGCGCACGGCGCGCTCAAGCGTGTTTTGAAATGTCTCGAATTCGACTCCGAAATTCGGCGCTTCAGCCGCGCAATCGGCGTACAGCTTTTCGACCAAATCTGTGCAGCCGCTTAAAACTTTTGCTAATTGGTTTTCAGGCAATGACATCGCGAAGCGAATTATAACTCTGTTTTTAGTTAATTTACTAACTCCGCAAATTAATATTCGATAATCTGCTCTTCAATCTTTTCCGGCTTCGTTTTATATTTTCTGATTTTAATAATCCATATCTTGCCGTATTCCGATTCGTCCAGAGCTTTATATTTCTCCTGTTTTATCAATAAATTCGCCAACGCCGGAGTGGTCGTGTTATGCCCGACGACAAGGATTCTTTTTCCTTTTCCGTTCATTATCAAAGCGGCAAGCTCGTCGAGCTTTTTGTGGTCGTAAATCTCAATCGGACGTTTTCTTTTTTCAGCCAGCGGAGCGGCGGTTAATCTCGTCCGCAGAAAATCCGAAGAATAAATTACGTCGGGCTTATATTTTTTGATTGTTTTGACCAGGCGCTGCGCCCTCAGCCTTCCTTCCGGCGAAAGGTCTGGATTGGTTTTATCGGCTGTTGCCGAGATGTCTTTCTCTGCGTGTCGCAGCAGAATAACGGTGACTTTCTTTTTCTGTGCGGAAACATCAGCGCAGACGAATAGAAACAGTAATACGCTTAAAAAAAGAGAAACGAGAGTTTTCATTGATTCGATTGAATTTATTTTCATTGTGAATAAATCTGACAATAAGCTGCAAATTAAACAAACATCTTGCCCGGATTCAAAATACCATTCGGGTCAAGCGCATTTTTGATTGCTTTCATCACTTCGAGCGTCGGGCGGTCAACGGCAATATCCAGATACGGCGCTTTGACATAGCCGATGCCGTGTTCGCCGGAAATCGAACCGCCGAGCTTGACGGATAATTCAAAAGTTTCTTTGACACAGAGACGCGCACGGCGAACTGCGTCTGCGTCGTTTCGGTCAACAACGAAATTGACGTGAATATTGCCGTCGCCCGCGTGTCCGAAATTGGCGACAAATGTGTCGTGACGTTTCCCGATTTCTTCAATTTCCGCCACCAGCTCCGGCACTTTCGAGCGCGGGACGACGACATCTTCGTTGATTTTCAGATTGCCGTATTTCATCAGGCTCGGCGAAATTGCGCGGCGCACGTCCCACAAACGGTCTTCCTCTTCTTTCGATTTGGCTCGCAGAACATCAAAACCGCCGTTTGAATTTAAAATCCGCTCGATTATTGCTGCATCTTTTTCAACCTGTTCGCGCGAGCCGTCAACGGCGACGAGCAGAATTGCACCTGCGTCGGGCGATAAACCGAAAGCAAAATTTTGTTCGATTGCCGCGACGCAGTTGCGGTCAATGACTTCCATCGCCATCGGCAACAAACCTTCGGGCGTAAATTTCGTCAGCGTTTCGCAAGCCTCGCGCATTGTCCGAAAGCTCGCGCGAACTGTGCTTGTACTTTCGGGCAGCGGCAAAAGTTTCAAAGTCGCTTCGGTAATAATTCCCAAAAGTCCTTCCGAACCGCAAATCAATCCTGTCAAATCAAAGCCAACGACGTTTTTTTGCGTTTTTCCGCCCGTTCTGATGACATCGCCGTTTGCCAGAACGACTTCCATACCGAGGACATATTGCTTTGTAACACCATATTTCGGCGTTTTCATTCCGCCCGCGTTTTCGGCGATGTTGCCGCCGATGTACGATTCTTTGTAACTCGCCGGATCGGGCGGAAACATCAAACCGTATTTTTCGACCGATTGCTGCAAATTGTAAGTCGTGATCCCGGGTTGGCAAACTGCGTACAAATCATCAACGTTAATTTCCAAAATTTGATTCATCCGGTCTGTGCCGACGACGATTCCGCCATCAACCGGAACCGCGCCGCCTGTGTAACCGACTCCGCCGCCGCGCGCTGTGACGGGAAATCGAATTTCATTGGCGAGACGCAAAACGGTGGACATTTCCGCAGTCGTGGCGGGAAAAACTACTGCTTCGGGAGGAAATTTTTCTTTGACGGCGTCCGCGCCGTAAGGCTCGACTTTTTCCGGGTCAACCAAAACATTTTCCGCGCCGACAATCTCGCGCAGACGATTTCTGATTGTTTCATCCGAAGCCGCCGTTACAGCACGTTTTCTGGGTTCAAAGTGAATCGAAGTGTACATAAAAACTTTATTTCGGTTTAGCGATTTCCTGAATTTCTTTGATCGAAATTCGGCGATAATCCGATGGAACTGTGAAAACTCCGGCATCCGGCTCTGATTTAAAATCTCTTATTTCAGTAACGGATCTTGCGCCACTCCGTTTTTGATCAACAATCGCCGCAATTTCCGTTCTGACCGGCAAACCCAGATTTTCATCAATCCAGACGGCGTTTTCGGTTCTCGCGTTTTCGCTCCCGCGAGCGGTGCCGAAATCAACCAGATATTTTGTGAGCTGTTTGCCGTTAATCGTTTCTGCGCCGATTTTTTGAAATTTCGCATCCGGCGGTTTGGCGTAAAGCAGATGCGCGAGCGAATATTCTTCGGGCGCTGCGGCTGTGAACAAATTTTCGCTTGCCGCTTCGGAAATTTCGGCGTAAATTTTGCGTTGCGGCAAGAGCAGAAAGCGTTTTCCGTCGGCGGTTTCGAGACGCGAAATTTGGCGTTTGTCGCCGATTTCAAAATCAAGCCGGCGATTCAAACCGTCGCGGGCGACGAATGTGGTTTGTTCGACCGTTTCGGCGTCCGATTCGTCCCATTTAAACGCAAACACGATTTTGGCTTGATATTTTTCGGGTTCTTTCGATTGAAACGGCTGCCGGTAACTTTCATTTTCATTTGCCTCATCGGTCGAATTAATTTGAGCCGTTGATTCGGGCTGCGAACCGCCAAATCCGCAGGCAGCGGTGAAAATCGAAGCCAAAATAAGAAAACCGGCGAGCCGATGCATTATAAAAAATGTTAGCACAGAACGAAAATTTGTCAGAAGAAGCTCGCCGTTTGCGGGCGATTTTCGACGCTGCGAGCGAATGGCTGTTGTCCGGCGAGACCGATTTCGCTCTGCAATCCGACGAAATTGAAATCGCAGCGCAAAACGACCGGCTCGTTTTGTCCTGTCTGACGGCGCAAGGCTGGAAGGCGCTGCGCGTGGAAAATTGGGAAAACAAAAACGGCAAAATAGTTTTTTCTCTCGCCGGAAAATTCAATTCGGGAAAAACAAAATTTACGTTCACGCCGCGTGTTTCGGCTGCCGAATTAACCGAAGACGTTCGCGCGGCGCGCGTTTTACAAGCGCGCCAAATTGCTGAAATTGCTCGCAAAGAATTTTCCGCGCACGCCAAAATCGAGCGCGTCGGTTTCAGTGCCGCTAACCGGCGCGGTCGCTTCGGAAGTTTTGCCAGAATTTTGCTTGTTAATCCAAAAGGCAAAACGATTGCTGTTTGCAGCTCGGTCTTAGAAAAAATAAACATTGAAAAATTGCTCGCGCATTCGATTTTGTGGCTTCGGAAACTCGAAGAACGGCGAAAAATTACAGAACTTTGGCTTCTCACTGAAGAAAACGCAGCGGAAGATTTAACCAGGCTTTGCGCACTTTTACGATACGGCTGGCGACAGAAAATAAGAGTTTTTGCCCGCGTTTCACAAAACGAGGTTTCACCTGAAAACGCAAAAGCGCAAAACGAAGAAGAAATTTTACAGCCAATCGAATCTTTGTCGTTTTCAGATTTGTGGCGGGAAAAACCTAAAAAACCGAAGCGCCCGGCAATTTCCGATTTGAGCGAAACGGCGCAGAAAATCGTCGAGCTTGCGCCCGACGCGATTGACGCTGTGCGCTCGCGCGGTGGCGAGACTTTGAGATTTTACGGTTTGCCTTTTTTACGAATCAGAAAAATTTTTGGCGAAGAAACGGTTTGGTTTGGAATTGAAGGCAAACGAAAACGAATTTTGGACGAAGCGAGTTTGCCGGATTTTGAAAAGCTGCTCGGAGATTTGCACGAACATCGGCGCGCCGATGTTCGTGACCGAAAGAATTTTCTGCACCGCGCGTCGCAGGAAAGCTGGCTCGAAGCGATTTTAAGACGCGATGTTTCCCGCCTCGATCCGAATTTGCTGCTCGCTCCGCTGCACGCTCAGTTTCGTCTTTCAAACAGAAAAGGCGCGCTTGATTTGCTCGCTTTGCGAACCGACGGGAGATTGGTTGTGATTGAACTGAAAACAGCGCCCGACCGCGAAATGATTTTTCAAGCCGCAAATTATTGGCGGCAAATCGAATTGCAGCGCCGCTGCGGGAATTTGCAGAAAGTCGGGTTGTTTGGCGATTTGAAAATTTCCGACGAGCCAGCGCTGATTTATCTGGTTGCGCCGCTGATGAGCTTTCACCACGAGTTTGAAGTTTTGGCTGGCGCGGTTTCTTCGGAAATTGAAATTTGGCGGTTCGATTTAAACGAAGACTGGCGAAACGGCATTCGGGTCGCGCGCAGAGAGCGGGTTAATTAACGGCTGAGATGACGTGTGGCAAAACACCGCGTAAGCCAGCAAACGAAACAACGTCCGTGTTTTGCCCTCACGTCCATTGAATTGTTAGGTTGCGTGCTGATTAGCGCGGCTCTCCTGACGAAGATAGACTTATCGCACGTATCGCGGCAATCCATCCGCCAATCATTAATACATACCGCCCGTAATTCCAATTCACGAATTGATTCGTTAGTCTGGTAATTTCCTCGCCACTCAAGCCTGCTCCCCGTGTAGCCTGGGTTTTGCCCAAGATAGGGATGAAAAAAAAGATTGTCGTGAGCACCACGGCAATTCCGCATATTCCTGCCACCAAAGCCCATTTGCGCTGTTGTATCGGCATCCAAAATGACGCGATGATTAACGCTAACGAGAAAAGACCGTAGAGCGGACTGGCTATGCTGAAGAACTTTGCTTGAACAACGCCGTATTGCCACGCGGTCACTGATTCAGGCGGTGAACCAGCCCAGAGCGGCGTAAGAACAACATGCTCAAAGATGCCGCCCCCGATTAAGATAGTCAAAGACAGCAAGTAGAGCCACAAAATAACTCGAATAGCTGCTGGTCGTTTCGTCATCTGTTTGAATCTCCTGTAGTAGAAAAACAGTGGAACAATTTCACTCTACATCAAATCACAAAGGGCGATGTTTTACCGTTGCACATTTAGATTCCTTCATTAGAGAGCGGGTTAACGGCGGCATTGAAGCGGGCGGAAAAGGGCAAGAACAAGTCAAAAGATAAAAAGTTACGTTTTAAGAAAGTCGCTGTTTCACCCTCACGTCCAATGACTTGTTGTGCTGCGCCGTTGATTGAAATGAGCAGTATTTACGGGGCGAGTTTTTGCGACATCAGCCATTTCAAAAATTCCGCGTCAGTATAAGCTCTGTCCAATATAAAATGTTTTTCTCCGGCGTATTCGGTGTATTTAACTGTGCCGCCCGCCGCTTTTAACGCCGCCTCCATTCTGCGCGATTCCTTAACATCAACATTCTCATCCTGTCCGCCGTGAAAAATCCAGACAGGCGTTTTACCGACTGCTTTGGCAAAGGCGGCATATGGGTCTGGCGCCGAGTAAAGCGCGAACATTTCAGCGGGCATAAATGATTTCAACGCGCCGAGCGGCACGCTGCTCGGCGGAACAACGCCGCCTGCTATCGGAACCACTGCCGCAAACTTTTTCGGATATTTTGCCGCCAGATACCAACTGCCGTAACCCCCTAACGAAAATCCCGTCAAATAAATTCTGTTTACGTCGCCGTTAAATTCCGTCATCGTTTGGTCGAGTGCTTTGATAGCCTGCTCTGCCGCATCGCCAATCCAATAGTTTTGCGTTTGCGGAAAAACGGCAATAAAAGAACGGTAACGCTCCGGGTATTTCGCACCAAAAAGTTGAATGACACTACCCAATTGAGGTCCACCTATTTGCTTCTCGTTGTCATTACCTGTTTCACCGGAACCGTGAAGATAAAGAATGACCGGATATTTTTTGGCGGGGTCGTAACCCGCCGGAATATAAACACGAAAATTCATCGTGCTTGAACCGAGCGTCACGCTGCGCTTGAGAAAGCCTGTTTCGCGCACAGGAGTCGAAGAGGGTGTTTGTGCGTAACCGGCAAGAGCGCAAAGTATGAATAAAAACAAAGTTACAAAAGATTTTCTCAAAATAATAAATATCTCCTTCTCGCTTACAGCGAAGCAGCATAACTACTTATTAACACTAACGCCAATGACAATATGGTACATTCTGCATATTATCAACGCATTATTTATACGTAACCAATTTGAAATTAACCGTAGGGAAAATAAAAGTGCAGCCATTTTAAATAATTCAAAATGGCTGCACTTTTATTGCTTAATTGGTAAAAATCCGTTTAGCTTCCGGTTTCGACCGGAGCTTCGGCGGCGTTGCTTTCTTCGAGCTTCGCCATCGCTTCTTTGTAGATTTTAATGCGTCCCTGTTCTTCAAAACGGCGGCGTAAATCTGCCAGATAATCGCTGAAAAACTGCATTTTCTTTTCATCTACTGCGGTTTTCATCAGATCGTCGCGCTGTTTGGCAAACTCGTCCATATTCGGGTCAGTTCGTTTGACTAAACCGATGAAATAATAATTGTCTCCGATTGAAATCGGACCTTTCGTCACTTCTCCGGGTTTCAGATTATAAACCTGTTCGTCAATTTGATTGGAAGCAGCCGCGCTGGTGCCTTCGCCGAGCGGCGAGCCGAGCTTGAAATCTTTAGCTTCCAGGGCTTTCAAACCAGCTTTTTCGGCGGCGGCTTTCAAAGCATCTGGGGTATTTACGTTTTCGCCAATACTTTGGACGACTGAAGCCATTTGCCCTTTTGAGTTTTCCACTTTGTAAGCGGCGAGAACCTGATCGCGGACTTCCGATAATTCGGCGTCGCGCGGGTCGCTTTTTTCGACGAGCATCGGAACGGCGAAACCGTCTTTGACTTGCGTGCGCTCGCCGACTTGCCCAACAGATTCGAGCGGCGCGATGCCTTCTTCAAACTGCGGCGAAACGCCGATGTTCGGCACGTCGTCGCCGGGTTTGACCAAACCGGTTTCGCGCACCATTTCGTCGGGTTTCATATTGGCGCGAGCCGCGAATTCATCGGCTACTTTTCGCACGTCTTTGTATTCTTTCAACTTATCAACCGCTTCCTGCGCCAAATCCCCGGCGGCGCGATAAGCGCGGCGGTTGCGCAAAGAGACGAGAATCTCTTGTTTCGCGTCTTCAAACGATTTCGGCACGGCTTCGCCGCGTCGCAAGATGTAATAAGCGTTGCCGTGTTTGATCGGATCGGTAATTTGACCGGGTATCATTTTCAAAACTTGCTGATACGGATCGTCCGGTTTCGCTTGATTCTCGCGGATGATGCCGTTGACTTTTCCGCCGTTCGGCGCGGTCGCCGGGTCTTCGGATTTATTGCGGGCGAGCGCGGCGAAATCCGGCTCGTTGACAATGGTGCCGTTTTTGCGGGCTTCGGTGACGATCTCATTGGCTTTTGCCAAAATATCCGCGTCTTGATTCGCGTTCGGAATTTTCAAAACGATCTGCTGTGCTTCGACGCCTTTTTGCTTTTTCTCGGCGGGAATCTGGTCATATTCAGCGCGCAATTCGGCTTCGGGAATTTCCAGTTTTTCGCCGACTTTAGCTTGATTGATGAAAAGATAGCGAATCTTTTTCTGTGGCGAAGAAATGTAATAACGCGATTTGTTTTTCTCGAAATATTGTTTCAGCTCATCGTCCGACGGGTTGATTTTTTCGGCTACCGACACCGACGTGACCGGAACATAAACCAAATCAAACGATGTGTTCGAGCGGCGAAACTGATCTAAAACCTCTTCGTCGGAAACCGAAACGCCGGAAGTTAAAAAAGCGTTCAACTTTTCACTGGCGATTTGATCGCGGATTTGCTGCTCAAAAGCCGAGACGCTGCCGTACATTTCGGTGACGCTGCGCTTATAAGTTTCAATGTCGTTGACATTTATATCGGCGGCTTTGAGCTGCTTCCGAATTTCGACCCGGACTTCTTCGTCGGTCGCCGCTAAGTTTAAACGTGCCGCTTCCTGCCGAATCAGGCGAGAGCTGATTTCGCCGTCAACCACCGATTTCAGCGGCGGCGTGTAATTTGCCATCGAATAACGGCGTTTCAGATTTTCCTGAACAATCGCCACTTCGCCGACCGTAATTGTTTCGCTGCCGACGGTGGCAAGCGATTCCTGACTGCGTGCGAGAACTTGTTGAGTTTCCGAACGCGGTGCGTAAAAGAAAATTAAGCTGACCGCCATCAAAACGACGAACGTCAGCAAAACGAAATTGCGCGTTTTTTCCAAACGAGAAAGTTGCTTTAACATTTAATTGCTACTCGAAAAATTAAGATATGTGCCGGTTTAGGTCTTCGTCGCCGCAAAAGGCGCTGGAATTGTGACCTTCGGTTTCGGTTAATTGTAACTAATAGAAAAATAACCTGCAATTTGCCAGAGACGAAATTCCGGCGAATAAAAAAATGCAGCCGATTTAAATTCCAAAAAATCTGCGGAAGGAGACAAATAAAATTAGAAAATTTGATTGTGTCTTTCAAGCCAAGGTGCGGTTTCCGGTGCTATCTCTCCTGCGCGGGCGTTGTTTTCGATTTCTGTTTTCAAACGCCGTAAATCTTTGGGCGTGTCAACATCGTACCAAAGCGGCAGAGTCGTCAAATGCAAATTCAATTGTCTGATGTTTCGCACGGTTTGCAAAAACGTTTCTGGCGAACTCCAACGGACGTTTTGAAAGATTTGTTGATTAGGTTGATTTAAACCGAGCAAATAAAAACCGCCGTCTTCGGTTTCTCCAATGACCGCATCTGTTAGTTTTTCCTGCAAAATCTTGATTGCGGCTTTGATATATTCCGGCGGCAAAGTCGGGCTGTCCGTCCCGATGACAACAAGCGGGGAGAAGTTTCGCTCGAAAGCAAATCGGAGCGCGTTGTGCATTCGCTCGCCCAAATCGGCGCCCGTTTGCCGAACCCAAATCAAATTACGGGGTAAAATTGTTTCGAGAATTTCTTTTTCGCCCGCAAAAGCCACGATTGTGTTTTCGCAAATGTTTCGCGCTTTTTTCACAGCGTCAATGGCAAAACAACCGGCTAAATCAGCAGATTGTTCCGCCGATAAAAACGGCGCGAGTCTGGTTTTAACAGTTCCCGCCGTCGGAGCTTTGCACATTACAATTATTGCCGGATTCATCAATTGATAAAATCGAAAAACGCTTTTTGCAGTTTTCGGGCGGTGTCGTTTTGATAAATTTTGTCGTTAAATTTTCTCGCCGAACGAATTTCGATTCCGGCTGAAGTCAGAAAAATCTCGTCCGCCGCTCCAAGCTCTTCAATTCCGGCGGCAGTTTCGGAAATTTGCAGATTCAAGTTTTTTGCCAAATCGAAAATTAAATTTCGAGTCGTTCCCGCCAAAGCTCCTGTTTCAAGACCGGACGTAAAAATCCGCCCGTTTTTTGTCCAAAACAAATTGGCGAGACATGCTGAAACCGTTTCGCCGCGCTCGTTGAGCCGCACGGCTTCGTCGCAGCCCTGCGCTTTTGCCGTTTCGAGCGCGAGTAGATTTTCCAGATAATTACAGCTTTTGACGCCCGCCAGCGGCGAAGCGGAATTAACCAAAAACGGCGAAACGTTTAAGATTAAATCGTTACTTGCTTCTTTTTTGTCGGCGGTTATTATTAAAACGGACGTTTTTCGCTTGCCCGAAAAATTCCAGAGAGCGCCGCCGCTTGCGTCGAACAATGTAATTCTGGCGCGCCCGGTTTCGATTTTGTTTGCCGCGATTAAATCAAAAAGCGTTTCCTCAAAGCCGGAAATCTCGCTTAAATCCAGATTGATTTTCGCCGCGTGACCGCGCAATCTGCGCAAATGCTCGCTCAAAAGGAACGGTTTTCGGTTGTAAATCGCCAGCGTCGTAAAAACTCCGCGCCCGTAAAAAGCAGCAGATGACGCGGCGGGCAAATTTGCGTCGCCGGCTTTTAAAATTTTTCCGTTGTAAACGACCGATTCGTGCAAAACAGTTTGACGTGAAAATTTTTAATGCTATTTTAACCCAAATGCAAAATTAAAAGTTTTCGCGCCGCGATTGTTAATTTTAATTTCGATGATTTCTGGAAAACAATGAATCAAAGTCCGGTTTCAAGACGAAAATTTTCTTCTCGCTGGCGGGAAATCAAATCTTCGCCTCATCCGTTCAAAACGCTGGCGGCGGGCGTTTCGCGCGCCGCGCGGAGAGCGATTAACGAATCGAAAAATCTAATCATAGAAGAACAAATAATTTATCTCGAACGCCTTCCGCGCGAAATGGACGGTCTGCGCATCGTACAGCTTTCCGATGTTCATCACAGCCGTTTTATTGACGCCGAGCAGATAAAAGATTCGGTCGAAATTGCCAACTATTTAAGACCGGACATCACGGTTTTAACCGGCGATTACGTATCGCATGGAACTGATTATATTGCTCCGGTGGCGGATATTTTGGGCGAATTACGCGCGCCGCAAGGTGTTTACGCGGTTCTCGGAAATCACGATTATCGAACGGATGCGCGTTTGATAACCGATTTGTTTCGCGCCGAAGGCATTCGAGTTTTAGTTAACGAAGGCTTGCATTTAACGAAAAACGGCGCGACTCTTTGGCTTTGCGGCGTTGACGATACGCTTTACGGAGCGCCGGATTTGGAGCTTGCTCTGGCGGGTTCGCGCCCGACTGAATTTAAGTTCTTGCTGTGTCACAATCCGGCAATTTTGCGGCGAGCCGCCGCAGTCGGCGTTGACTTAATCGTTTCGGGACACACGCACGGCGGGCAAGTCCGTCTGCGCTCTACGGAAGAGAATCTGATTTTGCCGCGTCGCCCGCGCGCAAGCGGTTTGTTGCAGCGGGGCGGGGCGCAAATTTATATTTCGCGCGGCATCGGAACGGTTGTTTTACCATTTCGTTATCAATGCCCGCCGGAAATCAGTCTTTTGGAATTGCGAAAAGCATAAAAGAAATTATATTTTATTGGGCAGTTTTCATCTGCTATGACCTTCGCCAACCTGATTACACTTTTGCGAATCGTTTTGATACCGCTTTTTGTTTCGCTGCTTTTCTACCAAAAATTCGGTTGGGCTTTACTGACTTTTCTCATCGCTGGCATTTCCGACGGAATTGACGGAGCAATTGCGCGTACCTTTAATCAATCATCTGAGCTGGGCAAAATTCTCGATCCGATTGCCGACAAACTTTTGATGACAACGGCTTTTATCGTTTTGAGTCTCCCAACAATCATTACGGGCGAAAATCTGCCCGTTCCGTTTTGGTTGACGGCTACCGTCATCGCCCGCGATGTGTTGATAGTTTCAGTTGCCGGAGCGATTTTTGTCGCGACCAGTTTTCGCGGTTTTCGCCCTTCTTTCTGGGGAAAAGTCAGCACTCTTGTTCAGGTTTTCGGCGTAGGTCTGATTTTGGTCGCCGCCGCTTTTCAACAACTCGCGTTTTATCTGCCTCTCGTTTACTTTGCAATCTTTCTTTTAACCGCAATTTCGGGAATTCATTACATATTTTTTGTCAATAAATTGATTAGACAACAAAATCAAAAATAAATATAACCGCTATTTTAGGCAATTTAATCTAAAAAGAGTTGGTTGAGTTTTGTGGTATAAGAAACTTGACAATAATACACTCAAATATTATTCTTGTAATTGATTCAACTAGGTTGAAAAGTAATTTGGAGTAACAAGTTTATGAGCAAAATTATCGGTATTGACTTAGGTACGACAAACTCGGTCGTCGCCGTAATGGAAGGCGGCGAGCCGGTGGTTATCACTAATGAAGAAGGCGGCAGAACGACGCCTTCGGTTGTCGCTTTTACGAAAGACGGCAATCGTCTGGTCGGTCAGGTGGCAAAACGCCAAGCCGTGACCAACCCGGAAAATACGGTTTATTCGATTAAGCGTTTTATGGGACGACGCTTTGAAGAAGTTTCGGAAGAAAAGAAACAAGTCCCGTATAAAGCCGAACGTGCAGGAAACGGCGACGTGCGAGTCGCCGCAGGCGGCAAAGATTACAGCCCGCCGGAGATTTCCGCAATGATTCTGCAAAAATTGAAAAAAGCTGCGGAAGATTATCTCGGCGCGAAAGTTGATCGAGCGGTTATCACGGTTCCGGCTTATTTTAACGACGCGCAACGCCAGGCGACCAAAGACGCGGGTAAAATCGCCGGTCTCGAAGTGATGCGAATTGTCAACGAACCGACGGCGGCGGCTTTAGCTTACGGTCTCGATAAGAAAAAAGACGAGATGATCGCCGTCTTCGATTTCGGCGGCGGAACATTTGATATTTCGGTTCTCGAAGTCGGCGAAGGCGTCGTCGAAGTTAAATCCACGAACGGCGATACGCATCTTGGCGGCGACGACGTTGACGAAGCCTTGATTAAATGGATTATCGAAGAATTCAAACGCGATCAGGGGATTGATTTGTCGCAGGACAAAATGGCTTTGCAGCGCCTGAAAGAAGCGGCGGAAAAAGCGAAAATCGAGCTATCGAGCGCAATGCAGACCGATGTCAATTTGCCGTTTATCACGGCTGATGCGTCCGGTCCGAAGCACTTGAATATGTCGCTCACGCGATCCAAATTCGAACAGCTCGTTGACCCGATTTTGCAGCGGCTGATGCCGCCGGTCGAACAGGCAATCAAAGACGCCGGTTTGACGAAAGATAAAATTGAAGAAATCGTCCTCGTCGGCGGTTCGACCAGAATTCCGAAAGTGCAGGAAATGGTCAAAAACTTCTTCGGTAAAGAGCCGAACAAAACGGTTAACCCTGACGAAGTCGTCGCTCTCGGCGCGGCTGTTCAGGCGGGCGTTTTGGGCGGCGAAAAAACGGATATTCTGTTGCTCGATGTAACGCCGCTTTCGCTCGGAATCGAAACTCTGGGCGGCGTAGCGACGAAACTGATCGAGCGCAACACGACGATTCCGACGCGCAAATCGGAGATTTTCTCCACCGCTTCGGATAACCAAACGTCGGTCGAAGTTCACGTCATTCAAGGCGAGCGCCCGATGGCTGCGGACAATAAAACGCTCGGCAAATTCCATCTTGTCGGAATTCCGCCCGCACCGCGCGGAATGCCGCAAGTCGAAGTCACGTTTGACATTGACGCCAACGGTATCGTCAACGTCTCGGCGAAAGATTTGGGCACGGGACGCGAGCAGAAGATTACGATCACGGCTTCGTCGGGTCTGTCGAAAGACGAAATTGACCGGATGATGAAAGACGCCGACGCGCACTCGTCTGAAGACGCCAAGCGCCGCGAAGCGATTGAAGCCAAAAACCGGCTTGACGGTCTCGTTTATCAAGTTGAAAAAACTTATAACGAGAACAAAGAAAAGCTCGACCAAGCTTCGGCGACCGAACTTGAAGAAGCTCTCAGTGAATCGCGGACGGCTTTAAACTCAAACGACGCCGAGCCGATGAACAATGCTTTCAGCCGTTTGCAAACTGCTTCGCACAAACTCGCTGAAGTGCTCTACAATCAGCAAAGCGCGAGCGGCGGTCAAACAACCGGCGACGAGCAGGCTTCATCAGCCGGAGCGGGCGCGAGTGGCTCAACCGGCGGTAACGCCGGCGGCGGAGCTGATGATGTAATTGACGCAGAATATGTTGATGTTGACAACGATAAAAAGTAAGCAGTAAGCGGTGAGCAGTGAGCAGAAAACAGTTCTGCTGCTCACTGCTTACGGCTCATCGCTCACTGTAGAAATGGCAGCAAATAACAAACAAGATTACTACCAGCTTCTGGGTGTAAAAAAAGACGCGACGGCGGAGGAAATTAAAAAAGCCTACCGCCGTTTGGCGCGAAAATATCACCCTGACGTTAATCCGAACGACAAATCTTCGGAAGAAAAATTCAAACAAATTACCGAAGCCAATGACGTTCTGACCGACGAAAAGAAGCGTAAGGTTTACGACCGTTTTGGTTATTATTCGGACAATTTGTCCGAAGCCGATTTGAAAAATCCGTTTGCCGGTGCAGCCGGGCGCGGCGCTGGCGGTGCAGGCGGTTTTGATTTTTCCGGTTTTAATTGGGAATCGGGCGGCGGCACAACAAGTACGGGCGGCGGTTTTAGCGATATTTTCGAGACTCTGTTCGGCAAGGGCAAAGGTAAAGAAGCCGAACCGCCGCGCCCCGAACCGAAAAAAGGCGAGGACATCGAAATGCCGCTCGCCCTCTCGTTTGAAGAAGCATTTCGCGGTTTGACGACGAATATTACCGTCAACCGTTCCGTTCAATGTTCGCGCTGTCAGGGCGCGGGCGATATGGGCGGAGCGCTCGTAACTTGTACGACCTGCAACGGTACGGGACAAGTTCGGCGAACGGGCGGACGGCTTGAATTTCAGCAATCTTGCCCGGATTGCGGCGGCACCGGAAAACGCCGTCCGCCTTGTCCGCTGTGTCACGGTAAAGGCGTCACGCCGGTTTCCGAGCAGGTAAAAGTCAGGATTCCGCCCGGCGTTGATACCGGTTCGCGCGTGCGCGTTCCGGGCAAAGGTCAGGGCGGCAGACTCGGCGCGCAGCCCGGCGATTTATTTATCGTCACGCGTGTCGGCGAGCATAAATTTTTAACGCGCAAAGGCGAAAACGTTTATGTCACCGTGCCAATTACAGTTTCGGAAGCGGCTTTGGGCGCGAAAATCGAAGTTCCGACCGTAGAAGGAAAAGCGCAGCTTAAAATTCCGCCCGGAACGCAAAGCGGGCAAAAATTTCGTCTCCGCGAGCGCGGTTTTCCCAGTTTAAGAAATCCGCAGGCGCGCGGCGATCAATTTATCGAAGTGCAAATTACGCTGCCGAAGATAATTTCGGAAGAAACAAAAGACATTTTGCGCCAATTTGAACGCGCTAATCCCGAAAATCCGCGCAAAGCAATGGGACTCGAATAGAACAGTTATCAGTTATCAGTGAACAGTCAACAAAACGGCTGATAACTGATAACTGATAACTGATAACTGACAAAGTGAAACGTAAAGCTAAAACTTATACAATCAGCGCAGTCGCCGAAATGTACGAGCTTCATCCGCAAACTTTGCGGCTTTACGAGCGCGAAGGTCTTCTTAAACCGTCTCGTTCCGAAGGCAATACTCGCCTTTATACCGACCCTGATTTGGAGCGGTTGGAAATCATTTTATCCTTAACCAGAGATTTGGGCGTTAATCTGGCGGGCGTCGAAATTATTTTAAATATGCGCCAGAAAATGGACGAGATGCAGCGCGAATTTGAACGGTTTTTCGAATATTTGCGAACTCACGCCCGCGAGTTTTCACAGCCGCCGAGCGATACGGACAGCGAAGCGCTGGTGCCTTCGATCCGACTTAACATTTTACAAAGAATAAACAGCAGAGAAAGCGACGAATAAAAGAGTTTCGCGCGCCGACCGAATTGCCTTCCGCCTTTTTGTTTTCGCTCCTTTACAAAAGAGGCATACTGTTAGAAAATAACAACTTTGAATTTCTAGCCTCAAACCTAACTTGGAGAAATTTTATGTATCTCAATGCGACCGTTCTGCGGTTTTGTCTATTGATTTTTACTGCTTTATTTTTGTTTTCTTTTAACTTTAATCAAGCGATTTATGCTCAAGACCTGGATGAAGTGACGATTTCCGGTCGCGTCGCCGATCAAAACGGCGCGATTATTCCGGGCGCGACCGTCACGGCTATTCTGGTCGGCGAAAACGTCGAACGCACCGTGACGGCTGACGAGGAAGGTCGTTTCCGAATCATCGAACTCAAACCCGGCGTTTACAATTTGCGCGCGACAGCCACGAATTTCGGGACGCAGGAGAAAAACGAATTAACGACGATTTCCGGTCAAAACGTGCAGCTCGATTTTACGCTCGCGCCCGCCGGAGTCAGCGTAGAAACGGTCGTTGTTAACGACGATACCGCGCCCGCCGTTGATACGACCAGAACGGTTGTCGGCGGCACGGTAACGCAGCGCGAGATCGAAGAATTGCCGAACAACACGCGCAACCCGCTCGATCTGGTTTTTACTTTGGGCGGAGTGACGGAAGAACCGCTTTCGACTCGTGATTTGTCGGGCGACAGAGGAACGCGCGGATCAATCGCTCAGGGAAACACGCCGGAAGAAGCAGGAACTTTTGCTTTGTCCGGCGGCGCGGCTTATTCAAACAACATCACGATTGATGGACTCGATAACAACGACGACCGCACAGCCGGTTTTCGTTTTCAGCCTTCGATTGAATCAATCGCCGAAGTTCAGGTTGTCACCAATCAATTTTCCGCCGAATACGGTCGCGCATCGGGCGGTCGCGTCAATCTTCGCACACGCACCGGGAGCAATAAATTTCACGGACGCGGCTTTTTCTTTTACCGCGATTCCGAATTAAACGCCAACACCTGGAACAATAATCGTCGCGGCATCGAACGCCCGCCGTTTACAAACTACAATCCGGGGGCGACTTTGAGCGGTCCGATTGTCAAAAATAAATTATTTTTCTTCTCGGCTTACGAATTCGACAAAATTCAGGAAGATACGATTATTGACGTTTATCTCCCGATCAATAATACGTCGCGTTTCACTTTGCCCGCGCCGACAAATCCTTCGCAGGCGTTTGTCTCGAACACCGGAAACAACTTCGTTCTGATCGCGCCGTATATTCAAGCGGTTGACACGCCTTCGCGGAGACATACTTTTTCGACTCGTATTGATTGGAATTTGAACAACGCCAATAGTTTTACTTTTGGTTATCAATTAGGGCGTTCAAACGATTTACGCCAGTTCAGCGGAACAAATCGCCTCGCAGACGCTCTGATCGGGCGCATCCGCAACACCGACGGATTCAACGCCACGCATAATTTGATCGTCAGCCCGAAAACCGTCAATCAATTCCGTTTTCAATATTCATCGCTGCGTCCGACTTCGACACCGAATGCCGGAGAAACTGCGCCCGTGATTCTGGTCAGCGGTTTTACGCCGCCGGACGAGGCTTTTTCGGCAACGCAAACTTTCGGCGCTTCGACTTCAGGTTCGAGCGACCGCAAGGAAAATCGCTTTCAATTTCAAGACACTCTGACGCAAATTGTCGGCGATCACAGCTTAAAATTCGGAGCCGATTATCAGCGTGTTAATACTCGCTATATTGACCGTTTCGATGCGACGGGAACTTATCGTTTCTCCAACTTCTTCTTTTTCGGTCAAAATTCGGTGACGAGCTTTCAGCAAAATTTCAACACCGAATCGGAAGTAAAAAACAACTATTTCGGCATTTTCGGGCAGGACGATTGGCGCATTCGCCCCAATTTGACGCTCAGCTTAGGCGTACGCTACGAGCGCGAAACCGTCGTTGACGACAATAATAATTTCGGTCCGCGCGCTGCAATCGCTTGGAATCCATTCAAAGGCGAAAAAACCGTGATTCGCGCAGGTGCGGGAATTTTCTACAACCGCGTTTTGCTCCGCACGGTTGACGATTTCACTGCCGGAGCGCAGGAACTGCGTTTCGACACGAGAAACCGTTTTCCGAGCGATGTTACGTTCAATCTCATTCGCGATTTCTTCAGCCAGCGATTCCCGAATCCGGTTACGCTCGACACGGCTATTCCGATTAACGCCGCCGGCGCAACCAGAACAGTTCGTGAATTATCACGTCCCGGCGCTTTCCGCGAGCTTGACCCGGACATCAAGATTCCCGAAAGCTACCAGTTCAACATCGGTTTCGAGCGCGAAATTTTCAAGGGAATCACGTTTGAAACAAACTTTACGCTCAACAAAACGATTCACCTGTGGCGCGAATACAACGCCAACGCGCCGGCTCTGCCCGCCGGAACGCCGGACAGAAGCGGAGACGGGCAAGTAACTTTTACTGACTATCTGCTCGGAATCAATTCCGGCATTTCACGTTTTGTTCTCGGTTCGCAGACCGATGATGTCGGGTTGACGAGCTTAACGGGCGGAGCCTGTACGGGCTTTACGCAAACCTGCATCGTCAATCTCAATTCGTCGCAAAACCGTTCTGATTGCGATTCGGCTCTCGATCCAATCGGAGCGCCGACGCTTTCGCCGATCTGCCGCGCGCTCGCGGCGGTTCAATTGCTCCGTCCGGCGGAGTTTCAGAACCAAGGGATTTATACTCAATTCGAGCGCGTCGCTTCAATCGGCAACAGCTTTTACAAAGGCGCGACGTTTGAACTCAGAAATCGTTTTCGTCAATTCGGCGGCGGCTTCGGCGGCGCGATGCGTCTCGTTTACACTTTGTCGAGCCTGAAAGACGACGGCATCGTCAACACTTCTTCGGCTCAAATCGTCGGCGACTTTTCTTCTGAATATTCGCGCAGCTTGCTCGACCGGCGACATCGCATCGCGTTTTCAGGCACTTTCGACACGCCTTATTGGCTCGGCAAATTGCGCCTGTCGCCGCTTTTCCGGTTCGGTTCGAGCGCGCCGTTCAATCTTTCCGTAGGCGGAAACGACCGCAATCTGGACGATGTCGGAAACGACCGCCCCAATTTCAGCGGCGATTTGGATAGCATCACCTGGCGGCAATTCGGCACGGCTTTCTCGCCCCAAGTGGCGGCTCAATTTTCACAGCCGACCATCGGCAGCCCTGGAAATCTGCCGCGCAATGCCGGAAACGGTCCGCGACAATACATCTTTGATTTAAACGTCAGCCGCCAATTCAACATCGGCGAAAGATTCCGCATTCGTCCGTCAGCCGAATTCGGCAACATTTTGAATATGGCAGTGTTTAGCTTCGGCTCGAATTTTATCAACTTTGACGGGTTAAACTCGACAAACGCGATTACGCGCCGAAACGCTCAAGATGTTTTCCTGGCTCCGACGCGCACATTGCGCCCTCGCCAGGTTCGATTCGGGCTTCGCGTCGAGTTTTAATCAAAGGAAACAGCGAATAAAAAAACTCCGGCGTTTGAAATTTCAAACGCCGGAGTTTTTTTATTTGAAAATTTTGTGTGACTAACTCGGTTGGTTCGGGTTATTATTAACAAAGCTGCGCGTTTCCCTCGCGCTGTAATTTGTCTCGCCGTTTCATTCCAAGTTTGTCAGATGAAAAAAACTTCAGTCCCCGCCGCAACAAGCGTCGAATTATCCGTCGAATCAATTTTGCTCGACTCGGATTTGTTCGTGAAATATAAATCAGCCGAACGCGCCGTTAAACTGCTCCAGGACGCAATCGAACGCAGTCCGCGATCAGTACCGCTGAGAGAAAAACTGCGCGAAATTTGCGCGTCGAACGGAAATATCAGCGAAGCCGCGCGGCAATGTCTCGCGCTTGCCAGCCTCTACATCAACCGCGAAGATTTCGAACCGGCTTACGACCGGCTTCAGGAAGCAAAATTGCTTGACCCGCGCATTTCAATCGCTTCCGGTCTCGAAGCCATTCGCCGGGCGAAACACCCGGAATTTGCGGTCGGAACGGTTTATCAAAGCCCGCAGGCGGCAAAAGCTGCCGCTCCGCCCGTTTTCCGCCGCGACGCCGCTTTCGCCGGAGATTTGTCGCTCGTCAGTCTTTTCGACGTGATTCAAGTAGCGGAAAATTCAAAACTGACGGGACTTTTAACGTTAAAATCGTCGCCAAACATCGGCAGCGTCGCTTTTAATGTCGGCAAAATCGTGGACGCCGAAGCGAGCGGCGCGACCGGCATCGCCGCTTTTCGCCGTGTCGTCGAAATGACCGACGGCGCATTTGAATTTATGCTGTCGGAAAAAGAATTTCCCGTCGTCATTCAAGCCGCTTCAAACACAAACCTGCTGCTCGACACGCTGAGCGATATGGACGAGGAAAATAAATAGAAACGATGAATTATGAACGATGAATGATGAACAGATTTTTAATTCATCATTCATCGTTTTAATATCAATTGCCTGTTTTCTTTAAAACAAGATATAGTGCTATTGCTCTCTCTATAGCACTATTCAATGTTTAGGCTTCAGCGACTCGAAATTACAGGTTTTAAATCTTTTGCCGATTACACTGAAATAATTTTCACAGAAAACGGCGGAATTACAGCCGTCGTCGGTCCGAACGGATGCGGAAAATCAAACGTTTCCGACGCGATTGCCTGGGTTTTAGGCGAGCAAAGCGCGAAATCTCTGCGCGGCGCGGAAATGCAGGACGTGATTTTTCAAGGCACGCGCTCGCGCCAGCCTTCGGGAATGGCTGAAGTCGTGCTGCATTTCGTCCGGGACGATACTTTTGCGGACGTTTTCGAAACGGACGACATTGATGAAGCGTTGAGCGAGTTTGACGAGCAAACGGCGGAGTTCGATGATTTTAATACTCCGAACTCCGCACTCGACACTCCGCACTCAGAGAACGGTTTTCATCCCGAATCAAACGGACACGGCGCGCAGCAAATCGCAACCGTTGGGACGGCTGTCGCGCCTGCAAAAACGCAATCAAAACGCCGTTGGAAATCGCGCCGCGCGCAGCTCGATTTTGCGCCCGGCGAAGCAGTTTCGATTACGCGCCGTTTGTATCGTTCGGGCGAAAGCGAATATTTGTTGAACAATCGCGCCTGTCGTTTGCGCGACATTCAAGACCTTTTTTCCGGCACAGGGCTTTCCGGCGCGCATTACGCTTTGATTCAGCAGGAGCGGATCAGTCAAATTCTCTCATCAAAGCCTTCCGACCGCCGCGCGCTGGTTGAAGAAGCCGCCGGAATCACCAAATTTCGCACGCGCCAGCGCGCCGCCGAAATCCGGCTCGAATCGGCGAAAAACAATTTGCGCCGTTTGTCCGACATTGTTTCGGAAGTCGAGCGACAAGCAAACGCTTTGCGAAGACAAGCAGCCCGCACACAGCGTTACAAGCAGATGCGCGAAGAACTGCGCGAGCTTCAGCGCAAACTATTCGCTGCCGAAGGAAAAGAATTTACCGCCAATCTAAACGATTTGCGCGGAAAGCTCGCCGCCGCAATTGCCGAAGAGCAGAATTTGGCTGAACTAGTCACGGCTCAAACCGGGAAATCTCGACAAGCGACCCAAACGGCGCGCGAATCAGAAGAAACTTTAGCTCAAATCCGTCAGCAAATCTCCGAAGCCGCAATTCGCAGAGAACGCGCCGCTCGTGATTTCGCGCACCAAACCGAACAAGCCGCGACGTTTGAAGAACGCTGCGCGGCGTTGCGTTTTGAAATCAAATCAAACGAAAAACGGCTTCACGAAATCGCCGCAGACCGCAAACGCCTGCTCGAAAAAAACGAACAGGCGAGCAAATCGAATCAAACCGAATCAACTGATTTGCAAACCGCAGAAACCGATTTCCGGCAAAAACAATCCGAAGTTTTAAAGCTCGAAAGCGAAATCGAAGAAACGCGCCATTTGCTTTTGCAGCACACGGCGGCGGCTGAACGGTTGCGGGAAATCGCCAAACAACAGGCAAACGCGCTCGAACGTCTCGCCGAACGCGCCGAAGGATTGGAGCGCGAAAAGGCGCGCGCTGAACAGACTTTCGCCGAAAAGAAACAGGAAGCTGCCGAGCTTGAAACAAAAGTCGCCGCGCATGTCGAACATCTCGCCGATTTAAAAACGCGCAAGGAAAAAGCTCTCGAATCAGTGAAACAAGCGCAAAACGGGCTGCGCGAAGCCGAGGTGGTTTTTAACAAAATCCGCGACGAAGCGAACGGAGTTCGTCACCGGCGCGAAACGCTCGAAAAATTGGACACAAGCAACGCGATGCTCGCGCCAGCCGTGCAAAAACTTTTTGACGCTCGTGAAAAGCTGGGCGTCAATTTGCGCGGCACGCTGGCTGATTTTTTTAATGTTGAAGCCCGATATGAAAAAGCGGTCGAAGCGGTTTTCGGCGCGCGTTTGCAAACCGTTTTAGTCGAGTCGCACGAAGATGCCCGAAAAATCGCCGAATGGCTGCGCGAGAACAATGCGGGAAAATTGGATTTATTGGTTTGTTCGTCGTTCGTCGTTCGTCGTTCGTCGTTCGTCGTAAATAATGGCAGAATCGCAGATTTAATTGGAGTTTCCGATGATTTGCTTGAAATTCTGCGCGAGATTTTCCCGCGGGAAACGGATTTCCGCATTGTGGAAAACTTTGCGGCGGCGGAAAATTTATTGAACGAAAACTGCGTCACGCTCGACGGCGAATTGATTTATAAAAACCGCTTGTTCTCGCTCGGCAAAATCGGAAAAGAAACGGGCGGGATTTTGAGTTTCAAACGCGAATTGCGCGAGCTTGCGGCAAAGGCTGAAAAACTGAAAAGCGAATTGGAAATTGCCGCAGAAACGGTTGAAAACGCGCGGGCTGATTTGACGAAACAGGAAAATTTTATCACCGATTTTCAGTCGCAGATTTTGCTCGCCGAACGCGAATTAATGTCGCTCGGCAGCAGTTTTGACGCGGCAAAACAAGATTGCGAGCGAGCCGAACGACATCAAAAAGTTGTCGCCGACGAAATTTTGAGACTCGCAGCCGAAAGAGACGACACCGAAAACAAACGCGCGAAAGCCGAGCGCGAAGCAAAAACGGCGGACAACGAGCGCGTTGCCGCGTCGGAAAAGTTGGGCAGAATTTCCGCCGTTTTGCTCGAAACAAAACGCGAAGCCGAACATTTTAACTCGGTTTTAAGCGAGCGCCGCGCCGCCGCCGCCGCCGAAGCCGAACGCCGCCGCAGCTTGCAAAACGCTTTGCGGCGCGTCGAAAACGATCACGGCGAACTTGCTTTTCGTTTGGAAAAACAGCGGAAAGAACTGGAAGAAACCGACATAAAATTTGAAAATTTGCGAAAATCGCTGCACGCGCTCGAACATCAAACGGCTTCCGCTGAAAACGAAAAGAAAACGGAAAACGAAAAGCTCTCCGCCGCTGCCGAAAATCTGCAAACTGCGCGCGCGGATGCCGACCGTTTGGCGGCAGAGCTAAACGAATCGAACAAAAAAGCCGCCGTCGCGAAAGATCAACGTGCTGCGCTTGAAGTCACGCAAGCCGAAACCGCGACAAAACTCGAAAATTTGCGGGAAAATTGTCATCAGGAATTGGGCGAGCGACTTGAAAATCTGTTTGCAGGTGAACTATTCGACGATTTTGATTTGCCGGAGGAAAAACGGCGTGTCGAATCTTTGCGCGAAAAGCTCGAAGGTTTCGGCGCGGTTAATTTGCTGGCGCTTGAAGAATTAAAGGAAGCCGAAGAGCGCCTTTTGTTTTTGACGAGCCAGCGCAAAGACATTGTGGACAGCATCGCAACGGCTGAAGAAGCTCTCGATGAAATAAAACGCCGCTCCAGAGAACGTTTCGAGCAGGCTTTTGCCGAAATCAACCGCAATTTTACAGAGCTTTTCGCAGAGCTTTTCGGCGGCGGGCGCGGCGAAATGAATTTGCTCGATGCAGCCGACGTGCTCGAATCCGGCATCGAAATTATCGCGCAGCCGCCGGGAAAACGTCTGCAAAATTTGCTGCTCTTGTCGGGCGGCGAAAAGGCGATGACGGCGATTGCGCTCGTGCTGGCGATTTTCCGTTTTCGTCCCGCGCCGTTTTGTCTGCTCGACGAAGTTGATGCGCCGCTCGACGAAGCAAACGTCGGACGTTTCGTCGAAAAAATCGCCGTGATGTCGGAAAACACACAGTTTATCGTTATCACGCACAACAAACGGACGATGGAAGCGGCGCGCGCTCTTTACGGCGTGACGATGGAAGAAGCTGGCGTCTCGAAAGTTGTTTCGGTAAAATTTGAATAATATCGAGTATTTTATGAAACGTTTTTTGTTTTTTTTGCTGTTTTTTTCGCTGCTGGTTTGCAGCGAATCCTTGTTTGCTCAATCCAAGAATAAAAAGGAGAAAAACGACAGCAAGGTCAAAAAAGCAATGGGTGTAGGTCACCCTCCGGTTATTCCCTTTGAGGAGATTGTGTCCCCGCCGCAGGAAGCTGTGCCGCCCGCCGGAAAGAAAAATCAGCGCGAAGCTTCAAATCAAGCCGGAAAAAATGTTGAAACAGCGAAAGCGGCGAAGATGCCTTACGCTTACGAATTTTCGCAGCCGGATTTTCTCGTTAATCACGTTTTGATCGAACATGACGAAAACGGAAAAGGAACAATCACGTTTGAAAAACGGCAGCTTGGCGAACCGATCACAGATCCGATTCAAATCTCGCCCGCCGCGCTCGAACGAATCAAAAAATTGTGGAGCGAGTTGAATTTTCTGGATTCGACCGATGTTTATCAATCTGCGAAGTACGATTATCCACATCTCGGACAGATGAAATTGCGGATGGAGACGGACGGAAAAAAACGCGAAGCCGGATTAAATTGGACTGAAAACAAGACGGCGGAAAGCTTGACGAAAGAGTACAAACGTCTGACCGAGCATTACATCTGGCTTTTCGACATCAATCTGGCGCGCGAAAACCGCCCGCTCGAAGCGCCGAAATTGGTTGAGAAATTGGAAGGCTTGATTAAACGCGGCGAGATTTACGATGTTGCGTTGCTGCTCCCGATTTTGCGCGAGATCAAAGACGAAGAGCGGATTCCGCTGATCGCCAGAAATCACGCCGAGCGCATTATAAAACTTATCGAGAAGATGTCTGAGAAGAAACAGTAACGCTGCCGTCTTCTTTAATCAGCGGCGCGTTTGCGCCGAAATCTTCTTGCGAAAGCTGTCTCACCTTTGCAACGGCTGCCCGATTTGTTTTGTCCAGAACCGGAATTCCGCGCCCGATTTGTTTTCCGGCGTGAATCCTGCCGCCTAAAAACTTTCCGTCCGCAGCGATTTTCGCTTCCAAAATCATTGTCAGCGCAGTCGCGTCCTTCAAACCAAACCAGCCGTAAGTCGCAAAATTTCCGAGCGAATAAGCGACGAGCCGGTCTTTGTAGATTTCCATCCCGCGCAAAACGTGCGGTCCGTGACCCAAAACCAAATCCGCCCCGGCGTCAATCACCGTCCGCGCAAAAAGCCGCAGATTTCCGCGTTTTTCGCTGTAGAAAATTTCGGTTTGGCGGGGAACGCGCTGCGCGTCCGTACCTTCCGCGCCGCCGTGAAACGAAACCACCACGATATCGGCTTTTTTGGTTTGCTCCTGCACGACGCGGCGCGCGGTTTCCAAATCGTTGACGTTTAAAGAAACATTGTTGTGCGCGAAACCGATGAAAGCGATTTTTTTGCCTTTCGATTCGAGATATGCGACGGCAAATTGATTTCTGTCGCTGCCCGCGTGTTTGATTCCGAGAGAATCGAGAACTTTTCGGGTGCTGGCGCGACCGGCGTCGCCGAAATCCGAAGCGTGATTGTTTGCCACGCTCAAAACATCGAATCCGGCTTCTTTCAAATATTTGCCGTAGCGCGTCGGAACTTGAAAAGCAAAACAGGTGAACTTTTTCGCAGGTTTTGCGGGCAGCGCGTTTGCGGGCGGCGGTTCAGGAGTTGGTGTCGGCTCGATTTTAGCTTCGGGTTTTGTTTCTCCGGCTTTTTTGGGAGCGAAAAATTGCGGACATTTTTCCGAAACTCCGGTGTCAATCAACGGTCCTTCCAGATTGCCGAAAGCGATGTCGGCGGCGGACAGGATCGGCGTCACTTCTTCGAGCATCTCCGCGCCGTCTTTAGGCGGCATTCTCGTGTCGTCCGGGAAAGTCGAAGCGAGCATAATATCGCCGACGGCGGCAATCGTAATCGGTTCTTGATTCGGGGGCGTTTGGCGCGTCTGTTGAGGCTGGCTTTCATTTGCTGCGGAAACTTCGGGCAGAGTCAGACTGCGTTCGCCGCTTTGACACGCCGATGTCAGAGAGACAATAAAACTAATCAAAATGAAAATCGAATTTAATTTTGTGAACATTTCGGTTTACGGGAAAGCCTGGCTGTTGACGCTTTCGCGGGATGATTGACTGACCGATTCAAGAATAATCGAGAACTAAAAAAAAATCCAATTGACTGAATCAAAACCGTTTCGCTCCGGCGCGAAAGGTGAAAAACGGCTGCTTATGTTAAGCTGAAATCAAAATTTCTATTCTCTCGAAAATGAAAAACGTTTCTGATATAAATAAAAGCGCCGGGCGTTTCGCACGCTTTGCGTGGTTTGTCGTCGCTTACAACATTTTGGTCGTCGTTTGGGGCGCATTTGTCCGCGCGTCGAAATCAGGCGACGGCTGCGGCGCGAGCTATCCTTTGTGCAACGGAATGATAATTCCGCACGCGGCGGAAATCAAAACCATTGTCGAATTTTCGCATCGTCTTTCGAGCGGTCTTGCTCTGCTGTGCGTCGTCGCGCTCGTGTTTTGGGCTTTCAGGGCGTTTCCGCGCAGGCATTTGGCGCGCAAAGGAGCGGTTTTATCGCTCGTTTTTATTTTGACCGAAGCGGCAATCGGCGCGGGTTTGGTTTTGCTTGAGCTGGTTGCACACAACGATTCGATTGCGCGCGCCGTTTGGATGGCGGCGCATCTGGTCAATACTTTCATTCTGCTGGCGGTTTTGGTTTTGACCGCTTATTGGGCTGGAAACGACGGGCGGCGAGTTCACTTTCGGGGAAACGAACCCCGCGCGGTCGGTTTCGCGGCATTGCTTGCCGGAATGATAATGGTCGGCGTCAGCGGCGCGATTGCGGCTCTCGGCGACACGCTTTTTCCCGCCGAATCGCTCTCTCACGGAATCAGTCAGGATTTTTCCGAAACCGCTCACATTCTCATTCGTTTGCGAATCTGGCATCCGGTGCTTTCGATTTTAATCGGTTGTTTCGCGGTTTTGCTCGCCGCATGGCACATTCGGAAAAGACCTGACGATTTAAAAACTAAACAAATCTCGTCGGCGGTAATTACGCTGGTTTTAATTCAACTCGCGGCAGGCGCTCTCAATGTTTTGCTGCTGACTCCGATTTGGATGCAGCTCGTACATCTTTTCCTCGCAGATTTGTTGTGGCTGTCGCTGATTTTGCTTGCGGCGTCGAGCCTTTCGCAAACAGCCGAGAAAACCATCGAAGTTAAAAATGCCGAGTCTCAATTGGAAACAGTCAAGATTTAATTTTGTCAGGTAGTGTCCTTTCAGAATTGTCTCATAAAGGAGCGTTTTTGAGATGAAATTCAACGCGGTATTTTACTCTAATTTGAAGTGTTATGCCGCATTTTAGCGGTATAATTAGAAGTTGTGCTTCTTAAGCACAGACTTGCTTCCGTGGAAAAGTAAAAACAGAATGAAACTTGTTCCTTGCATCGGATGTGGCGGACTGTTTCCAGATATTGACGGTGCAACTCACCGCTATATGGAATCATCAGCGGGTTGCTGGGCGGCTTACGGAGAAATTCTGGCACGCGAATACAGTAGTCCGGAGTATTTTGAAATACATCGGCTGACGGTTGACGCTTATGCGGCTCAACATCCCGGACAGCCATCGCTGCAAAGCATCAAATCGGTAGGTTATCATCTTGTCCGATTGTGCCTGCTCCTTGAACGTGGTCTCAAAATGGAGCGAGCGAATGAGGCGATGCTCACCATAACGAAAACAAAGGAACATTTTACTTGGCTTACTCCGCCATCTTCGCTAGGTTCAATCACGGTAAGTGACGTTTGTAAGGCTTCTTCTGCTGAACAGCATAAACAATTAGTTAGGCAATGGGCAGCTTCGGTATGGGCGGCGTGGTCTCCGCACCATTCGATGATTTATAGTTGGCTACCAATACTGAAATAGTTAGCTGCAATGTTCAGCAAAGCAGCACAACAAATCAACGAAGCACTTTGCAAGATTCTTGCGCATAACATCTGTGTTTTGATTCAATCAATGTGCGAACTAAATATAAAGCCTGAATTCTGGAAATAAATATAATAAGGAGTTAATATAGCTCCGGCTATGAATAATGAGGGGAAAGAACCGAATAGCTGGCTAATCATCTTCGGTTTTCAAATCTACTTTGGAATTGTTCATTCAATTTTATGGCGGGTTCTTTCCAACGCATTTTCTGTGTCATTTCCAATTGCCTTTAGTTTCTCTGTGCTTTTCACATCTTTAACAGCATACTTTTTGTTTCTTCACGGAACAATCAGTTTTTGGTCAAAAGAAAAATGGACTTTTTCTTATTTCGCCAAAATTGCCCTTTTTTTGACGATTTTGGCATTTTTGCTTGCTAAATACATTCTCAATGAGCAGTAGCTATTCGTCTCAAAAGTGCTTAACCAAAACGCAGCTTGTCTCAAAACTTAGTCTCAAAAGTGGCTTTTGACACAAAGCTCAAACTTCTGTTTGTTGTGCTAATTTGTCCGATTGTGATTTTCATTGATTTTTTTTGGTTTTATTTTCGACTGAGAGCAGTTCGGTTGAATTTTCCGTAACGCTCTGAACAGGCTCGAAAGGTTTTTCTTCAAGAAGTTTGCCCGTATCTTTTTTATCGGTTAATTCGCTAGTCATCGCGGGATTTATTTGAGCTTTTCTTTCTTTGGCAAACTGGAAGTAAGATGCACAAAGTATTATCCAAACCGTGGAAACGGTAATGACAATCAGTGAAATTCCAAACGAAACATTATTGTCCTTCAAAATTACCTTAAAGAAAATGCCGGATATAATAAAAATAACGCCGATTAACAAACCCAATCCAAACCGGCTGAGGACAAAATTTTTAAAGTTTTCAATTGAGCTTTCTTTCTTCGATAACTTTGCATTCTGTACTGTCGTTAATTGCAGCAAAAGTGATTCGGCTATGACTCCCAGATATATTCCGCACGAACGACAAAACTTTTGTTCGGTTGAATTATTTGTGGCGCAATTTGGACAAAACATAAATTCTCCTTTTCAGCGGTCTGATTTCTCCGCTTCGGTTCTCTTCATCTTATACGGACATCAGTTGAATTAATTTAACGGAACTTGTAAATAATTATTTTCCGATTGTTTACCATAAATTCGCCGGACAAAAGCCGAATTGTAACCAAACCAATAAACTCTTTCATTTCGTCTCAAAAAGGGTCGTTTTTGAGACACATCTTAGTATAGAACCACAAGATTAGGACACTACCTTTTGTCAATAAAATGAGAAAGGCGAGTTCTGATTCGAACTCGCCTTTAATTTTTCCCCGGCTCGTTAATTATGAGAATTATTGCTGTTATTAATTAACCCACTCTTCTTCGTAATCCACGCGCCAGTGACGATTTACCCATTCTTGAGCTGCGGTTACAACTTTCTCTCGCCAATCCTTGATTCGGTTGACGACGGAAAATGCAGCCATCGGTTTACCCGGATCGCGTTCGACGCGGATAACTTCGACCGGAACTTCAATAATCAATTCGCCTTCATCCATAATCCGCAAACTGACTTCGCTGCCGACGGGCGGCAGATTGGTCATATTTACCAAAGTGCTGGTTTCGCCGACATTTTCGGTCGTTCCTTCTACCGAAACTGATTTGCCGGTCTGCTTATCAACCCAAGTCGCCTGCACCTGCATATGCGCCATAATACGTGGACTCACTATGGGTCTTCCACCTAAACTCGAATTTGTTAATTGCGTTGCCATCAAACGTTGCCTCCTTTCGCAGTATAGTTGCCAGATTCAAAAAAATAGATGCTTCAAAATTTCAGAAAAATCAAAAATTTCCACATCTCTCGTAATTATGCCAAACCGCTCAAACCGCTTGCGCCAACTGTTTTATTATAAACCATAAAAATCAAGCAAAATAAAATTAAATTGGCAAAAAACGGAAAAGCCGTTTATCGAAAACGCACCGCTTGTGCGAAAACGAACAAGGGGAAGATATGCTCGAAAAGCTAAATAGTCAACCCCTTTCTGCAATCTTCCCGGTTTTTCTACGCAAAAACCGCCGCAAAAGTTCGAACGCTTATTGATTTCCCATATGTGAGACAAAAGTTAAACCGCGCAAACGAAGATTAAAACAACAGGGCGTTCTGAAAAAGATGAGAATCAGCACCGGATGTAGAAAAATTTACTCGATTGCGCTAAACTCGCCGCCTGACATTTTTGGAAATTTGCTCGGCGAGGATAAAAATGCGAAAAATTTGGTTCGGATTGGCATCGGCTCTTTTGGTTATCTCTCTTTTTTCTCTCCAATTCTTAAGCACGGCTCAGCAGGCAGCGAATCAAGCCGCAAATGAAAAGCTCGCGGGCTTTGATTTAAAAAACGATAAATTCGGTTTGATATGGACGAAAACCGCCGTCCGGCAAACAGATAATAACGGCGGTTCCTGGCGTCAAATCACGCCGCCGAAGTCCGTTGAACAAATCGTTAGCTCCGTTTTTTTCTCTAACGAACAACACGGCGCGGTAATTTTAGCGGATACGAAAATCTCCGCTCTCGAACTGGCGCAAACCACAAACGGCGGTGAAAGCTGGACAAAACAAAATTTGAGCTTGCCGCAGGAAATTGTCGGTGAAGCCAATTTAACCGAAATTCCACTGGAATTTACCGACGCGCAAAACGGTTTATTGATTCTGCGTTTGCCGTCGAATTCAAATTTCACGCGCGCCGCTGTTTTTTCGACCGCAGACGGCGGAAACGTCTGGCGTTTGGAACAAAACATTATGGAATCGGGCGAATTTCAGCTTCGCTCGCTTTTAGCATCGGTTCACTCGGAAAAACAAAAGGCAATCGCCGAAATCAATGGCAAAGAATTTCAGTTTTTAAGCGACGCGGTTAATCAAATTTCGTTTCAAGCGCCGTTGGCGGGGGATGAAAACATCACAAACGTTGATTTTGCATCGGCAGAGACGGGCTGGATTTTGGCGGAAGCGGGGCGCTGCCAAAATTTTAAATCAAATTGCGAGCAGCAGGCGAGACTTCTTTCAACCGCCGACGGCGGCAAAACCTGGCGCGACATAACGCCCGAATCGGCGAAAGAAGAAATCAAAATTCCGAATTCGAATCAAAATCTATCCGCGCCGGTCGGTTCGACTCGGATTAGTATGAATCGCGGTTTCGACAAATGCACTGCCGCAACGGTCGCGCAAATGCAAACCTGGTGGAATAACAGCCCGTTTTACGATTCGAATATTTACATTTCCGGCAGAAATCGTGGCTGCTCTCAACCGCAGCTTTCCGCCGCCTGGGTCAATCAAGTTTCTGCAATGGGCTGGGGATTGATTCCGACAATTGTCGGTTATCAAGCGCCTTGCTCGGTTTGCGCAAACTGCGCCAAACACAGCACAGACCCGGCAACCGCCGAAACGCAAGGTCGCGGCGAAGCCGATATTGCCGTCACAGACGCCAATAATCTAGGGCTAACGCAAGGTTCGGTACTTTATTACGATATGGAACGCTATGACGAAACGAGCGGCACGCCGGGTTGCCGGGCGTCGGTCAATGCGTTTCTCAAAGGCTGGACTGACCGCGTTAAAGAAGGCGGCTACATTTCGGGAGTTTACGGTTCGCCGACCAACGCGGTTAACGATTGGATAAATATTCCCGCCGCAAGCCGGATGGACGCGATTTGGATGGCTCGCTGGGACAACATTCAATCGGTTTGGTTTTATGCCTCGCCTTCGCCTCCGATTCCGGCAAATTTCTGGTCGAATCATCAGCGAATCAAACAGTTTCAAGCTCCGCACGATGAAACCTGGGGCGGCGTGACTTTTAACATTGACGGAAACATCGCGGACGGTCCGGTCGCCGGAGTGCGCGCGAAAAACAAACCGGCGGATTTTGACGGCGACGGTAAAACAGATGTTTCCGTGTATCGTCCCGAAGGCGGTTTCTGGTTTGTTCAAAACAGCCGAAACAATACATTCGGCGCGGTAAATTTCGGCATCGCTTCGGACATCATCGCGCCCGGCGATTATAACGGCGACGGCAAAACAGATTACGCCGTTTTCCGACCGGAACAAGGGACTTGGTATTCGTATTCATACGACCCGGCGCGCCCGAACGCGGCTGTTTTCCGTGTTCGACAATTCGGCGTTAACGGCGATGTTCCCGTTGCGGCTGATTATGACGGCGACGGAAACACAGACATCGCGGTTTTTCGACAGGGCGCCTGGTATATTACGCCGAGCTTTGATTTCCGCGATCCGAATTTTCGTTCGGAATTGTTCGGCACGAGCGGCGACATTCCCGTTCCCGGAGACTATGACGGCGACGGGCGAGCCGACATTGCCGTCTTTCGCCCGTCGAACGGAACCTGGTATGTGCAGCGTTCGATCGCCGGATTTTTCGCGGTAAATTTCGGCACAGCGACGGACAAACCCGTTCAAGGCGATTACGACGGCGATGGAAAAACCGATGTCGCAGTTTATCGCCCTTCAAACGGCGCCTGGTATTGGCTCAACGCAAACGGCGAATTTAACGCCTTTAATTGGGGAACGGGGAACGATAAACCCGCTGCGGGAGATTTTGACGGCGACGGCAAATGGGACTTTGCCGTTTTTCGACCGGAAAACGGTTTTTGGTACGCAATGCAAAGCCAAGCCGGATTTATGGCGGTGAATTTCGGTGCGGCGGGCGACCGTCCCGCACCTGCCGGATATGTTCCGCAAAATTGACAAGCCTGATTTTATCGTTAAGATAATTCGGCATTATTGATTTGAAACAGGAGAAAAGAGATGTATCCACAACAACAGAATTATGGCGGTTCGCCCGATTACTGGAAATCGCAGGGCGCTGATAAAAAAGTCGCCGCCGGAATTTTGGGAATTTTGCTCGGCTGGCTCGGCATTCACAAGTTTTATTTGGGTTACACGCAGGAAGGCGTGATAATGCTGGTCGTTTCGCTGATAGTCGGATTTGTAACTTGCGGCATCGGCATTATCGCGATGCAAATTGTCGGAATCATCGAAGGAGTAATGTATTTGACAAAACCGGATGAGGAGTTTGTCCGCACATATATTCAAGGCAAAAAAGGATGGTTTTAAGGAAAAAGGCTAAGAAATTGTCTTAGCCTTTTTCCTCTATTTATTGTTTCGGAAATTTAAGCTCCGACGCCTGAATTTCGTGTTTCCATAATTCCTTGCCTGTTAAATCAACCGCGCTCATCGTCAATCGGCGCTCTTTTGCCGGTCCGGTTACTTCGATCATTCCAAAATTCTTCGTTCCCTTAACCAAAGTTCCGGCGACGCGATCCGGGTTGTTTTCTTCGTTTTTATGAGGATTTGAGTTTCCGGCGGTTAAAGGGCTGGACGTAAAATCGTAAAGCGGGTAACTTCCGACATCATTTATACGAATCAGCTCGGTGTAGTGACGATCACCCGAAAGAAAAACGACGCCTTCGACGCGGGCGTCGCGAATAAAATCGAGCAGACGACGATATTCGCCAGGAAATTGTTTGAACGATTCAAACGGATTGAACTGATTGAGCATTTGACTGCCATTGACGACGATTTTAAATGTGGCTTTGCTCGAACGCAGACTTTCAGTCAGCCAGCGCATTTGCCGCTCGCCGAGCATCACTTTGTCGGGCGAATTGGGCATTTCGTTTGGCGAACGGTAAAAGCGGTCGTCGAGCAGGAAAAATTCAACATCCGCCCATTCAAAACGCCCGAAAACGCCGGGCGTTTCCGGTTCGCCGT
This sequence comes from Pyrinomonadaceae bacterium, assembly GCA_036400075.1. Classification (GTDB taxonomy): domain Bacteria; phylum Acidobacteriota; class Blastocatellia; order Pyrinomonadales; family Pyrinomonadaceae; genus JALZCH01. The sequence continues at coordinate 60,736 of DASWLV010000225.1, forward strand.
AAGTCGCGTTCGCCCAATAATCTTTAAATACGCGCAGCGATTGTTCGCGCAAGCGGTAGGTTCGGTCGGAATCGTTCGGTCCATAATCGTGATCGTCCCAAATCGCGTAATTGTGAGTGGTGGCTAAAAGCTGCTGCAATTCCGGCAATTCGCGGTTTTGCCGGAAGCGGTAACGCATTGCCGTTTCCGTCAGCCAATCCGGCTCGCGGTAATAAACGTTATCGCCCAGCCAAATCATAAAATCCGGTTTTTTCGCGGCGATTGTGCGGAAAATTTCAAACCCGGAGCCGTAAGGCGTTCCCGGACGGTCAAACGGCGGGTCGTTAATATAAGCGCACGAGCCTAAAGCAAAGCGAAAAGCGGGCGGCTCGGTGCGCCAGCGCCAATGCGGCTGGGTTTGAAAAGTCGGTTGAAAATCAAACGTCACTCGCCGATTGTTCAGATAAACGTCGTAATCGTAACGCGCGCCAAATTCCAATTGCGACAGCGTAAAACGAGCGATAAAATCGGCTTCTTCGTTGGTTCTAACCGTTTTACTAAATTTTACGTTTTTCGTTTCGCCCTGTTTCCAATAGCGAATTTGCGCTTCTGCCGGTTGTTTTGTTTGCAGCCAAACGGCGGTTTCGGTCATCTCGCTATAACCGAGCATCGGACCCGAACGCAAAGGGTTGTTTTGTCGCGCAGTTTGCGCCGCCGAGGGCAGCATCAATACGGTTAAAATCAGAAAGATAAAACACGTTTTTCTCATCTTTTTCATTTTCTGTTTGAACGTTTTCTTAAAAGTTGCGTAAATAGATATTTACTGATAAATTTTAACAGAACTTCAAGCCATTTCAGGCAAGCGAAAATTATTTAACAGGTTGTTCATACAGTTGTAAGAAACTGGTAAGTTGCGGTTGATAAAAACGCTGTTGGCAATTATAAATCACAGCGCTGACTAACTCACAACTAAACTCAATACATAAATAGGGAAGCGCGCCGATTGTGCGCCAGACAGTTAAATAAACAACAGGTATTTTAATTAAAAGGACAAAATTATGTCGAAATTTCTAATGCTAAATCTAACACGCTTTTTAACGGTTGCAATCTTGTGCTTTGCCGCAAGTACAGCAGGCGTATTAGCGCAATCAACCGTCACGGGCGGTATTCGGGGAACGATTACAGACCCGCAGAGCGCAGTTTTGCCGAACGTAGCCGTAACGGTTACGAATGCCGGAACAAATCAAACCCAGACTGTGACAACCGATGAAAACGGTGTATATGTCGCCAGCAACCTTCAACCCGGCACTTATACTATTAACATTACGCAAACGGGCTTTGCCCCTTTTACCGGAAACAATGTAATTGTCGAAGTCGGTCAAGTCACGACCGTTAACATTCCGCTGACCGTCGGACAAGCGAGCGCAACCGTCGAAGTGACTGCGGAAGCTCCTGTTATCAATACCAATTCGCAGGACTTTGCGACCAATATCAACGAGACTTCAATCCGTGATCTGCCGATTAACGGACGCCGCGCTTCCAACTTCGTGCTTTTAACGCCGGCGACTGTTCCCGACGGCAATTTCGGTTTGATTAGTTTTCGCGGCATTTCCGGTTTGCTCAACAACAGCACCGTAGATGGCGGCGATAATAATCAATCATTCCAATCGGAAGAACGCGGACGCACACGCATCGGATATGTTGTCAGCCAGGCTGCGATTCGCGAGTTTCAAGTCAACACGTCGAATTATTCAGCCGAATACGGACGCTCGGCGGGCGGCGTGGTGAATACGGTCACAAAAAGCGGAACCAACCAATTTCGCGGGATGCTTTTTGAATACTACCGCAATAATAAATTCGGCGCGCGTAATCCCGCATCTTTCGTCCCGGCTATAGTAAATGGTTTCTCAAGTCAGGTAGGAATCAAAGCGGTAGATGTTCGACATCAATTCGGCGGCGCAATCGGTGGTCCGATTATTAAAAACCGCCTGTTTTTCTTTTTCAGCTACGATCAGCAGAAACGCAATTTCCCAGGTATCGCAAGATTTTCCAGTCTCACTTATTTGAATACGGCAGATACTGCATTATTGACAACTCCGCGTGGACAGCAGGTGCCTGGAAGACCGGCGGGAACTCTTGGAAGAGGACTCACCAGCGCTCAAGTCAATGAAACTTTGGGATTTTTAACTTCATTGACCGGTGAAACACCGCGCCGTGGCGATCAAACAACTATCCTGCCAAAAATTGACTGGCAGATTAACGACAAAAATCTGTTCAGCGCAACCTATAATCGTTTGCGTTGGGAATCTCCTGCCGGTTTGCAGACACAAGCTACCAATACATTGGGACGAAGAAGCTTTGGCGATGATTTCGTAGATGTTGATACGCTGAATTTACGGCTGCAATCAACGATTTCCCCTAATTTGCTAAATGAGGCTCGTTTTCAATACGCTCGTGATAATGAATATGCACTGAGTCAGGAGCCGCTTCCGGGCGAGCCTGCGACCGCTACTACTTCTCAAGGTCAACGCTCTCCGCAGGTTGCTTTGACGAATGGATTAACATTCGGGACAACTTCTAATTTTGAGCGTCTTCGTTATCCTTTTGAAAGCCGCGTCCAATTTGCTGATACCGTTACCTGGATTTCAGGCAGACATACCTTTAAATTCGGAGGCGATATTAATCGAGTAACCGATGATATTCAAAATTTAAATTCCGAAGCCGGTCAATTCACATACGGCAACATCAATGATTTTATCGTTGATTACGTTAATTTCAAATCTCCTTTTACAGCAACAACATCATGTATTACTTCAACGCGGACGGCTGGCAGATGCTACACGAGCAATTATGTTCAAGGCGTGGGAATCCCCGGTTTGAAATTCAGCATGAACGAATACAGCTTCTTTTTGCAGGATGATTTTCGCATCACGCCGCGTTTGACAATAAATATGGGCTTGCGTTACGAGTATCAAAAACTGCCTGACGCAATAATACCGAATGCCAGCACCGCTGTTATTCCGAGGGATGGCAGAACTCTCGCAGAAGCTACATCAACCTTGCCGAGCGATAAAAACAACTTTGGTCCGCGGGTTGGTTTCGCATACGATTTGACGGGTCAAGGCAGAACGTCGCTCCGCGCTGGATACGGTATTTATTACGGACGCTTCCTTGGCGGGCACGTTTGGAATAATTTGCTGAGAACCGGTAATCCGGCAGGACAGGGAACAGTAAATATCGCACCGGCATCTGGTCCTATCTTCCCAAATGTTCTGCCTAACAATAATCAGACACTTGCGGCAGCTACAATTAATTTTTATCAGGAAAATTTTCAAGCCCCAATGATTCATCAGTACGACTTGGTTCTTGAACATGAAATTGCTAAAAATACCGCTGTTTCCGTTTCGTATATCGGAAGCACGGGACGGTATTTGCCGACATTTGTAGAACAGAATATTACGCCGACAGGCGGAAGCCGAACTTTCAATGTTTACGACGGAGATTTTAATGGACAATCTTTCACTTTGCCATTATATACTCGCGCTAATACGGCGCTTCCGTCACTGCTTCAATTTCAAAGCTCGGTGAAATCCCAATATCACGCTTTAGTTTTGCAAGGAAATCGCCGTTTTACAAACGGCTTACAATTCCAAGCCAGCTATACTTTAGCGAAATCAACGGATACCGGACAAAACTCGCAAATTACGACCAGTATCTTTAATCAACCGTTAGACCTTTTCAATCCAAACCTTGAAGAGGGACCGAGTAATTTTGATATACGTCATAAATTCGTCGCCAGCGCGGTTTATTCGCCGACGTTGTACGATGGAAGTGACAACGCATTTTATAATTACTTGCTTAACGGCTGGTCGCTTGCGCCGATTTTCATATACTACTCAGGCTCTCCATTTACCGGCTCAGGTCCTGCGAATTTAAACGGCACTAACGGCAGCAACCGTTTTCCGCTGAACCGGCGCAATTCTTATCGCAATCCTGATCTTTGGAATGTGGATTTAAGAGTTTCAAAACGAATCAATTTCACCGAAAGATATAATCTTGAATTGTTGGCTGAAGGGTTTAATATCTTCAACCGAACTCAAGTTTCCGGACTTAATTTCACCCAATACGCCAACTGCCCCACGACCATCGATCCGAACGGATTATGTTTTCAGCCAACTTTCGGAAGCATTTTCTCGACAGATAGCAATAACTTCCGCGAACGACAAATTCAGTTTGCAGTTCGATTCCACTTCTAATTTTGCTGTTTATCTCAGCTAAAAACTTATGGGCGCGTTTCTAAAGGGAACGCGCCCAATTTATCTTGTATCTCGTTTATTTAAAATCCGCTCTAGAGCAGATTTCAGTTAATTGATGCACAAAACAGAAGCTCGCGCGTGAGCAAGGGCGGAACTCACAGGTCAACTATTCCGCCCTTGCTCACGCGCGGGCTTCTGTTTGTATTGCATAATTCTGAAATTTGCTCTAAAACAATCTGAAACAAAAAGGACGTGTAGATACA
>DASWLV010000226.1:0-13295 GCA_036400075.1 Pyrinomonadaceae bacterium
AAGAAGCCTTTTTTGAAAGCGTGTTAGGAGACAGGGGAAAAATGAAAAGGATAATTTTCTCGTTGATTTTGCTGGCAGTTTCGGCTGCGGTCGGACAATCCAACCCGCTCGATTCAAAAACGACGGCGTTTGTCGGCGTCAATGTCATTCCGATGGATAAAGAGCGCGTCCTTCAAAATCAAACGGTGATTGTCAAAAACGGATTGATTGCGGAAATCGGCGACACGAAAAAAATTAAAGTGCCGAAAGAAAAAATATGAGACAGATTTTATTACTGATTTTAACTCTCGCGTTCTGCGTTTCAATACAGGCGCAAACCTCAGCGAACGAAACCGCGAAACAGGACGCAATCGCCGTGATTGACCGATTATGGGAAGCGATGCGAACGAAAAATGCAGACGCCATCAAAGCTCTGTTTACGCCCGAGGGTCAGCTTGTGGCGATTGATAAACCGCGCGACGGAAACGGTTTGTCAAAAACTCGCGTTCTGAGCGGCGAGGCTTTCGCCAAACTGATTTCCGAATCGAAAGCGCCTGAGTTTGCCGAGCGAATGCCGCAGCCGCAGGTCAACGTTTTCGGCGATTTGGCGACGGTTTACGGTCGCTACACTTTCCACGTCGGCGACAAATTTTCGCATTGCGGAGCGAACACTTTTAACTTGGTACGAACCGAAACGGGCTGGAAAATTGCCAACGCCGCTTCGACGCTCGAATTTCAATGCGAAAGAGATTTGCAAATGGTAAAGATTCCGAAAGTCGAAGCAAATCCGGCGGACGTTTCCACAATTGACGGCATTGTCAAAGCGTTTTACGAAGTCATTTCAGGCAAAGTAGGCGAGCCGCGACAGTGGGGACGAGACAAAACTTTGTATGCGCCGGGCGTGCGTTTAGTCGGAATGAGCCTCAGAAATGGAAAACCGCACGCCTCGATTATGACGCAGGAGCAATACATCAATGGCGCAAACGAGTTTTTCGTCAAAGAAGGTTTTATCGAGCGCGAAATCGGTCGCACAGTCAGGCAGTTTGGAAATATCGCTCACGTTTTTTCGGCTTACGAATGGGAAACGAGCGGCGAGAAAAAGCAAAAAGCGCGCGGCATTAACAGCATCGAGCTTTACAACGACGGAAAACGCTGGTGGATTTCCGCCGTCACCTGGGAGGAGGAACGCCCGGAAAATCCGATTCCGAAGGAGTATTTGCGAAAGAAATAAGAGTTAAATTTTAGTTATGAAAATTTTGTTGACCAAGTTTTGCTTAAATTTCTTCACCTCTGCAATTTTGCTCGCGTTGAGCATTTCCGCGACGGCGCAGAAAAGCAGTGTTGCGAAACTATCGGAAAAGCTGCAAGCCCAGCTTAACGAGCTGCACAAAGCGGGCAAATTTCCCGGCGCGACCGTCGGCGTTTGTTTGGCGGACGGAAACTGTTTTGGTTTAGCCGCAGGTTTTTCCGAACGCGAAGCCAAAACGCCGATGCGCCCGTCGGATTTAATGCTTTCGGGCAGCGTCGGCAAAACTTACGCCGCGGCGCTCGCCTTGCAATTGGTCAAAAAAGGAAAAATAAATCTTGACGATAAAATCGAAAAATATCTGGGCAAAGAAACGTGGTTTTCCAGACTCCCGAATGCGCGAGAGATTACCGTCAGGCAGTTGATGAATCACACGAGCGGTTTGGTGCGTTATGAATTCAAAGATCAATTCACTAAAGATTTGACCGCACAGCCCGACAAAGTTTGGCGACCTGAAGAATTACTGGCGTATCTTCTCGATGAAAAGCCGCCGTTTGAACCCGGAAAAGGTTGGGATTATTCGGACACGAATTACATCGTTCTCGGAATGATTATCGAAAAAGTCACGGGCAAACGTTTTTACGATTTGGTCGAAAAGCGGATTTTAAAACCTCTAAGATTGAAAAACACAGTTCCTTCCAATTCGCGTCAAATACGCGGGTTAATTCAAGGTTACGCCAGTCAGGGAAATCCGTTTGGCGGAAAAGACGCGGTTTTGGAAAACGGCAAATTTATCATTAATCCGCAGTTTGAATGGACGGGCGGCGGCTATGCTTCGACGACCGAAGATTTGGCGCGCTGGGCGAAAGCGATGTATGAAGGAAAGGCTTTTGATGCGTCGCTGCTTCCCCAAATGCTCGAAGGCGTTTCCGCGCCGATGCTCGGAAAAGAAACGAAATACGGCTTGGGCGTGATTATTCGCCCGACTCAAGCCGGAATCGCTTATGGTCACAGCGGATTTTTCCCCGGTTATTTGACCGAGATGATGTATTTTCCAGAACAAAAAATCGCGCTTGCCGTGCAATTCAACACGAGCGCGCCGCGCTTGACCGGAAAACCGCCTGCCAGATTTTTGATTGAATTAGCCGAAACAATCAAATCACAAAACCCGCAAATAAAAAACGCCGCCGGAAATTGAAAATCCGGACGGCGTTTTTGTTTGTTGTAATCGCTAGTTTAATCGTTGCGAATTTGATTGTGCGCTTCGACAAACCACAAATTTTTGTCCACCCCGCGCACGACTTCCGTTAGCAAATCCGCAGTTCCGGCGTCCTGTAATTCGGTCGTTTGGTCAATATCGCGGCGAATGTTTGCCGCGTAAGTCGAAAGCGCGTTTGAAACGGCTTCGACGTGCGAATGACCGTCAAAAATTTCAAGCGGATATTCCATCAAAGACGAATTGCTTGATGCGGCGCGAATCGTTCCGTAAGCCGTACCGCCGAGCTGCGTGACGCGCTCGGCGATTAAATCCGTGTATGCTCCCGCCGCCGTCGCAACTTCATCGAAAAGCTCGTGAAGCGCGCGAAACTGCTCGCCTTTGACGTTCCAGTGCGCTTGTTTGGCTTGGTATTGAAGATCAATAGAGTCCGCCAGACGCTTGTTCAAAATCTCGATAACCTGTGCTCTTAATTCTTCCGGTAAATCGTTTTTCGTTCTATGCATTGTTGCTGTTGCCATAATAATTTCCCCTTTATCAAACAAAAAAACGCGCCGGAGCGTTCATCCGGTTTTTGCGGGCTTTGAAGCGCCGACGCCTGTTTTGCATAACTTAATGATGCCGTTTGGAGCCGGAATCGTCAATGTTAATTTTAAAAGGAAAACCGCAGCCAAAAAAAGACCTTTATTTTGCGAAAGAGCGCAGCGATTCCATCAAATCACCAAGCGGGCTGCGCTGCAGCATTGCCATCAAAAACGCCCAAGCATAGCACACTGAAATCCAAGCCGCTTTTAACTTCTGATTCTGGTTCAGGGCTTCAAAATATTCTTCACGCCAATCCGCGAGCAGCGGTTGAAAAACTTCTCTGTGAGTTCCGGGCGAATAAAAAATGTTCGGAATTTCGTAAAGAAAAAGCAGCGGTAAACTAATGAAAAACGCTCCCCAAAAAGCGCCTATCAAAAAAGCTGACAAGCCTTTTAATTGATATTCATGCGGTTTGTAGAAAGATTTGATTACGTTGAAATTGCTTTCAGCTTCAAAACGGCTGGCAAGGTCTTTGATAACGGCTGCGGCGGTTTGCCGGTCAGCGGTGGAGAAAAAAAGTAAAACGGTTCCGACCTCGCCGGTTTCATCGTCGCTTATATCAATATTTGTCTCAAAAACTTTACGCAATTTCTCGACGAGTTCCGATATCGGCACGCTGCTTTCGCGTTCGCGCCGAAACAAATCGTGTTTTAAAATCAGTTGTTCGAGATAAGCGCCCGACAAAATTTCGCGCTTGATTTCTTCGAGCCGATTTAAAGTCGGCTCGGATTTTATTTTTTGCGTGATGGTTAAATTGCCTTGCGAAGCAAATCTGTTTGGGCTGAAATAACGATAAAAACCGACGTAAAGCGACATTGCCGCAATCGGCAGAAAAATAATCGCTTTTCGCCGCCACAAATATCTGAGAAAAATTTCAAAAGCCGAACGGTTTTCCGGCAAATTGCTCGTCATTTTAGTTTGCTCCTTTCGGTTCGAGATTTAAATTTAAAAAATCCAATGCCATTTCCTGAGCGCGAAACATTCGCTCTCCCAGCCCGGTTGCTTTGTAAACGCGGCGCGGAATGCCGATTTCGGGTTGCGGGCGCGCTTCTTCGCGCGATTCGACAAACCCTTTTTCCGCCATTCGCTGTAAAGTAACGTAAATCGTGCCGCGTTTAAGCTCGCCTTCGGAGGCTTCGACCATTTCCAAACCGTACATTTCACCTTTGCCGATTAACATTTCCAGAATGACAAATTCTTTATGCGAAAGTTTCGGGAAATTTGTTTTGCGTTTATCATCGCTCATATTTAAATTTAACTTTAAGGTAATAAATCTGCTGTCTTACAAGGTGTAATAGCGACTCTTACAATAAATAAGACATTATTTATTGTCAAGATTTTTCTTCGCTTGTTCTGTTTCACTTGTATCTTTAAGATTAGATTATGCTGGTTTTAGGAATTGAAAGCTCTTGCGATGAAACTGCCGCTGCGGTCGTGCGTGACGGGCGCGAAATTTTGTCTTCGGTTATTTCCTCGCAGATTGAAATTCACCGCAAATACGGCGGCGTCGTGCCGGAAATCGCTTCGCGCGAGCATCTCGAAAAAATCGAGCCGATTATTGAGGCGGCATTAGAGAAAGCAAACGTTTCGCTTGAAGAAATGGACGGGATTGCCGTCACTACAGGTCCCGGATTAATCGGCTCTTTGCTGGTTGGCGTTTCGTATGCGAAAGCTCTGGCGTTTGCGCTCGATAAACCGATTGTCGGCGTTAACCACATAGAAGGTCACGTTTATTCGGTTGCGTTTGAAAATCCGCCAATTCAATATCCCGCGCTGGCGCTGATTGTTTCCGGCGGTCACACTAACGTTTTCTTTGTGCCGGAAGAAGGTAAATATAAAAACATAGCGCGCACCCGCGACGACGCTGCGGGCGAAGCGTTTGACAAAGTAGCAAAAATGCTCGGACTCAGTTATCCGGGCGGTCCGATTATCGAAAAACTTGCACTCACCGGAGACTCAAAGAAAATCAAATTCAGCTTGCCTAAAATCAGTGATGGGCGACCTGATTTCAGCTTTTCCGGTTTAAAAACCGCAGTTTCAAAATACGTCCGCGAAAACGACATCAAAGCCGTCGAAGCGGGAGAAACGCCGAATCAGCAAATCCGTGATTTGGCGGCGAGCTTTCAGTTTTCGGTTGTCCGTCAGTTAATGGTAACGCTCGAAAAACTGATGGAAGAATACCGACCGAAAACTTTGATTGTCGCAGGCGGCGTAGCCTGCAATAAAGCTCTGCGCGAAGCGGCAAACCTGCTTGGAGAAAAATTTAAGATTCCGGTTTATTTTCCGTCGCCGCATCTTTCGACCGACAACGCTGCGATGATTGCCGCCGCCGGGACAGCGCATTTAAAACGCGGCGAGCGCGCCGGTTTGGATTTAAACGCGGACATCACACTGCGTCTGCAAAACCTCGAAGTCGAAGATGCGGCTTTGCGGCAGGCGCGCGTGCGTTACCGGCTCTAAAAAGGAAGGAGAATAAAATGGACATCTTGTGGCAGGAATTAACATTCGGAATGCTCAATGCAGAGCAGCTAACACGTGTTATTATCCGGCTTTGCGCAGCCACCTTGTTTGGAGCAGCTATCGGAATAGACCGCGAAAGAGCAGGAAAACCAGCTGGTTTCCGCACGCATATCCTAATTACTCTCGGAACAGCCGTTTTTGTTATCGCCTGTTCCGGCGCGGGCTTATCTCTAGAAGGATTATCGCGTGTAATTCAAGGAATTGTCACCGGAATTGGTTTTCTTGGAGCGGGTTCTATTCTTAAGTTAAACGACGAACGTGATATTCAAGGGCTGACAACAGCAGCGGGCGTTTGGATGACCGCAGCTATCGGCGTGACTGTCGGATTAGGGAGTCTGGGATTAGCATTCCTTGGTACTGTTTTAGCTTTAATCGTTCTTGCATTTACCGGATTTTTTGAATCTCGCTACAACAAAAGGAATATTACAAAAGGCGAAAATACCGATTCAGGTATCTAAGCATAGAATAAAAAAATCTTGACTATTTAATTTTGTCTGTAGTTTTGTACTGAAAACAATATGTCGCCGAAGTCATTTTTGAAGTGACACGGGAGAACAACGTTTTGCAAGGAGTTTGCAAAACAGGGGCTAAGCAAATTAATTTGCGGAAGACTTCTTCGCTTCTAGCCCGGAGACAAAATGACGGAAGAAGCCGTCCCGGAGATTTGCACGTAATCGGAACGGGTCTGAGAGTTAGATTCTAATTTGGAGAGTGTTTCAAAAACGAGCATTTTTGAAACACTCTCCAAATATTTATGGAAAAGCCTGAATATTGCTCACTTTTTTCTTTCAAAAGGCGTTTCAAAACCTAAACCTCAAAATCGAACAAATCTGTTAAAAAGAACTGCTTGCGGGAATGGAAGCCATTGATTTACGATGTAACAAATTGAAAAACTCTCCACAGCCTTTAAAAGTTTGTTTTTATGTACGTCATTTTTGGCGGTTGCTGAAAATAAGCCGATAAAAACCTTAGACTCTAGCGAGACGCAGAGCGTCTTAGAATAGAAAAACAGAGAGCTTATAGAACGGAAGTTTATGGAGGAAAACAAGATGTTTAAATCGAATGCAAAAGCCGTTTTAATCGGACTTTTGCTGCTCATTTTTAGCTTCACAATCAATCTTTCCGCCGTCCGGGCGCAGCAATCGTATCAAACGCAGCAAATCGTCGGCAATTTGGCTTTGCCGAATCTGGTGACGAGCGCGAGAGACGGTTCGGGACGGTTGTTTATTCTCTTAAAAAGCGGCGTCATTAAAGTTCACAATCCGGCGACCGGCACGACGACGGATTTTCTCGATATATCGTCGAGAGTTGCGACTTCAAACTCGGTGAACGATGAACGCGGTCTGCTCGGATTGGCGTTTCATCCGCAAAACCCGCAAAACCGCCTGTTTTACGTTTATTACACTCGTCAGCCGGACAACGCGATTCAGGTTGACGAATACCGTGTTTCCGCTACCAATCCGAACGTTTCCGACGGACTATTTAGACCGATTATCACAATTCCGCATCCGAATAATTCAAATCACAACGGCGGAACTATCGCTTTCGGACCGGACGGTTATCTGTATTTCGCGACGGGCGACGGCGGTTCGCAGAACGATCCGCCGAACAATGCGCAAAACATCGAAGTTTTGCTCGGCAAAATGCTCAGAATTGACATAAACACCGCTCATCCTCGTCTGCCGTATAATATTCCGACGGACAACCCGTTTTACGGAGATGAGGTGCCGGGGCGGGACGAAATTTACGCTTACGGATTTAGAAATCCGTATCGTTTTTCTTTCGACCGCGGCGGAACGAGGCAATTGTATATCGGAGATGTCGGGCAGAATCAGATTGAAGAAATTGACATCGGACAACGCGGCGCAAATTACGGCTGGCGCGCTTACGAAGGAACAAACTGTACCGGCTTGAATCCTGAGCAATGTGCTGGCGGCGCAAATCCGATCAATCACACGCCGCCGATTTTTCAATATACGCACACGGGTGGGCGCTGCTCGATTACCGGCGGCTACGTATATCGCGGAACGCGCGGAACATTTCCGCAGGGCGCTTATATTTACGGCGATTATTGTTCGGGCGAAATCTGGCAGCTTTTAAACGGCGTGAACACGCTCATTCTCGACACCGCCTTTTTTATTACCTCGTTCGGCGAAGACGATCAGGGCGAAATTTATTTTACGACCAATAGTCTGACTAACGGAACGGTTCAGAAAATCATTAGTTCGAGTACGCGACCGCCGCAAGCGAAAGTCGCTGATTTCGACGGAGATGGGCGCACCGATTTGTCGGTTACCCGCGATACGTCCGGCAGCAAGTTTTGGTATCTGCAAACCGCCAGCGGTTTCCGCTCGGTCCAGTTCGGGGTATCGAGCGACGTTATTACGCCCGGAGATTTTGACGGCGACGGAAAAACCGATATAGCGGTTTTTCGCGGAAGCGAGGGCAATTGGTATTCGCTCGATAGCTCGACGGGCGCTTTCCGCTCTTTTAAATGGGGCGCTGCGGGCGACATTCCAGTTGCGGCGGATTTTGACGGCGACGGAAAAACCGATTACGCGGTTTTCCGAAACCCCGATTGGTACATTTTCAACTCTGCGACCGGCACGTTCCGATCCGAATCACTCGGGACTTCCCCTGCTATTGGCGGCGTGAGGACTGTTCCTGCCGACTACGATGGCGACGGGCGTGCTGATATAGCCATTTTTAGGTTTTCCGGGGGCAGGTGGCTCATTCAACAAAGTCGGGACGGTTTTAGAGAGGTTTCTTGGGGGACATCTGCAGACAATCCCGTGCCGGGCGATTACGACGGCGACGGCAAAACAGACCTTGCCGTATTCCGTAATTTAGCCGCAACCGGCAGCACTACTGCGTTCTGGTATGTTTTGCAATCTTCCAACAACCAGCTTCTGGCTAGACAATGGGGAGCAGTTGACGACGAAGCCGTGCCGGGCGATTACGACGGCGACGGGCGCACCGATTTCGCCGTTACGCGCACGGTTTCGGGCAGCAAGGCTTGGTACATTTTAAACAGCACTTCCGGGGCATTTCGCGGCGAGTTTTTCGGTGTCTCAACCGATACGCCGATTCCGCCTGCGGACAAACCCTAATCCACAGGCGAAAGGCTAAAATATAAGGAATCTGAAAATCATTTTTATTCCTTAGTTTTTAGCCTTCAACCTTCATTTTTTATCTGGCGCGAGCGATGGTTAATACGAAAACATCACTCGCGCCTTTTTCTTTGAGAATTTTGGCGCAGGCTGAGGCAGTTGAGCCGGACGTGAAAACGTCGTCAACGAGCAGGATTTTTTCGCGTTTGATGAGCCGCGCGTTTTTGACTTCAAACGATTTTTCCACGGATTCGCGCCGCCCGCGTTCATCCATTCCGGCGCGGTGCATCTGCGTGTGAACGCTGCGAATCAAGCAGTTTTCTAAAACCTCCAACTTGCTCGTTTTCGACAAACATTCGGCTAAAACTGCGGCTTGATTAAAGGAGCGTTCACGAAAACGCTTTTCGTGGAGCGGAACGGCGATGATTTTTGTCGCTTGATTGATCGGCGTTTGGTTGAAAGCCGCGAAAAGCAAATCTTTTAATTTTTCCGACACAAAAGGCTCGCGTTTGAGTTTTAAAACCGTTGAGCGCAGCGCGCCGTCATAAATTCCAACCGCTCGCGCTGCCGCAAAAGAAAGCTCGTCGCAAGCGCGGCAATAAACTTCTCTTTCGATTTCAACATTCGGAGAATTTGCTAAAACCAAACCGCAGCGGAAACAGATTGTTCCCGAACCGTCGAAAATTTCGCTCTTTTCCCAACACTGCTGGCAAACGTCGCCAAGCTCAATCGCCTCGACCGATTTTCCGCACAAAGAGCATTCGTGCGGATAAAAAACCGCGAGCAGCGGATTTGAAATTTGTCGCCAGAAAGCCATCGAAAGCAAAAATAAAAGCGAAAGAAACGTCGTGTCAAACGCTTCTTTCGCTTTTATTCTTTATCCCTCAGCTTTTAGCCTTTATTTCGCCGCGGTTGTAGTGTTTCGCGGGTCATAAGGCGTGTCGAGATATTTTTTGACCTGGTTTTGGGCGTTGTCGTAATTGATTCCGGTTTTTTGCGCTCGCTGATAAGCGGAAACGGCGCGGTCGCGGTCGCCTTTGGCATCGTAAGCGTTGCCCATTTTGATGTTAGCCCAGGCTTCGAGCCAATTCGGTCTAAGGTTTCCGCTGAGCGTGGCTTTAAAATTCTCAATCGCCAGATCGTAATTGCGCTGTTCTAAAAAGAGCAAGCCGAGATGGTAATAAATCCACGAATTCGAGCGGTCGAGCTTTAAAGCGGCTTCGAATTGCTGCTGCGCTTCGGCGTAATTGCCTTCTTTGAATTGCTCGATTCCGCGCCGGGCAATCGAAGAAACTCGCAAATCCTGATCAATTCTGAGCAGTTTAAACTGCGGGTCAATCACGACTTCAACCGGCGCGCCGTTCGATTCGATGCTGAAATCTTCGCTCTGCTCGTCAATCTTGACGGTTTGAGTTTTACTGTCGCCGCCTTCGGCGCGAAGCTGAACGTCAACCGGCAAACGCAGATTTTCGTAATTCTGTTTTACCGTTCCGCGCGCGATAAACTTGCCGCCGCGCGTGCGGATAATTTGAAAATCGGCATTAAATTCCGGCACGCCCGTCGAGTCAACCCAGCGCGCGAAAAAGTAGCGCAGGTTCGAGCCGTTGACCTGCGAAGCGAGCTTTTCAAACTCTTCAATCGAAGCCTGTTTGCCGCGATATTGATTTAAAAACGAGCGCAAAAGCTGATTGAATTTATCTTTGCCCATCGTTTCGCGCAACAGACGATAAACTGCTGCGCCTTTGTAAAACATCACGTATTGATAAGCGGCGGTCGTGTCGTCCAAAGTTCCGGGCGCGCGCAAAATCGAAGCCGATTGCTCGAAGCTCAAAGCGCGTTCGAGCAGCTCGCGGTTTGCGGCTTCCAGATCATCGCCTTTGGCGTTCTGCTCACGCAATTCGAGCGCGCTGTATTCCGCCAAACCTTGCGAAATCCAGGCGTCGTCGAAAGACTTCAAACCGACCGTGTGTCCCCACCATTGATAAGCGGCTTCGCGCTGCAAGCGCTCGCCGATTATTTGCGGCGGATTTTCAAAATATTTGGTCGAAAGAAACAACACGCCGGGCGCGGAATAAACATCGAGCGATTCGTCGTCAATCTGCACTACCGAGAGCTTGTTCCCGGTGTCGCTCGCGCCGAAACGTCCGTTATAAAACTGCAAAGCGCGACCGAGAGCATCGCCGTATTCGGCGATGCGGGCATCGTTTCCAATGCGAGTGAAAAACTGGATTTCGTAATTTCCTGTGCGAACCGTTTTCGGTGAGAATTTTCCGACCGCGAAATTACCGATCAAACCCTGTTTGCGGTTCACAAAACGATATCGCCCGGCACCGGAAGCTGCAACCGGCTCTTCGCTGTAACCGACCGCCTGTAACCCAGCCGGAACAATCAGCGTAATGTCGGAAGCGGCACGGTCGGCGGCGTAATCGTGAAACGGAAACCAGCGCGCCGGATACAACAGATACGAAATTTCATCGGTCACGGCGGCAAGCCGTTTGGTCGCCAAAACGCCGCCTTCCGGCGTCACCAAAGTTCCGGCATAGCGAAAACGCAAAGTGATGGGCGTGTTCGCCGCGACCGCCTCGGTAAATTCGACGCGCACGTTCGGTCCGAGATTGTTCACTCCAACCTGATCTTGAACAAACGTCAGATTTCCAGCGGCGGAAACCGGCGGCGGAGTCGGCGTCGGTCGCGTTGCGCGCGCGCCGGTTTTAGGCGTTGCAGTCGTTGCCGGCAAAGCGGTTGGGGCGGAACCGATGCGCTGAACCGATTCGACTTTGAGCGAGCCGTTAAGTTCAAATGCGACGCTTCGCATTTCGGCTTTCGGGACGAAAGTTACGTCCGCAGTCGCCTGTAAACGATTGGTATCGGGGACAAGCTGCGCTTCGATTCGATAATCGGTAACGTCAAAACTTTGCTTTTGCTGAGCTGAGGCTGCGGTTGTAAAGCCGGTTAATAAAAATAATGTCAACACGAAAACAATTTTCGTGAAAATAAACCCTAAAAAACGATTCTGCATTTTCTTTTCGTTTTCCTATTCTTGAAGCGACTTAGATAGCAAGAATTTTGACGCTAACTGTTTGCAAACGGTTTGCTTCTGTACGATAAGTTTTGCCCCTTAGAATGTAAAGAAAAGTTAAGCCGGAGACTTAAACAGGGATAAAGGGGATAAAAGGGATTGAGAAACGGATTTATTTATCCCTTTCATCGCCTTTATCCCTGTTTGAATTATTTCCGTTTTAAATAACCGTCGTCACGATTTCGCGGATGCTGCGCTGCAATTCGCGGTCGTCGGTGATTGGTGTGTAGAGCGCGACTTCCGCCGCGTCAACCGGAGCGATTCCGCGCGCAATCAACTGCGCGGCGTAAATCAATAAACGAGTCGAAACGCCTTCCTCCAAACCGTGTCCGCGCAAGTTTCGCACCTTTTGCCCTATTGTCACGAGATCGCGCGCCATCTGCAAATCAATGTTTCCTTCTTTCGCCACGATTTCGGCTTCGGCGTCCGGCGGCGGATAATCGAATTCGAGCGCGACGAAACGCTGACGAGTTGATTGTTTCAAATCCTTCAAAATTGATTGATAGCCCGGATTATACGAGACGACTAGCATAAAACCGTCGGCGGCTTCAACCATCGTTCCTTTTTTCTCAATCGGCAAACGGCGGCGATGATCCGTCAGCGGGTGAATAATGACGACCGTGTCTTTGCGCGCTTCGACAACTTCGTCGAGATAACAAATCGCGCCGTTTTTGACCGCCCGCGTCAAAGGTCCGTCGTGCCAGACGGTTCCTTCGCCTTCGAGCAGAAAACGCCCGACCAGATCGGTCGCCGACAAATCTTCGTGACACGCGACCGTAATCAGCGGGCGCGCAAGTCGCCAAGCCATATATTCGACAAAACGGGTTTTGCCCGAACCCGTAGGACCTTTGAGCATCACGGGCAGTTTTCCCGCATAAGCGGCTTCAAACAGCTCGACTTCGTGTCGAACCGGAAGATAAAACGGTTCGGTTTCGACGGTGTATTCTTCGATTGCTAATTCCATAAACTAAAAATGCGTTATAAAAAAATCTTAGCACAAAGCCATTCCAGTTCGCGGCACTCGCTTTTTCAAGAATTGCCGTTTGCAGCAATTTCTTTTTATAATGCCGATTACGGAAAGGTTTTAGAAATTATGTTAAAAGTCATTCGTGGCAGCACAATCTGATAACTCGAAGCGGAAGAATTCCGAAAGCTCATTGCTCCATACCGGCGAGGGCGTGATTGTGGACATCGGGACGGGCGACGGTCGCTTTGTGTACCGACTGGCACAGCAGAATCCGAACAAATTCTACATTGGGATAGACGCCAATGCCGCCGCGCTCAAAGAAATCTCGACCAAAGCGACGAGGAAACGGGCGAAAGGCGGGCTGGCTAATGTTTTGTTTCTGCAAGCAGCGATTGAAAATCTGCCCGAAGAATTAAACGGCGCGGCGGACGAAATCCACATCCATTTTCCATGGGGCAGTTTGCTCAAAGCGATTGCTACGGGCGACGAAAACGCGCTCGGAAATCTGCTGCGCATCGCCGCGCCCGATTGCCTTTTGGAAATCATCATCGGCATTGACGAAGAGCGGGATAAATCCGAAATCGAGCGTATCG
>DASWLV010000227.1:0-3538 GCA_036400075.1 Pyrinomonadaceae bacterium
GAACCGATGTCGTCGCAACTGTCGTTGGTGTTTCTGCCGCGAGAGACACGAGAGCCTTAACTGTATGCAGTATGCCTCAAATTAAGTTTAGAGTCTAGAGTTTAGAGACTATTTTTTCCTTTCGGTTTTTGATTCGTGCAGTGCAGATTCGGCAATGTTCGTCAGCCACCAGAAAGAGCCTTTTAAACCGAGATGTTCAAACATTCGGCGAAAGACAACCGGATGAATTATTGCCGTTTTTTTAAGCAGAGTTTTGAAGGCGGCGAAAGAAATTCGGTCTTTAAATAAATCGCGGCGCACGTTTTCATCCAAATTTGCGAGCGCCGCCATTACCGCGTTCATCGTTTCGTTGATGACCGCAGGCTTGCTCTTTTCGGTCGGGCGCATAAATTCCGCCAGACTCGCCATTTGCGCCACGCGCGGCTCATAAGCGTTGATTTCCGACAAAGCCGCCGCGTCGAGCGAATCGGCTTTCAACGCGGCTTCGGTCAATTCGGTCAAACGGCGAAGATTTCGGACGTGCGAACCGAAACCGCAAAACGTAAGCGGGCTGGAAAGTCCGGCGGCGTCGCCGACGAGTAAAACACGTTCGGCTGCCGTCTGTTTTTGATTTTGCCAGCCGTGATGATGAAAGCTCGGAATATAGCCGAAAACAGGTTTGACGACTCGCCATGCGGCGGTTTGACGTTTATATGTCGGCAATTTTTCAAAATATGCTTCAAACAAGGCGAGCAGAGATTTATCGGCTTTGGATTCGACCGAATCGTAAAAAAACAGATAAGTCGTGTATTCGTCCAGACGCGGATTGCCCGGAAAACCTTCCCAGATGAGCTGCCGATGATCGCTCGCGTCTTCGGTGCTGACTAAAATCTCGCCGACATTGAAATCAACTTCGTCCTTTGCCGCGCCGCGTCGAAACCCGCGCGCAACAGTCCCGACAGTCGGGCAAACGTGCGTGATCGAGCGATTATTGTTGATCTGTCTGGACGCAGGCGAGTTCGTCCCGGTCGCGTCAACGAAAAGACGCGCGGCGAAAAGTCGGCGTTTTCCGGTTTTCGCGTCTTCGGTTTCGACGAAAACTTTGTCCGGTTTGATGTAAGCGCGGACAAAGCGGAGATTGTTGATTAAAACGGATTCGGTCGCAGAATTTTTGATTTTGTCGGCGGCGAGCTGCAGCAATCGGTCGGCTTCGACGGCAACATCCAAAACGCCCTGCATAAAAAGCGGCGGCGTTTTTAAACGTGAATGTTCATCGTGAAATTTAACAAAGCCCGTGCGATAACGATTGACGACAGCGCGCTCGATTTCGTCTTTGGTAAACAGCCCGGCGCGCGTAAATTCCGCCAATTCTTCGTCGGAAACGTTCCAATCGCGGTGCGTTTTGCCGACCGTGTGAGCGTCGAAAACCAAAACGCGGTGCCTGAATTTCGCAGTCATTACGGCGGCGTGAATCAAGCCTAAACCGCCTCCAGCGTAAATAATTTCAAACTCTGCTTCGACTTCCAAATCGGCAGGCGGATTGCCGCCGGTTAAAACCTCACAGTTGTTTTTGTTAAAATTTTCGGCGAAAGATTCTCGCCAGCGCTCGTCAAGCTCATTGATTCTGCGCAGCCACATTTCGCGGTTCGGCAGCGACGCAAAATTAGCCACCGTCGCCGGAAAACGGCGGCGAAATTCATTCAAATCAAAACCGGAGCTTTGAGCTTGTTTTTTTAAAACCGCAACCACAGGCGTACAAAATGAGCAGCGTATTTCATTTTAAGTTTGCCTTGCGCGGCTTGCAAACGTTTCAAATCGAAATCGGAGAAAACTTTTGAACAAAGAGAAAAAGCGCGTTCTGTTTGGACGCGCTTTTTCTTTGAAGTAAATTTGAAACTTTTATCGAACGGGGCTGACGACTGTTAAGTTTTCGTCGTCTTCTGTAGTTGCAAGATAAACAACCGTGACGGCTACCGCGCCAAGAAGAATCGCAACGGGAATAAAGGCTTCACTGTCTGTGATGTCACCGGTGGTTTGCCCGCCGGTTTGTTGTCCGCCGGTTTGCTGACCGCTTTCGGTAACGACTTTGCCAGCCGTATCAACCGAAAAAACGTTTAACAGGGACGCTTCATTGGTGATTTCGCCCGCTTTGGTCGCCAGTTTTACTTCAACGCCCGGCGCGCTCGAAACTTTGACGCTGCCCTCGTTAATCGAACCGGAGATAGTTTTTTCATCGAAATTCAAGCTTAAGCTCGAATTCGGAGCCAGCTCGATTCTTCCGATTTTGCCGAGATTAATGACGGCGCTCGAATCCGCCGAAGTGGCGACGACGCTTGAAGATGAAATGCTTCGTCCCGTCGCGGCACGTTCGCCGTTAACGCTGACGGTGGAAGCTCCCGTAACTGTTAATTCACCCATCAATTGGCGGTCGGACGTTGCCAATGCAACCATTGATGAAGTTGTAAATACTGCAATCGCCAAACCGGTGGCGACAAAATTGCGAATCCGTTGGGGGTAGATGATGTTTTTCATTGGCTTTTCAATTCCTTGTTCTTTCGATTTATAAAACAATCGCGTTTGTTACAATAATTAACGCCGCGCCGGAAGTCAATAAAAATTTGAACTTTTAACAAAAATTTCTCAAGATTCCCGCGCCGATAAATTTTTTGCCTCGTTCCAGAGCCTGTCCATTTCTTCGAGCGTCGTTTCCACCAGAGTTTCGTTTCGCCGCTTTAATTCGTTTTCGATAAAAGAAAAACGCCGCCGAAATTTGCGATTTGTCAGTTTTAGAGCCGTTTCCGCGTCAGCTTCCAAATGTCTGGCGAGGTTGACGATAACAAACAACAAATCGCCGATTTCTTCCTGAATTTCGGTTTCCTTTTTTTCTTTGATCGCCGTCTTCAGCTCGTCAATTTCTTCGTGCAGTTTGTCGAAAATCTGTTCCGCCGCTTCCCAATCGAAACCGACTTTGGCAGCCTTTTTTGTCAACTTTTGCGCTTCGAGCAGAGCGGGGAAGTGAACGGTCACGTCGTCTAAAATCGAATCTTTCGGCTTTTCTTCCTTACCGGAAGCGGCGCGTTCCGCGCGTTTTAGTTCGTCCCAATTGTTGACGACATCCGATGCGGTTTCCAGTTTCTTCTCGCCGAAAACGTGCGGATGACGCAAAACGAGTTTTTCCGCGACGCCGCGAATAACTTCGTCAATCGTAAAATCGCCGCGCTCTTCGGCAATCTGCGAATGAAAAACTACTTGCAGCAAAACGTCGCCCAATTCTTCGCGCAGATTTTCCGGTTTTCCCGCTTCGGCTTCGTAAATCGCGTCGAAAGTTTCGTAAGTTTCTTCCAACAAATATTGCGCCAGCGAAGCGTAAGTTTGTTCTCTATCCCAGGGGCAGCCGCCGGGCGCGCGCAATCTCGCCATAATTGCAACTAATTCGTCAAAACTTTTCATAACAAAACGATTTTGAACTAGATTTCGGGAAAATGCTAAATTTGAATTATCAAAAAATATTTTTAGAACGGAAATTCAATATGGCTGAAGAAAATTTAAACGAAGAACC
>DASWLV010000228.1:0-6255 GCA_036400075.1 Pyrinomonadaceae bacterium
TCTTCCCGACGCATTGATTACACTGTTGACTGTAAACTCTGCTGACTTTCAATCGAAAGCGGGAACCAATGATTATGTGACAATGCTGAAAAATACGAATAAATCATATTTCAGCATTCATATTGCTCTTTAAAAGACTAATCCATTCTCTATCCCTAAAAAATTTATTCACTCTTCTAAAGAGATCAAGTTAGCGTCTCAATGGTGTGCAATATAAAGTGATTTATAAGCCGTGTCAACATTTTTTTTGAAATACAGCACAATTCGTTCAAATTGACAGCATTTTCTGACACGAACCATTCAATAAATACGGCGTCTTGCACACAGAGTTAGCAATATATTTTAAAACTTGACAATTATCAAGCATAAAACCGATAAACTTCAAAGAATTATTAAGTTTTATGTAGAAAATTGCCTCTTTCCAAAAATTATTCGATGATCTTTGAAAAATAAATTCAACCTTTTTACTGCCGAATAATTGTTAATGTATTTATTAAAGACTATGAATAATAGGTATTTCGGATTTTTGGCGGTGTGCTGCCGGGCTTTGTAGCGACGACATTTTTTGTCCCCTACATTGCCCGAAAAGCTCTCGACAAGTTTTCAAGTATTTAAACAGAAAATTTCTGTTTCCGCAAGAACATTGGCATATTTTTTTTCAATTGTCGGACAGAATGATCGCCAAACAATCTCCGGTCGGAAAAACAGAAGCCGACAACAAAAACAGAAGCGCGCATTAACCGATTTATTTTAAGTTGATTTTCTTGTCGTATTGCTTTACTTTCTCCCTAATTCGCTCGACAAAACAGCAGTTAAAACCAAATAAAATAAAAGGATAATTTTCAATGTTTAAAACGACTTTGTTCCGCACCATCGCGTTAAAGCCGCGCAAATCTCTATTTTGCTTCGTATTTCAAGTCGTGCTGCTTGTAATTACGACTTACGGTCAAACTTCAACCCAAACGCCGCAACCCACTCCAACGCCGAGATTTGCGCCTTCGCCGCAGATTTCCCCGACACCGCAAAATTCACCGACTCCGGCAGCTAGACCGCAAGACCCGCTCAAGAATTTGCAATACCGTTTGATCGGACCGTTTCGCGGCGGGCGCGTTGGAACTGTTGCAGGTGTTCCGAGCCAGCCGAATGTTTATTATTTCGGGGCGACCGGCGGCGGCGTTTGGAAAACAACCGATGGCGGGACGAATTGGGAGCCGATTACAGACAAATTTATTAAAACCGGCTCGGTCGGCGCGATTGCGGTTGCCGATTCAGACCCGAATGTTTTGTATCTCGGAATGGGCGAAGAAACCGTGCGCGGCAACGTCTCGCACGGCGACGGCGTTTATAAATCAATTGACGCCGGAAAAACGTGGAAATTCATCGGTCTCGGCGACACGCGGCAGATTTCCCGCGTCCGCATCCATCCGAAAAATCCCGACATAGTTTATGTGGCGGCAATCGGTCATTTGTGGGGACCGAATCAGGAGCGCGGCGTTTTTCGTTCGCGCGACGGCGGCAGGACTTGGGAAAAAATTCTTTTCCGCGATCAGAACACCGGCGCGATTGACTTAACTTTCGATCCCTCAAATGCAAACACGCTTTACGCGGCAATGTGGCAGATTCGCCGTACGCCCTGGGGTTTCGAATCGGGCGGCGCGGGAAGCTCGATGTACAAATCAATTGACGGCGGAGACACTTGGACGGAAATCACCAGAAATACGGGCTTGCCCACCGGAGTTTTGGGAAAAATCGGCATGACGGTTTCGCCGGTTAATCCGAACCGCATTTGGGCGATTGTCGAAGCCAAAGACGGCGGTCTTTACCGTTCGGACGACGCGGGCGAAAATTGGCAGCGCGTCAGCAACAATCCGCAGATTTTGCAGCGCCCCTGGTATTATCACCGCGTTTACGCCGACACGCAGAACGCCGATTCGGTTTACGTTTTAAACGTCGGGTTTCACAAATCAATTGATGGCGGAAGAAATTTCACCAGCATCGGTGTACCGCATTCCGACAACCACGATTTGTGGATTGCGCCGGACAATTCGGCAAGAATGATTAACGGCAACGACGGCGGCGCAAACGTGACGACCGACGGCGGCAGAAACTGGACTGAACAAGACCAGCCGACCGCGCAGTTTTATCGCGTCACGCTCGACCGCGATTTTCCCTACAACATTTACGGCGCGCAGCAGGATAACTCGACCGTCAGAATCGCCTCGCGCTCAAACGATTTTGCGATTACCGAACGCGATTGGTGGGATGTCGGCGGCGGCGAATCGGGCTGGATTGCGCCGCATCCCGATAATTCAAACATCGTTTTCGCGGGAAGCTACGGCGGTTATTTGACGCGCTATGACCATCGTTCGGGACAGCTTCGCACTGTCAATGTTTATCCTGATAATCCGATGGGCGCGGGCGCGGAAGCGATGAAATATCGTTTTCAATGGAATTACCCGATTCTCTTTTCGCCGCATAAGACAAACGGCGCTTATTCGCTTTACGCCGCCGGAAATATTCTTTTCCGTTCGCTCGACGAAGGACAAAGCTGGCAGGCGATTTCGCCGGATTTAACGCGCAACGATAAATCGAAACAAGGCACAACAGGCGGACCGATTACGCAGGACAACACGAGCGTCGAATATTATGCCACGATCTTCACAGTCGCTGAATCTCCGATAACTCAAGGAGTGATTTGGACGGGTTCGGACGACGGACTGGTTCAAGTCACCCGCGACAACGGTAAAAGCTGGCAAAACGTGACGCCGAAGGGAATGCCCGAATGGATTCAAATCAATTCAATCGAAGCCTCGCCGCTCGACGCCGGAACGGCTTATGTCGCCGCAACCGCTTACAAATCCGACGATTATCGCCCGTATCTTTATAAAACAAGCGATTACGGAAAATCCTGGAAGAAAATTGTCAACGGGATTCCTGCCGATGCTTTTACGCGCGTCATCCGCGAAGATCCGAATCGGCGCGGTTTTCTTTATGCCGGAACGGAAACCGGAATGTATTATTCAACAAACGACGGCGAAAATTGGTCTTCGTTGCGTTTGAATTTGCCGGTTGTGCCGATTACCGATTTGGCAATTCACAAAGAAGCGCAGGATTTGGTTGTCGCCACACAGGGACGCTCGTTTTACGTTTTGGACAATCTGCCGGTTTTGTACAATCTCGCCGACGCCAATCGCGCCGATGCCTTTTTATTCAAACTCGAAGATGCTTATCGCCGAACGGGCGGCGGAGGTTCCCAACTTCCCGCAACCGCCGCGGTCGGAGCGAATCCGGCGAACGGCGCGGTCGTCCACTATTGGCTGAAAAACAAACCGCAAAAGGAAATCGCTTTGGAATTTCTGGACGCAAGCGGCAAAGTTTTGCGGAGATTTAATGCCAGACCGCAGCCCGAAGGAACACAGCAACAACAGCCTTCGCCCGGCGGTTCAGGCGGCGGTGGTGAACCGCCCGTGCCGATGGAAATCGGATTGAATCGTTTTGTCTGGAATTATCGGCTGCCGAATGCGACCACGCTTCCCGGTTTGATTTTATGGGGCGGCAATTTAGCCGGACCGCGCGTTGTTCCCGGAAACTATGCCGTCAGACTAACCGTTGACGGAAAAGCCGTCGCAACTGAAAATTTTTCAATTAAATCAGACCCGCGACTTAACGTAACGGCTGAAGATTTACAGAAACAATTCGATTTGATGCAGAAAATAAACGCCAAATTGAGCGAAACGCACGCGGCGATTCTGGAAATCCGCGATGTTCGCAAACAACTCGAAGATTTATCTGCAAGACTCAAGCCCGAACAAAAAGACGTTCGAGACCGAGCCGCCGAAATTATGAAAAATCTGACGATAGTCGAAGAAGAGCTGATGCAGACGAAAATCAAATCCTCGCAGGACGCTTTGAACTATCCGATTAAACTCAACAACAAGCTCGCGGCTCTCTCTTCGGCGGTGGACAGCGCCGATTTTGCGCCGACCGCACAGTCTTACGACGTTTACAACGATTTGACCGGACGAATTGACGCTCAATTGACAAGACTTGGGCAAATCAAGTCTAACGACATCACGGCTTTCAATCTAATGTTTGCCGAGAAAAATCTGCCGGTGATTGTCACGAAAGGCGGGAAATAATTTATGAAACACACCTCAATTTTAATTGCGCTTCTGCTGACATTTGTTTTTTCGAATGCAGTTGCGGCTCAGGAAAGTAAAAAGCTGACGCTCGATTTGTTTCTTGATTGGGAATATGCGATGAACCCGCAAATCTCGCCCGACGGAACGCAAATCGTTTACACGCGGCGCTGGACGGACAAAATCAACGACAAATACGAATCTGACGTGTGGATTGTCAACGCAGACGGCACTCGCAATCGTTTTCTGCTGAAAGGCTCGTCGCCCGTTTGGTCGCCGGACGGAAAACGAATTGCTTACGTTGCGCCCGGTCAACCGGCAGGCGCGCAGATTTTCGTCAAATGGATGGACACGCCCGACGCCGGAACTCAAATCACCGCGCTCGAACGCGCTCCGGCAAATCTCGCCTGGTCGCCCGACGGCAAACGCATTGCTTTTAATATGCTCGTGACCGCCAAAAATGCGATGCGCGTCAATTTGCCGCCGCGTCCGGAAGGCGCAAAATGGGTTGAAGCGCCGCGCGTCGTTGACCGGATGAATTATCGTTCTGACGGTTCTGGTTTTCGACAGGAAGGTTTTACGCACGTTTTCGTTGTTTCCGACACGGGCGGCGTCGCGCGTCAATTGACCGACGGCGATTTTAATCACAACGCACCCGAATGGATGAATGATTCAAACACGATTGTTTTCAGCGCGGTTCGCAAACCCGATGCCGAATACGTCCGATTCGGCTCTGAAATTTATTCGCTCAATACGCGGACAAACCAAATCACGGCGCTGACGGAGCGCGACGGGCAAGACTCTGAGCCAACCGTTTCGCCGGACGGAAAACAGATTGCCTACGTCGGTTCTGACCGCAACGAAGACACTTACAATGTCCAGAAGCTCTATGTGATGGACGCGAACGGGCAGAACAAGCGGGTTTTGACAGAGAGCTTCGACCGCACTCCCTTCGGCTTGATGTGGAGCGATTCGGGCGGCGACATTTATTTTGCGACCGAGGACAAAGGCACAAACAATTTGTACGTCGTCAATCAAAAAGGTGGCGCGGTTCGCCAAATTACAAAGGGTAATCATCAGCTTTTGCCGTCAAACATGAGCAAAAACGGAGTGGTTGCCGGTGTTTCGTCCGATTATAAAGAGCCGGGCGATGTCGTTGTTTTTAATTTAAAACAGCCCGCGCCGCGCAAATTAACAAACGTCAACGATGATTTGCTGGAAAACAGAAAATTGGGTGACGTTGAAGAAATCTGGTACGACTCCGTTGGCGGAATGAAAGTGCAGGGCTGGATTGTCAAACCGCCCGATTTTAATCCGCAGAAAAAATATCCGCTGATTTTGTACATACACGGCGGACCGCATTCGATGTACGGCGTCGGATTTAATTTCGAGTTTCAAAACCACGCGGCGGAAAATTACGTCGTTTTATACACCAACCCACGCGGCTCGACAGGTTATGGCAAACAGTTTGGCAATGCCATCAACAACAATTATCCCGGCGAAGATTATGACGATTTAATGCGCGGCGTGGATGAAGTCGTCAAGCGGGGTTACATTGACGAAAAAAACCTGTTCGTCACGGGCGGTTCCGGCGGCGGAGTTTTGACAGCCTGGATTGTCGGGCACACGGATCGTTTTGCCGCCGCAGTTTCGATGAAACCCGTCATTAACTGGTATTCGTTCGTCGGCACGACCGACGGCGCTGATTGGTATTACAATTTCAAAAAATTGCCGTGGGAAGACCCGGCAGAGCATCTACGCCGCTCGCCGATAACTTACGTCGGGAATGTCAAAACCCCGACGATGCTGTTGACCGGAGAGTTGGATTTGCGTACACCGATGGAACAAACCGAACAG
Source organism: Pyrinomonadaceae bacterium (assembly GCA_036400075.1). Lineage (GTDB taxonomy): Bacteria > Acidobacteriota > Blastocatellia > Pyrinomonadales > Pyrinomonadaceae > JALZCH01. The sequence continues at coordinate 5,997 of DASWLV010000228.1, forward strand.
TATTACCGCGCGCTGAAAATGCGCAAAGTCCCAACCGCAATGGTTCGCTTAAACGACGAATATCATGGCTTTAACGCTCTCGGTCTGCGTCATCCGTCAAATCGTCTCTCGCAAATACTCTATTTGCGACAATGGTTCGACAAATACAAGCGTAAATAATCAAATTCATTATAAAAGAAAAAAAAGAAAAGCGTAAATCCGAGTGTTTACGCTTTTCTTTTTTCTTATCAACGGCGAGACCTGGTTTGGCATCAAAATT
>DASWLV010000229.1:0-14099 GCA_036400075.1 Pyrinomonadaceae bacterium
AACAAAATCGCGTCCGGGATTTTTTTGAGTTCGGTGATAATCGCTTTAAAACGCTGCTCAAAATCGCCGCGATAGCGCGTTCCCGCCAAAACCGCGCCCATATCGAGCGAGTAAACACTGGCATTTTTCAAAATTTCCGGCACTTCGCCGTTGTAAATTTTGAGCGCCAGACCTTCGGCAATCGCGGTTTTCCCGACGCCGGGTTCGCCGACGTAAAGCGGATTATTTTTGCGGCGGCGACAGAGAATTTGAACCGTGCGTTCAAGCTCCAAATTTCTGCCGATAACCGGATCAATCTTGCCTTCGGCGGCAAGAGCGACAAGCTCGGTCGTAAAATTTTTGAGCGGGTCTTTGCCCGCCTGTCGGTTGGCGGCGTCTTCGGCAAATTCTTCGTCAATTTCCGGGTTGTCGCCGAAAGCGGCGGAGAAACCGTCGTCAACTTTCGAAATGCCGTGCGCGATGTAATTTAAAACATCGAGTCTGGTGATGTTTTGCTGCCTGAGCAAATAAACGGCGTAGGAATTTTCGATTTGAAACAGCGCGGCTAAAATGTTGCCGCCGTCAATTTCCTTTTGCCCACTGCCTTCGGCTTGGAGCATCGCGTATTGCAAAACGCTCTGAAACGCCGATGTCAATTCGGGCATTTGCGTCAAACCGTCGGGCAGAGTTTCCAGCCGTTCGGCGAAAAACTTTTCCAACTCGTTGCCGAGTTTTTCCAAATCGCCGCCGCAGTTGTAAAGCACGTCACGCGCAGTCGAATCGTTGAGCATTGCGAATAGCAAATGCTCAAGCGTGACGTATTCGTGCCGCCGCTGCACGGCTTCTTCAACAGCCGCGCTCAAAGTTTCCTGTAATTCTTTCGTTAACATTTCAATTCAATTTTTAAGTTTACTGCGAAGCAAATTCCGTCCGTTTCGTTGTCTATTCTTCCTCAACCGTGCAAAGCAGCGGATATTCGTGCGTGCGCGCGAGATTCATACATTTTTCGGCTTTCATATTGGCGATTTCATAAGTGTAAATGCCGGCGACACCGACGCCCGCGCGATGGACATTCAGCATAATTGTAAATGCGTCAGCTTCGTCTTTGTGAAAAACCGTCCGCAAAACGTAGACGACAAATTCCATCGTCGTAAAATCGTCGTTGTGGAGCAAAACTTTAAAAAGCGGCGGCTTTTCCAGCTTCGTCTCGCTTTCGGTCAAAACCGCTTCGTCGCGTTCAAAATCCGGCATAACTGAAATTGTAAATGGTTAATTGTTAATTGTTAATCGCCCGCGAATTTTTAAACAAATCATTTACAATTAACGGCTGAATTGTTTCAGACTTTATCAGCCTTGCAGCTTGATTGTTATTGAAACAAAATGCTTTACACCGCTTTTCTTCTCGCCGCCGCTTCTTCAAGCATTCGGTTAATTTCTTCGTCCCCGCCTGGTTTGGCTGTTTCAATCAAATTTTTACCGTTCTTTTCCACATTCGGATCAGCTCCGGCTTCCAATAATACTTTGATGACTTCGCGCCGCTGCTTAATTAACCTCGGATGGTTTCTTTCCGTAACGATGCGCTGCACGGCAGAGAATAAAGGCGTTCCGCCATCCGTGAATTTTGTGTTGACGTTTGCTCCCTCCGAAATCAAGCGGCGAACATTGTCAACTTCCGCCATATAAGCGGCAGCTTCCAACGAACCAGTCAAAGCGTTACCTTCGCGTTTTTGCATGGCTTGTTCGCGCGTTTCACATCCTGTTGTGACGACTAAAAGTGCCAGACATAGAATTAAAAACAATTTCATTTTGTTCTCCTTTCACCAGCGACTCATTATTTAAATTTGACAGAATGTCTTAATCATTCCCGTTGCCGCGCCATTTAAATTATTGAACATTTGCCGGAAATTTTCGATGCCGTTAATCGGATGCGTCAACATTTTATCGAGCCAATCGGCGTGCATCGCTTCGCACAAAGCCAAATCTTTGACGCCCATTGCAAAATGCTCTTTTCCCGCGTTGACCGTGCCGAACATCAATTTGTTGCCCAGCACGAATTCAAAAACGATTTTGTCCGATGCGATTTCCGCCGTACGTTCGCCGCCCGTCACGCTCGTTAAAATCAAAACGCCGTTTTTCGCCAGCGCGCGGGCGGCGTCCCAGACAATCGGCGAAAACCCGGTGGCTTCGAGAATAATGTCAAAACCGCCGATTGATTTGCCGATTTCGGAAACCGGAGTTTCCATCGTCGAATAATATTTCGCGCCGATTTCCTCGCATAAATCCGCATTTTTATAACCCGCGCGAATGTCTTTGCCGAAAGCATGAACTTCCAGACCGCGCATTCGCAAAACCATAACCGTCAGCAGCCCGACGCTGCCCGTGCCGATGACAGCAGCGCGTTTCGCCTTCCAGATTTTCGCGCGTTCCTGAATTTCGTAGGCTTGCTGCAAACCTTTTTCGACAATCGAAAGCGGTTCGAGCAGAACGCCGACTTCTTTCAGAGTCGGCGGCAATTTGACCAGAAAATCTGCCGATTCGACGTAAAACTCGGCGAAATAACCATGCAAGCGGGCGATGCCGCGCTCGAAATATTCCGAATCGGTCGTCATATCCTGTTCGCCGATCAAATCATAAATCGAATGACCGGGACGACGAACCGAAGCGACGACATAATCGCTTACCGCAAATTCAGTGACGTTTGCGCCCGTTTCAACGACTTGCCCTAAATTTTCGTGTCCCAAAACGAGAAAATCAGAGCCTTCGGGCGCAGTGCCGTATTCAGCGTTGTTGATTTCCCTGTCCGTTCCGCAACCGCCGACTCGCAAAACTCGCACTTTCACGCCGCGACCATTCGGAATGCTCGTTAAATTCGGCTCATCCATCTCGACCAGATGAACGCTGTCTTTAATTCCCGGTTTTACCGCAACTGCTTTCATAATTCCCCTTAAAATTAAACCTTTGTCCCGTAATCGCCCATTTGCTGCAAGATTTTTGCCACGAGTCCCGTCCAGCCGGTTTGATGGCTCGCGCCGAGTCCGGCGCCGTTGTCGCCGTGAAAATATTCGTAAAACAGAACGTAATCGCGCCAATTTTCGTCCATTTGAAATTTTTCAACGCCGCCGTAAACCGGGCGCTGATTGTCTTCGCCTTTCAAAAAGATTTTCGTCAAACGCTTTTCCAATTCCTGCGCGACTTGCCAGAGCGTAAGCATTTGTTCCGAGCCGGTCGGAAACTCGATTTTAAAATCGTCGCCGTAATAATAATCAAATTTTTGCAGCGATTCGATCAGGAGATAATTGACCGGAAACCAAACAGGACCGCGCCAGTTGGAATTGCCGCCGAACATTTCCGTTTTCGATTCCGCCGGTTCGTAATTAACCGAATGAATTGTGTCATCAAACTGCAAAACATAAGGATTTTGCTGGTGAAATTTGGATAGCGAGCGAATGCCGAAATCCGACAAAAATTCGGTTTCGTCGAGCATCACGCGCAAAATCCGCCGCAGGCGGTCACGGTTGACTATTGATAAAATCCTTCTGTCCGATTGTCCCTCAGTTTGCAGACATGAAATCCAATCGGTTAAATCCGGGCGATTATTTAAAAACCATTCGACGCGGCGTTTAAAACCCGGCAATTTTTCAAAATCCGCCGCTTCCATCGTTTCCACCGCAAACAGCGGAATCAAACCGACCATCGAGCGCACTTTTAATTGAATCTGCTCGCCGCCGGAAAGCCGCAGCGCATCGTAGAAAAATCCGTCTTCCTCGCTCCACAGCTCGATATTTTCTTCGCCGATGTTGTTCATCGCGTCGGCGATATAAATAAAATGCTCGAAAAATTTGCTGGCGACATCCTCGTAAGCCGCGTTTTGCCGGGCTAATTCGAGCGCAATCGCCATCATATTCAGGCAATACATCGCCATCCAGCTCGTTCCGTCGGATTGTTCAAGATAAGCGCCGCCGGGCAATTTCTGATTGCGGTCGAAAACGCCGATGTTGTCCAAACCAAGGAAACCGCCCGAAAAGACGTTGTTGTCTTCCGGGTCTTTGCGGTTTACCCACCAGGTGAAATTGAGCAGCAATTTGTGAAAAACTTTTTCGAGAAAAACATAATCACCCGCGCCTCTGCGTTTTCTCTCGATTTGAAAAACTCGCAGCGCCGCCCAGGCATGAACCGGAGGATTAACGTCGCCGAAATTCCATTCGTAGGCGGGAAGCTGCCCGTTCGGGTGCTGGTACCATTCGCGGAGCAGTAAAATTAATTGGCGCTTAGCAAATTCCGAATCAACAATAGCCAGCGGAATGCAGTGAAAAGCCAGATCCCAAGCCGCGTACCACGGATATTCCCATTTGTCCGGCATCGAAATCACATCGGCGTTGTTCAAATGCCGCCAATCTTTGTTGCGCCCTTTTTTTCTGATTGCCGGCGGAGCGGGCTGCGCCGGATCGCCGACGAGCCAGCGATTTACGTCAAAATAATAAAACTGCTTTGACCAAATCATTCCGCCGAGCGATTGCCGCAAAACGCTTTTTGCGTCGGTTGATAAATTCTCCGGCGTTATTGAAGCATAAAATTCGTCGGCTTCCTGTTTTCGCTGCTGCAAAATTTGTTCGGCAAGAAGCGCAAAATTCACCCGCTCGCGCCGAATCAAAGGCTCTTTTGTCAGGAGTAAATAAATTGATTTACTCTCGCCTGCTTCGATATTAAATTCATAATGCGCGGCGGCTTTTGTCCCGAAATGCGCCGGATTAACCGCGTCCGAATCTCCATTAACGATTGCATCGTTAATGCCGTCTTTGGCAAAACCGAATTTATTTTCAGCGTTATAAAGTTTTTTGAGATTCGTTTCGTTTTCGCAAAACAACAGCGACGGCTTTTCCGCCGCGTAAAGCAAATATTCGCCGATTTTTTCTCCGCTGATTTTTATGACGGAAAGATTGTCGTCTGAATCAACCTTTTCGAGTCGCGGCTTTTTCGCATCCTTAGTCCAAGACCAATTGTTGCGAAACCAAAGCGAAGGCAAAATGTGAAGCGGCGCGTTTCGGTCGCCGCGATTAAATACTTCGATTTTAACGAAAACGGTTTCAGTCGAAAATTTAGCGTATTCGATGAAAACATCGAAATACCGATTTTGATCAAAAACTCCTGTATCCAATAATTCAAATTCCGCGTCCTGTTTTCCGCGTTTGCGCGTTTCTTCTAAAAGCTGTTGATAAGGAAATTCCGTTTGCGGATATTTGTAGAGAAACTTGGCGTAAGAAGCGGTCGGCGTCGCGTCCAGATAAAAATAATATTCTTTTACATCTTCTCCGTGATTGCCCTGATTTCCGGTGACGCCGAACAGACGTTCTTTCAAAATCGAATCACGCTCGTTCCACAAGCTCACGGCAAAACAAACGCGCTGATTGCGGTCGCAAAAACCGGCGATTCCGTCTTCGTTCCAGCGATATGTCCGAAGATGCGAGTGTTCAAACGGAAAATACTCCCAAGCCGCGCCGTCGGAAGAATAATCTTCGCGAACCGTTCCCCAGGCGCGTTCGCTTAGATAAGTCCCCCATTTTTTCCATAACCTGAGTCCGGCGCGCGATTCTTCGAGCCGCTGCTCTTCCGCGTTCAACTCAATTTCTCCTGTAATTTCGGGCAAAATAAAAACATTTTCCGTGAGTCTGACACAACAAACTAAAAAACGTCCAGAAAATTCATGAACTGGGTGAATTGTCTTTTATGCCGCATTGAAGATATTTTTTACAAATTTTCATCAAACGGATGAACCAACATAAATAAAGCCTCGCCTTTGCCGCCCGCTTTTGTCAGAAAGTAATGCGGACGGCAAAGGCGAGGCTTTGAAGATTTGCCAACTTTTTACCGAAATTCGCTTTTAAGCGGCGTTTTTTGTGACTATTTTTTCTTCGGCTGCAAGCCCGTTTTGCGCTTCGGCGGGCGCGTTGCCGGTGGAATAATTTTCGGCTTGCGCGGCGGCGGCGTGGCGTTTGTCCATTTCGGCTTTTTGTCTGACCATACTGCAATTGCCTTCAAAAATCGCGCCCTGTTCGATGCTCAAGGAAGGAGTTTGAATGTTGCCGACAACTTTCGCCGTGCGTCCAAGCTCGACGCGCTCTGTGGCGACGACATCGCCGTTGACGATTCCGTGAATGACAGCAGCAGCGACTGTGACGTTTGCGTCAAGCTGACCGCCCGTGCCGACGATCAAAGTGCCTGTATCGGATGAAACGATTCCCGTCAGATGACCGTCAACGCGGAGCATCGCTTTAAAACTGGTTTCTCCGGTCAAAGTCGTGCCGCTCCCGACAAAACCGCTCAAACGCCCTTCTTTAATATCGCGCGCCATTGATTCGCTGTCGGTCATCGCGCCCTTTTGCGCCGACGCGGTTTCAAACGACGGGCGAAACGAAGCCGTTTCGGACATTTGCGGGGTGTAGCCGAAAGATTGGTTCGGGGTTGAAAAGTCTTTTTGAGGCGTTTCAGATTTCATCGGTTCGGGTTTTGAGCTGTTGCTTCTGCCCATTCTGATCATAATTTAGTTGTCTCCTTTGGGGTTTTTCGACGGTTAACGGGACGCTTTTGTGACAAAAGCGTTTTTTATTACCACGTTTACGGAGCCGTCTGTCTGATTTTGATTTTTAGGAAAGACGCGCTGAACGTTTGTGTTTGGCAAATTTCCCGGTTGCGTCGTTCATCATAAATATTTTATCGCAGGTTGTCCAGACTTGGCACGATTGTTTTTGCTGTGCAATGCTGTAAAAGGAAGGATTTATCAGAAATTGTTTGTAGAAAGTAAAGTTAAAACCAAATTGCTGCGCCAAATGGGCGAGGCAATCAAAGATTTTTCGATGATCGAAGACGGCGACCGCGTGATGGTTTGTTTGTCGGGCGGCAAGGATAGCTACACCTTGCTCGATTTGCTGCTCGACGTGCAAAAACGCGCGCCCGTCCGTTTCGACATTTTCGCCGTCAATCTCGACCAGAAACAGCCGGGTTTTCCAGAACACATTTTGCCCGATTATTTAAGCTCGCTCGGCGTCCCGTTTCGCATTGTCGAAGAAGATACTTATTCGACCGTCACCCGGCTCGTGCCTGAAGGCAAAACCTTTTGCTCGGTTTGTTCGAGATTAAGAAGAGGAATTTTGTATCGCACGGCGCTGGAAGAAGGCTGCACCAAAATCGCGCTCGGACATCATTCCGACGACATTATTTCCACGTTTCTTTTGAACATCTTCTTCGTCGGACAATTAAAAGCGATGCCGCCGACTCTGCGTTCGGACGACCGCAAAAATACAGTGATTCGCCCGCTCGCTTATTGCCGCGAAAAGGACATCACCAAATTTGCGGCGGAAAAAGAGTTTCCGATTATTCCGTGCAATTTGTGCGGCTCGCAGCCGAATCTGAAACGCGCTCGCGTAAAACGTTTAATCAATGAGTTGGAGAAAGAAATTCCGCACGTCCGCGCTTCGATTATGACCGCTTTGGGCAACGTCAATCCGGCGCATCTGCTCGATACGGATTTGTACGATTACAAAAACTTTCGCAGTTTGCTCAAAGAAGCCGGAACTTTGCACGGCAGCGTGCAGGACGAACTCGACGCAGTTTTCAATCACTCCGAACCGCAATTTAATCCTACCGGTTTGGTTCAGTTAAATTAAAACGCCGTAAGAACGCCGAAAATAAAAAGAGAGGTTTATAAAACCTCTCTTTTTATTTTTTTAGATTCGGGCAATGAATTATTTGTTTCGCCCAAAGACTTTATTATCAATTGCGACGTTGTGTTTGACTTCTTTGAGAATTGTCACTGTATCACCGTTGCCGACGTTTGAATTGATTATCCGAAACGGAACTTTGATGCCGTCAACCGTGCGGTAATCGCTGTAAGTTTCGGTATAAGGCAAATCAACGCCGCGCGTCGAAGATGAAACTACCGATTCGAGCTTGATTGGCAAGAACGTTTTTGTTGAAAAATAAATTGTGTCTTTGTTGCCTTTTTCAGGCTCGAAAACGACTACGTAAGCCTCCTCGTCGCCGACTTTCGCCATCGGTTTTATTTCGGTTTTTTTATAATTTGTTTTCCAGTTTGTCAAACCGTAAAAATCGGCATTGATTCTGGCATCTTCCAGACTTTTACCCGTAGCTTTTTCAAACGTCGAAAAACTGGCTTCTTCGCCGCCTTCCGTGCCGTTGAAATATTCGTAAGCGGTGGCAATCGGTTTCCCGACTGCGGTAAAAGTTGATTCGGCAGCAGTCAGATTCGGCGCTTTGGCGTATTGCGTTCCATAACCTTTGATGCCCTGATGTACGAAATCGAGTTCGTATTTAACGACACGAGAATTGAATTTTCGCCAATTCGATTCGCCGCCGAGAGCTTCAATGACTTTCGGCATTAATTCGTCAATCGTTATTTGCGGAGCGCTCGCTGCGGCGGCTTTTGTTTCGCCCTGCCGGTTAAAAGCGGCGTCGCCCTGCGGCTGAACCAGAATGATTCCGACGAGTTTTCCCTGCGCATCGCGTTTCGCTTTGACGCTGTATTCATCGGGCAAACCCGGCGAACTGAAAATATCTTTCGCCTTTTCGCGCAGCTCGTACGGCGATTGTCCTCCGACGACGAGCGAAACTTTTCCCTCCTTTTCCACCACTTCAACCGTTGACGCCGGATTTTTCTCATTTTCATATTTTCCGACAAGCTCTTTCACCACAGCCCCAGCCGGAGCGGTTTCGAGCTTGGCGTCCGCTTTAACTCTCGGCAGCGTGTAATTGCCTTGCGGTTGTTCGAGATAAGCGTCGGCGTCGCGGAAAGTAATAAAAAATCCGTCCGGCGCGCCGGTTAATTTATATTTTCTGCCGCTGACGTTTTCCAGAGTGTAATTCGGCTGACCGGGGACGAGTGCCACCAGCTTACCATCTTTCATCGTAACTTCCACATCGAATCCGGCAGCTTCGAAGCGATATTTGCCGACTTCCGTTTCCGGTTTAATTGCAGTCGCGGCATTTTGCGCGGTCGCTTCGGTTTGCGGTTTGCCGATTAAGTTTTCCCAAACAACCGACATCATTCCCGCCGGAAGCGGCGAAGCCGAGACGTTTGTCAGAATGACGAAACCCGTTTTCTTTTCGGGAACCATTGCGACGAGAGCGTTAAAACCGTCAATGTTTCCGCCGTGCTGGACGACTTTCATTCCGTTCCATTCCTGTAAAAACCAGCCCAAACCGTAATTGACTTTGCCGTTCGGCGTGATTTTCATTTGCGGTTTGGTTAGCTCTGCAAAAGCGGCTTCGGAAACAAGGCGCTTACCGTTTACAGCGCCGCCGTTGAGCATAAATTTGAGCCAATTTGCCATATCGCGGGCGCTCGAATTGATCGCTCCGGCAGGCGTCATCGTCGGGAAATTGCGGAAAGGCTTTTTGATGGTTTCTTTTGTGTCCGAATTAAATTCGTAGCCGAACGAGTAATCTTTCGATTTTTCCATTTCGGGAATCGAGATGTTCGAGTTTGTCATTCCGAGCGGTTTCAGAATTCTGGTTTCGACAAACTTTTCCCAAGGCATTTTTTGCGTCTGCGCGACAATTTCGCCTGCCGCCGTGAACATCACGTTTTGATATTGAAATTTTTCCCGAAATTTTGCGTTCGGTTTGGCTTCTCCGGCAACCCTAATAATGTCTTCGCGGCTTAATTTTCCGGTAATCCAGGCTAAGTCAGTACGATTCAAACCCGAACCGTGAGAAAGCAAATCGCGAATCGTAATTTTAGAATCAATTTCGGGGTCGTTGATTTTGAAATAAGAAAGATATTTTTTCGGCGAGTCGTCGAGATTCAATTTGCCTTCGTCCTGCGACATCATTACGGACAAACCCGTAAACGCTTTTGTTGCAGAACCGATGGCAAACTGCGTGTCAGGCGTGACAGCAATTTTGTTTTCAAAATCCTTGTAGCCAAGTCCTTTAAGATAAATAATTTGGTCGTCTTTGACGATGACAATTGATAAACCGGGAATACCGAGTTCGTTACGGCGCGTTTCAAGTTTTTCTTCGATTTTAGCGAGCGCCGATGCGTATTCGGGCGCGACAATCGCAGAACCGATTTGCGCCGGTCTAGCGGCGGTTTGCGCCAAAGTCGAAACCGGCAGCGAAACGGCAAAAAGGGCGAACGCCAGCCACAGAGCGGCGACGGAACTGGCAAAGTATTTGTTTTTCATAAAATTAAACCTCAAATTTTGGGAAGGTAATCTAACTCGTCGGTTTATTTTACGACTGCCGAAACCAGAAGGTTTCTTACGGCGGAAACGGCTTTATCGGAAAAGTTTTCCACATGTGGAAAACTTTTTATAAGTTGAAAGTTTCGTTTATTTGATTAGAATTGGCGATGAGGTGCGCGACAAATGGTTTTGCCGAAATTTAAAGCTCAAATCAGCGTCGAAGAATATCTCGAAGGCGAAAAAAACAGTCCGGTCAGACGCGAATATTTTTACGGCGAAGTTTACGCGATGGCTGGCGCGACCGACAATCACAATCGAATTGTCGTGGAAATGGCAACCTTGTTAAATATGCATTTAAGAGGCTCGCGCTGCGAACCGTTTGTCAGAGATATAAAAGTTCGGGTGAACCTAAACGTTTATTATTATCCCGACATTCTCGTTTCCTGCGAGGAAAATCCTGAAGACGCGCATTTTCGCAATAAGCCGATTTTGATTGTCGAAGTTACTTCGGATTCGACCAGAGAAATCGAGCGCCGCGAAAAACGAGCCGCTTATTTGCAGATGCCGAGCGTACAGGAATATGTCATCGTCGAACAAAAGAAAATGCTCGTCGAGATTCATCGCCGCCAATTCAATGGTAGATGGCTGACGCATTTTTACAATCGCCCGGACGAAGAATTCGAGTTTGTTTCGATTGATTTAAAAATGACCGTCGCCGAAATCTACCGTCGCATAGCTTTTTAATAAAAACTAATTGGCGAGCGGCGACATTTCTCTTAATTTCCACACAATTTCCGGCAAAATCCGTAAAGTCGTTTCGATTTCTTCTTCGGTCGAATAGCGGGACAGCGAAAAACGAATCGAACCCATTGCTTCACGATACGGAACATTCATCGCGCGCAAAACGGTCGAGGCTTCGTGCGTTTCCGCGTTGCAGGCTGAGCCGGTTGAAACGCAGATTCCTTTTTCGTCCAAATGCGCCAAAATTGACTCGCCTTCGATTCCCGCGAAAGAGATGTTGGCGGTATTTGGGAGACGGTTTTCCCGGTTGCCGTTTAAACGAGAAAATGGAAAAATCTTCAAAATTTCGTTCTCTAAACGATCTCTCAGTTCTTTCATTTTCGGCGGCGCTTCATAATTTTTAATTAACTCGCAAGCCGCTCCCAAAGCGACGGCTTGCGAAACGGCTTCGGTTCCCGCGCGTCGCGCGTTTTCCTGATTTCCGCCGATAAAAAACGGCGGCAAATCAATGCCTTTTCGCACGAAAAGCGCGCCGACGCCTTTTGGCGCATGAAATTTGTGACCGGAAATCGAAAGCAAATCAATTTCGGTTTCTTTCAGATTAAGGGGGATTTTTCCGATAGCATTGACCGCATCGCAATGAATTAGCGCGTCGCTGTTTTCTTTAACAATTCGGGCAATTTCGGCGACCGGAAACAAAACTCCGGTTTCATTGTTGGCGAGCATCGCCGATACAATCGCCGTGTCGTCAGTTAAAGCCTCGTGCAATTGGTCTAAATCGAGCAAGCCCGTTTCGTCAACATCGAGTAACGTAATTCGGCAGCCGCGCCGTTCCAATTTTTGGCATAGTTTGAGAACGGCTTCGTGTTCGACGGCAGTCGTGATGATGTGTTTTTTATTTGGCTGCAATTCGAGAGCGCCCAGAATCGCCCAATTATTCGATTCCGTGCCGCACGAAGTGAAAACGATTTCGCTCGTTTCGGACGCGCCGAGCGTTTCGGCAACTTGTTCGCGCGCTCGTTCGACGGCTTTGCGGCTTTCGCGTCCGAGTCCGTGAGACGAGGACGGATTGCCGTAAAATTCGGATAAAAACGACTGCATAGCCACTACAACTTCTGGCGCGACGCGGGTTGTCGCGTTGTTGTCGAGATAAATCATATAAATTTTATTTTTCGCAAAATTTAACCGAAAAAAATACCAAAAATTTCTATGCAAAATTGCGCCGTGCGAGTACAATAACCGTTGAAAAATCCCCTTTCAAAAACGAGGGAAAACTCTCTGATTTCGGTCACTTAAAGTTTTTTAGAGGTAAACGGTGACATTCTTAAAAATAACCGATGCGAGCGGGCGCGAGTGGGAGCAGGAGCTACAACCGCGCCGGACGTACAGCATCGGTCGCGCGCCGGATAATCAAATCGTTCTTCACGACCCGCGCGCATCGCGCCGTCACGCGCAAATTCGCTGGAGCGAAACCGCCGGATTCATTGTCATTGACGGTTACGAAGTCAACGGCGAAACGCGGCGCTCGGTCAATAAAGTTTTTGTCAACGGGCAGCCGCAGCTTGAAAAACCGCTGGTCAGCGGCGATCAGATTTTAGTCGGCGGAAGCAGGCTCGTTTTCGTCTATCCGAACGGCGGTTCTGGCGAGTTGCTCTTTGAAGACAAACCGCTCGGCAACACGCAGTTTTTAATGTCGGCGGAAGATGTGATGCAAAGCGTCAGCCGCCCGCGCATTCCGCAATTCAGCAACGCGGCGAAAGGCGAAATGGAGGATTTGCGCCGCAAAGCGCAAATCCTCGGTCTTCTCTACGAAATGAGCAAAACGCTCGGCTCGGTTTTTGATTTGAAAACGCTGTTCGCCAAAGCGACCGAAATCGTTTTTGAAGTTACGCCAGCCGACCGCGCTGTGGCGATGCTGGCAAACGAAAAAGGCGAATTAAAACCAATTGCGTCGAAAACACGCGACGAAAGCTTGCGCGTTTTGACCGACCGATTGCCGGTCAGCCGAACTGTAACGCGCAAAGCAATGACCGATAAAATGGCGATTTTATCGCAGGATGCGCGGCAAGATGCACAATTTTCCGGCTCGGAAAGCATCGTTTCGCAAGGCGTCCGCTCGACCATTTGCGCGCCGCTCGTTGCAGAATCGGGCGTTCACGGCGTGATTTACGCAGACCGGCTCGATCCGTTTGCCGCTTTTTCCGAAGACGACTTGGCTTTAATCAGCGCGATTGCGGCGCAAACAGCCGTCGCCGTAGAAACCGCCAGGGCGCACGAACGGCTCGCCCGCGAAGAAGTCGCCCGCGCCAATTACGGCAGATTTTTGCCGCCGTTTGTGGTTCAAAAGTTGCTGGAAAATCCCGAGTCGTTTACACTCGGCGGAACGAATCAGCTAATCACCGTTTTGTTTGCGGATATTCGCGGATTCAGTCGCATCGCCGAGCGCGAGCGACCGGAAAAGATAGTCAGGCTTTTGAACCGATTTTTTTCCGAAATGACCGAAATCGTTTTCGCGCACGGCGGAACGCTTGATAAATACATCGGCGACGAAATAATGTCTCTTTTCGGCGCTCCAACCGTCACGCCTGACGATGCGTCTAATGCCGTGAGTGCGGCGATTGAGATGCAAAAGCGCTTGATCGAGCTAAACGTCGAATTGAAAACCGACGGTTTCGAGCAAATTGGAGTCGGCATAGGACTTCATACGGGCGAGGCGATTGTCGGTTATGTCGGTTCGGAACGTCGTTCGGAATATACGGCAATCGGCGACACAGTAAATTTGGCGTCCAGATTGCAAGCCAACGCGCTCGCCGGGCAAATTTTGCTGAGCGGCGTCACGGCGCAGGCAGTTGCCGGCAAATATTCGCTTCTCCCGCGAACACCGATTACGGTTAAAAATCGCGTGCAGCCGGTGCCGCTTTTTGAGGTGAATTGGAGTTAAAAATAGCATTTAAATATGAGTCAACAATCGAGAACTATGTCTGCCCCCTCTCTTACTTCGGGTGAAAAACCGAAGCCTTCCGGCTCGTCGTTTTTCAGCAAAACTTCGTCTTTTCTCGGCTTAGGCGCTCTGCGCAATCTGGTCACCGATTCGATTGCGATTGATATGGGAACTTCGAGCACGATTGTCGCCGTGTCGGGACGCGATGTCGTTCTTGACGAGCCGTCCGTAATCGCCGT
>DASWLV010000230.1:0-39851 GCA_036400075.1 Pyrinomonadaceae bacterium
TTTCAAACTGCAAAAGTTTATTGCAGCGGAATGTAACCGGCGGGCGCGGGTACGTCCGTGTTTAAACCGAAATTCATCGCGCGGAATTGACCGCTCGCGTTTAAGGAAATATACCAATTTCCGCCGCGATAAACTGCAAAATCATATTTCCCGTCGCCGTCGTAATCGCCCGGAACCGGAATGTCAGTCGCAATGCCCCAGCCAAAACCTCGAAATCCGGCTGTTGATTGCTGAACATACCAGCCTCCGTTTGACGGGCGGAACACGGCGAAATCGTTCTTGCCGTCGCCGTCGTAATCGCCCGGAACAGGTTTGTCTCCGGTTGTGCCGAATTGATAAGCAATCAAACCGCCGTCACTGCTTTTCAGAACATACCAGTTGCCGTCGGTCGGTCGGAACACTGCAATGTCGGCTTTTCCGTCAGCGTCGTAATCGCCCGGAACCGGCAAATCGGTTGCAAATCCCCAATTCACTGCGCGAAATTCTCCGTTTGAGCTGTTTGAGATGTACCACGCTCCGGCACGAAATACCGCAACATCGGTTTTGCCGTCGCCGTCGTAATCGGCTGCGACGGGTTTATCCGTAGCAATGCCGAACTGCAAGCCTCGGAAGCCGGTTTGCGAGCCGTTGATATACCAATTTCCGGCGCGGAAAACCGCGAGGTCGGCTTTCAAATCGCCATCGTAATCGCCCGGCGTGATAATGTCGCCGTTTGCGCCGAATTGTTCACCGCGAAAAGCGCTGTTGCTGCTGTTGGTGATATACCAATTGCCGCCGTCGGGACGGAAAACCGAAATGTCGGTTTTATTGTCGCCGTCGAAATCTGCGGGCGCGCGGCGAGTGGCAGCCGGATTTAATCTCAATTCATAAATGCCGCGACCGTGCGTGGCGATTCTTAAAATGCGGTGAACCGGCTGCAAATCAATGTCAAAAACAGCGACACGCGGTAAACCGTCCGAAAACGGCGTCCAATTGGCTCCGCCGTCAAGCGTGCGGAAAACGCCGATGTCGGTTCCGGCA
The DNA here is from genome assembly GCA_036400075.1 of Pyrinomonadaceae bacterium. Classification (GTDB taxonomy): domain Bacteria; phylum Acidobacteriota; class Blastocatellia; order Pyrinomonadales; family Pyrinomonadaceae; genus JALZCH01. The sequence continues at coordinate 1,021 of DASWLV010000230.1, forward strand.
TAAACCGTGTTGCCGGACGAATCCGCCGGGTCAATCACGAGCGCGTTGACCGGAACGTCGGGAATGCCGTTTCCAGCAGGCGCAAAAGTCGCATTATTATTGCCCAAGTTGGTGGTTTTCCAAATGTGCTGCCCGGGGGGCAAACCGAAACCGCCGACAGCGACATATGCGGTAGTGTTGTTGCCCGCAATTTTAGTGCGAGCGATGTAGCGAGCGGGAATGAAACCGGTCACATTTGTTAATGTCGCGGAGCCGTCGGTCGTCACAAAGACGCGACCTGCTGTAGACCCGATTATCCGAATGTTGTCGTCGTTCGGAGAAATACCGATGGCGCTGATTCGCTCGCCGGTACCTGTGAGGGTTTGACTGACAACGGTGTGGTTGCTGCCGCGATCTGCCGAACGATAAAGTTTGTTGGTCCCATAGTAAATTGTATTCGGATTGCCCGGACCTCTTGTTAACGGCGCATAAAACAATACCGGGTCAGCACAGGCGATACCGTTTCTGGATGTTCCGTTTAGACAACCAATAAATGGCTCCCAATTCGGGTCGCCCAGCGCGACGGTGGATAGGGCGCGGGTATAACCTACACGCGAATTTGTTCCATTTTGGTAGGTGTGATAAGACGTGACATCGGTCGTGTTCGGCGAGTTTTGATCAATCACGGCGTGTCCGCCGTCTCCGCCGTCCGACCAAATCCAGGTAGTACCATCGGGCGCGAGAAATAACGTTCCATTATCCTGCGTTCCGCCAATCATATAATTACGGTCTGTCGGATGCAGAGCGAGGCTCTGAAATTGTGTCGCGCTGAATCCGGTTGTATTACGGCTCGTCCAGTTGGCGCCTCCGTCAGTCGAGCGCCATACGCCGCCATCAGAACCAAAGTAAACGACATTCGGGTCGGACGGCGCGACGGCGATAGCGTGAGTATCAACGTGCAAACCGATTTGGCTTGAAGTAAAACTGGTCGCGCCGTTGGTTGAAAACCCGAAAGTTAATCCGTTCCCGGCGCCTGAATTGAGGGGCGCACCGCCGAGATAAACACGTTCGGGATTGGTTGGATCAACGGCAATCGCTATATTGTAAAAACATTGCGGATTGCAGAAACCGTTTGCCGAAACGGAATTGAAACTTTCACCGCCGTTAACCGATTTATAAACAGTTCCATTAGCAGTGCCGGTTGCGGCATAAACTGTAACTGTCGAGTCGGTTTTTTGAATCGCCAGCTCGGTTCGTCCGTTGGTCGTGCCGTCGGGAGTCGTTAAAGTGCGAGTAAAAGTCGGTGCTGCGGCAAGCGCATTGTTTGTCAGATAAACGCCGCCGTCGGTAAATCCACCGGTGGTTCCGCCGCCGATCACCGCCACTAAAATGCGGTTCGGATTGCCCGGCTCCATTACGGCGTCAATTATATCTCGACTGACCGAGCCGGAAATTGATACGTTGAGTCTTTCAAAAGTCGGCGCGTCGGACATCGCGTTTGTCGAGCGAAAAAGTCCGGCGGTCGGCAAAATTAAGCCCGTCGTATTACCGCCCAAACCGGCGACGCTTCTGGTTGACCCGGCAAAAATAATATTCGGATCGGTCGGATGAATTAAAATCTCGCTCACCGAGCGTCCGGTGAAAACGTCGTTGTTAGCGGCATCGCGGTTCATAGGTCCGGCGACGACCGGATTCGTGTCCGCATTTGAAATGCGATAGATGCCGACGCCGAAAAAGCTGTCGGCGGAGAAAGCCGATTCGCCGGTTCCGACGTAAACAATCGTCGGGTCGGACGGCGCGATGGCAACCGAACCGATTGCTAAACTAAGCGCGTTGTCGAGCAGCGGCGTCCACGTCGCACCGGCGTCCAAAGTGCGGTAAAGACCGCCTTGAGCCGTACCGACATAAGCTATGTTCGGATTTGTCGGGTGAACGGCAATTGCCGTTACGCGCCCGGCAGTCGAGTCCGAGCGCCCCATAGTCGAACCGTTTGGAATCGGCGCCGGACCGACCGGCTGCCACCCGGCTTGCGGCGCGGCGTCCGGCTCGCCCGAAGCGGCAGCAAGCGCCATTTCCTTATTCTCCATCTCAAAAATCGCTTTTTGCCGTGAGTTTAATTTCGGATAAGGCAAACCCCGAAGGAGCGATATTTGTTCTTCACGAGCTTTTAAATAAGCTCCCTTATCGGCAAGGGGCGTTCCAGGCGGTAAATCCGGGTCTTCATACTCCGATTCTTCCGATTTGTTAATAAATTTCTTGTTATTATTTTGATATTTTTCTTGTTCGCGAGCCGCGAATGCAAAAGGGGCTAAGTTAAGCAGGTATAAAAATAGCACGGACGCGCTGAAGAGTTTTCTGCGCATAGTTTTTTGATTTTCTCCTTAAATTTTTTAGAACAGAATAAGTGAAGTGAACAATTAGTATATACAACAATAAGTCGAGTTGTCTATTAAAATTACGCAGATCAAAGGTTTTTTCCCTACTTATTAAATTTTGATGAAAAACACAAAATGATGAATAAAAAAGCGTTGACACACCGTTTTTAGTGATTTATGATGAGCGCCATCACTGGGAAGGAGGTGATCAAAAAACGCATATGAAAAAAGATTACAGTGAGGTGGCTGAAGCCTGAAACCTCGAAAATATAATGTAGTTTATTAGATTTTCCCCTGTGTTTCAGGCTAATCCAATCAGACTACCGAAAGTCGCCCAATGAAAGTTTTGGGCGACTTTTTATTTTTTCACACAGATTCCACTTACTGAGGAGTTTTATCTTCTAAATAGCGATGTAAAAGCGGCTCAAGATTTTCGTAGTGAAGCGGTTTGATTAACACATTGTCAAAACCCGCTTCTATCGCTTTATCAAAAGAAGTATTACTGAATCCCGTTAATGCAACAATCGAAACTTTATCAAATCCTACAATTTCTCTAATAAGCTTCGTAGCAGTTGCGCCATCCATTACCGGCAATGCCAAATCCATTAAAATGAGGTCTGGATGGTATTGCACGGATTTTTCAACCGCTTCATAACCATCGGCTGCTTCGATAACATCGTATCCGTACCACTTTACCAAAGCCTTCATCAAAGTCCGGGTATCATTGTAATCTTCCACAATCATTACTGTCTTTGACATATTGATAATCCCCTTTTGGGTTTTAAGTTTTTCATAGTTAAACACGTTTGGCAATGGTTTGGCAATAGTTAATATTTAATTTTCCTGATTGAAATATTTGTTAAATTTGTTTATTGCGATTTGGTAATTGAATATGTAAATATAATCATTAGGTTTCTGTTTAGCTTTAAGTGAAATTATGAAAAAAACAATTCTTGTCGCTGAAGATTATGCCGATAGTCGTATTTTGATGAAATATATTCTCGAAGGCTATGGTTATCGAACATTAGAAGCAACGAATGGGCAAGAGGCTGTGGAAATAGCTCAACAGTTTCATCCTGATTTAATTCTAATGGATATTTCTATGCCTGTAATGGACGGCTTTAAAGCAACCCAATTAATCAGGAAATGCGATGGAATGTCTCGATTACCAATCATTGCCGTTACTTCACTGGATAAATCTTATTACAGACAGGCAATAGAAGCCGGTTGTGACGATTTGATTAACAAGCCTGTTGACTCAAAAGCTCTGCAACCAATTCTCAATCAATATCTAGGTCATTAGTATTGAACCAATCAGTAAGGATTCAATAATCTAAAAATAAAGAGCCGGCAGATTCATTCTTGCCGGCTTTAACTTTTGACTTAATACCTATAATGACTTTTTGCTCTAAACATCTTCTTTTGGCTTTGATTTTGGGTGCAATTTCAGGCTCAACAACAAATCACCTTTTTTATTTGTTTATTTCAGTTAGAGATAATCGAAATATTCCGGTTGTTCCGTTTTCTGAAATGACAGGATGAAATTATTTACAATAACGGGATGGTACATTTATTGCATTTATCATTTTGAGGAAAGTAGATGTATGAATTTGCAACATAATCATACATTAATAATGACAGTTTAGAAGGAGAAAATTTATGCTTTGGACATTAGTTGTGATTTTGCTCGTTCTGTGGTTACTAGGTTTTAGTTTCGCAGGAGCAGCCGTCGGTAATTTAATCCACATTTTGCTTGTTGTTGCAGTTGTTGTTGTAATTCTACAACTAATAAGCGGTCGTCGCTCGGTATAATTACGAGCGCGTAAAACTTAATTAATGAGCTGTAATAATCGGTTAATTACAGCTCATATCAGTACAACTTGATCGGTTTAGAGGCAGTTTACTCTAATTTAAATTAGAGAAGCATAAATTGCCTCTTTCCTTTTGCATTTCAGGTCTATTTTTTAACAATGCGGATTTAATTATTAATCAAATTCGGGATAACTTACTTTTGCAGCTTCTTCATTGACTTCACCTGAAGTTTTGAATCAGTTTTACGAATCGAATAGTCCGGCAAAAGTTTGAATCAGCAACCACAGATTCAGTCCCGCGATGATGAGCGCAACTGCCCAGGCAATTGATTTAAGCCATAACGGAGCTACAAACTCGCCCATCATTTTGCGGCTGCCGGTAAACATTACGAGCGGAATCACCGCAAAAGACAATTGCATACTCAAAATCACCTGACTTAAAACCAGCAGACTGGTCGTACTGCTTTCGCCGGCGATGATAATCGTTAAAATCGCGGGAACGATTGCCAGCAGGCGCGTTATCAATCGTCGCAGCCACGGTTTTAAACGAATTTGCAGAAAACCTTCCATCACTATTTGCCCGGCTAAAATTCCCGTAATCGTCGAATTTTGACCGGAAGCGAGCAGCGCGACTGCAAACAGCGTGCTGGCAAGGGAAACACCGAGCAGCGGCGAGAGCAGTTGATAAGCGTCGCCGATTTCTGCGACGCCCTGATGACCGGAAAAATGAAATGTGGCGGCGGACAAAATCAGAATTGCCGAGTTGATAAATAATGCGAGCGTCAAAGCGACGCTTGAATCAATCGTGGCGAATTTGATCGCCTCGCGTTTTTTCTCCGGCGTTTGCTCCCAGGCGCGCGTTTGGACGATTGCCGAATGCAGATAAAGATTGTGCGGCATCACGGTCGCGCCCAAAATTCCGATGGCGATGTAAAGCATTTCCGGGTTGCGAACGATTTCTGTTGTCGGTACGAAACCTGCAAAAACCTGAGTCAAATCCGGGCGCGAAAAAATGAGTTCAAGAACGAAGCACCCGCCGATTGTCGCGATCAGCGTGATGATGATTGCTTCGAGATAACGAAAACCTTTGTTTTGCAGCAGTAACAGCAGCAAAACGTCGAAAGCCGTGATGCAGACTCCGGCAAGAATCGGAATTCCGAATAAAAGCTGCAATGCAATAGCGCTGCCGAGAACTTCTGCTAAATCGCAGGCGATAATGGCGATTTCGCACAACACCCAGAGAACGAAATTAGATTTCGGACCGAAATACTCGCGGCAGGCTCTAGCTAAATCCATCCCGGTCGCGACGCCCAATCGGACGCAGAGCGATTGCAGCAAAATAGCCATCAGATTCGACAGCAAAATCACGCTCAACAGCGCGTAGCCGAATTTCGCGCCGCCCGCCAAATCGGTCGCCCAGTTTCCCGGGTCCATATAACCGACCGCGACCATATAGCCCGGACCGGAAAAGGCGAGCATTTTTCGCAGAAAACCGCCGTTTTGCGGTACGCGAACGGTGCGGTAAGATTCCGGCAAAGACGGCAGCGGTTCTGTCTGCTCTTGCAAAAACATAAATCCCTTGTTCGAGTGAGTAAAATATAAACCAAAAACTCAATCAAATTTGTTCGGAATAATACTTCAAATATGAAAAATTTTAAAAGAAATAATTTGTTTAGACAAACGCGGCGAAAACCGTATTTGAGAACAAAGCGCCTTTTCCCGTCAGCCGCAGACGGTTTTCCTCAATTTCAATCAATCCTGCTTCAAACGATTCTTCCAATGCCGCGCCGTATTCATCGAGCAGCGAAACGCCGAATTTTCCCTCAAATTCCCTCAAACAAACGCCGCGCATCAGCCGCAATCCCAAAAAAGCGAACTCCGCCCGACGCTCCTTTTCATCCAGAATTGTTTCCTCGACAATCGCCGCGCTCGTTTTTTCGATCAATTTGATGTAAGCGTTTGTGTCCCGCACATTCGCCCAACGCCGACGCTCGCCGTCAAACGAATGAGCCGAACAGCCGAAACCGTAAACCGGATCGAAAGTCCAATATTTTGAGTTATGGCGCGACTCGAAACCGGGCAGGCAGAAATTTGAAATCTCATACTGCTCGTAATTTGATTCGGCTATTTTTTCGAGCAGGAATGAATACATTTCGCCCGCCAAATCTTCGTCCGGCACGGGCTGTTTGCCTTCGCCGATGTGTTTTGCGAGCGGCGTTCCTTCGTGAATTTCGAGCAGATACAGCGATAAATGTTCGGGTTTTAATTTGAGAGCCTCGTTCAGATTCCGCTCCCAATCTTTTAAAGATTGACCCGGAAGTCCGGCAATTAAATCAAAGCTCACGTTTGAAAAATCAGCGTCGCGCAATAAATCAATCGTTTTCCGCACATCTTCCGCCGTGTGCCGACGCCCCAGCCGTTTCAACTCGTCGTCGTCAAAAGTCTGCGCGCCATAGCTGGCGCGATTTATGCCGAGCGAACAAAAATCCCTTGCGATTTGCGGCGTCAGCGTTCCCGGATTCATTTCCATCGTGATTTCCGCATTTGATTGAATCGAAAATCGGCTGAAAACGGCTCGCAGAATTTTTTCCGCTTGTTTCGGAGTCAATAGCGAAGGCGTTCCGCCGCCAAAATATATTGTGTCAATCGCGGGACTTTGAACTTTGAACTTTGAACTTTGAACCTCGTCGCAGAGAGCGTCAACATATTTTTCCGCCAAATCCGATTGATAAATGCTGACGGCGAAATCGCAGTAAGAACACCGCGAACGACAAAACGGAATGTGAAGATAAACTCCGGGCAACATAAAAAGCGAATCGTAAATCGTTTCAAATCATTATACTTTCTTTTTCGATCACGATTTACGATTCGCCTAATTTTCAAGACAATTTTCGAGCGCGCAGCGCCAGATGTTTTCCAGCGCGACGATTGTAGCGGAGATTGCCGTTTCACCGTTCGCTTTGATTTTTAAATTTTTGCTGGCGACCTTGCCGATGATTTGAAACGGGCAATCGCCGACGATTTCTTTTACTTTTTCCAGATTTTCCGGCGCAAAACTGATGACGATGCGCGAAGGCGATTCGACGAAAAGCTGTTTTTCAACGGAAAGATCGGCGTCGGAAATTTCAATTTGCGCCCCGACTGCTTTGCGATTCAAAGATGAAAAACAGCTTTCGGCGATGGCGACCGATAAACCGCCGTCCGCGCAATCATGGGCTGATTTAATTAAACAGTTTTCGGCGAGCGCGATAACGGTTTGCTGAACCCTTTTTTCGATTTCCAAATCAAGTTTCGGCACAGCGCCGGATTCGATCATTTCTTCGGTCGAGATTTTCCAGCAGCTTGCGGCGTATTCGCTGACCGACAAATCGTCGTCGTTCGTCGCGCCGAGCAGCGCAATCAAATCGCCTTCGGTTTTAAAACCCTGCGTTACGATGCGGCGCGCGTCATCCAGAATTCCGACCATTCCGATGACGGGCGTCGGCAAAATTCCTTTGCCTTCGGTTTCGTTGTAAAACGAAACATTGCCGGAAACGACCGGAGTTTCAAACGCCAGACAAGCCTCAGCCATTCCGTCAATCGTTTCCGAAAACGCCCACATCACTTCCGGGCGTTCGGGCGATGCGAAATTCAAGCAATTCGTAATCGCCACAGGTTTTGCGCCGACGCAGGCGACGTTGCGGGCGGCTTCAGCGACAATCAGTTTCGCGCCTTCGCGCGGATTGACTCCGCAATAACGCCCGTTTCCGTCTAAACACATCGCCACCGCGCGGCGCGTTTCTTTAATCCGAATCACTGCTGCGTCCGCGCCCGGCAAAACCGCCGTGTTCGTCCGCACCATGGTGTCGTATTGCTCGTAAACCCACTGTTTCGAGCCGATGTTCGGCGAAGCGAGCAAGGTTTTGAAGTTATCCGTAAAGTTCGTTGTTCGTTGTTCGTTGTTCGTTGTGTTTTCCGGCTTTTGACTTCTAACTTTTAACTTTTGACTTTCCGCCATTGGGCGATTGTATTTCGGCGCTTCGTCGGTCAAAGCCAGAACCGGAATGTCGGCTTCGACGCTGCCGTTGTGTTTGACAATCATTCGATTGCCTTCGACCACGCGCCCGACGACAACTCCGTCCAAATCCCATTTTCGGAAAATGTCAATCACCTGTTTTTCCCGCCCGGCGTGCGCGACGATCAGCATTCTCTCCTGCGATTCCGAGAGCATCATCTCGTAAGCCGTCATTCCGGTTTCGCGTTGCGGGACGCTCGTTAAATCAAGCTCAATTCCGGTTCCGGCGCGCGCCGCCATTTCGCAGCTCGAAGAAGTCAGACCGGCTGCGCCCATATCCTGAATTCCTGCAATCGCGCCCGAACGCATCGCTTCGAGACACGCTTCGAGCAGCAATTTTTCCAAAAACGGATCGCCGACTTGAACGGTCGGACGTTTTTCCAGTGCTTCTTCATCAAATTCAGCCGAAGCCATCGTCGCGCCGTGAATTCCGTCGCGCCCGGTTTTTGCGCCGACGTACAAAACCGGATTTCCGATTCCCGACGCTTTGCCGAAAAAGATTTGGTCGTGTCGCACTAAGCCGAGCGCAAAAGCGTTGACGAGCGGATTTAAATTGTATGCATCATCAAAAACAACTTCGCCGCCGATTGTCGGCACGCCGAAACAGTTGCCGTAATGCGAAATTCCCGCAACACAGCCTTTTAAAATAGATTTATTGCGATTCGCATGTTTTTCATCGGTCAATTTACCAAATCTCAATGAATTCATCGCCGCCACGGGGCGCGCGCCCATTGTGAAAACGTCGCGCAAAATTCCGCCGACTCCTGTTGCCGCGCCTTGAAACGGTTCGATAAAACTTGGGTGATTGTGCGATTCAACTTTGAAAGCGACGCACCAGCCGTCGCCGATGTCAACGACTCCGGCGTTTTCGCCCGGCGGCACAATCACGCGCTCGCCGGTTGTCGGTAAACGCTTGAGATGAACGCGCGAAGATTTGTAGGAACAATGTTCCGACCACATTACGGAAAAAATGCCAAGCTCGGTCATTGAAGGGTCGCGCTCCAAAAGTTGGACGATTCGGCTGTATTCTTCGGTTGTAAGATTGTGTTGAGCGATGACTTCCGGCGTGATTTGTTGATTCATTGATTTTGTAAAACTGTCGGAATTAAAACTAGATTGTTACCAAACTTTGCCGGAAAAGCAAAAACGACGGCTCGCGTGAGCCGCCGTCAAATCAATTTTTCGAGTTTAATTTAATCAGTATCAGCAAATAAAGTTAAAAGTCCAACGACTGTCAACTATAAACTATCAACTATCAGCTATTACGCATAATTATTTGCAAAATAGTTTAGAGTTGATAGTTGATAGTTGACAGTTCGCCGCTTATCAGCTTTGTGAGAACTTGCAAATATATTTATTTGACAGAAGGCACATCTGCCGGCGGTGACAGAACTTTTTCGATTTCCAGCCGCAAAATGTCCGGTTTGACAACTCCCATTCGGCTGTAAGCAATCTTGCCCGTACTGTCGAGCAAAATCGTAAACGGCAAGCCGCCTCTCCAATCGGGCGCAACCAATTGAATCGCCGCGTCTTCGTCCGCCGTCTTGAGCAAAAAGGCAGGCATTTCGGCTTTCATTGCCGCCAGGAATTTCGGCACGTCGCGTTTTATTTCCGCCAAATCGTCGAGCGAAATCGTGACGAAATCCAAGCCGCGCGGGCGAAATTCGTGGTCAATTTTGACGAGTTCGGGAAACTCCTCAACGCAGGGCGTGCACCAAGTCGCCCAGAAATTGATCAGCAACGGGCGTTTTGCTTCAGGTTCGCGTTTGAGCAGCCTTTGCAGACCGGCAAAATCAAGTCGCGTGACCGGAATCAGCGCCGCCGTTTCGGTTGGTGGCGGCGCTGGTCGCTTAACACTTCTTTTAACTCTCGATTTTGTTTGCCGACGGTTTTGCGGCGTACGCTTTTTTTGCGCGAGCGCAGAATCCGCGCCGCTTAGACCGAGCAAAATCACGCCGCAGAAAACCGCCAAACGGAAAAATCTCATCTTTTATTTTGCCGCGCGTTTGATCGAACAGCCGAAGGCTTTGGTTTCGGTTTTCGCCACCGCTTTTCCGGCAAGGGTCGCGTCAACGGCGTCTTGCAGCGGGCGGGCGGTGATGTTTTCGCCGCTTCGGTCGTTGTCAATCGCGCCGCGATAAACGAGCTTGCCGTCTTTGTCGAAGAGATAAACTTCGGGCGTTACGGTCGCGCCGAATTTGTCGGCGATGACGTTGCCTTTGTCAAGCAGCATCGTAAAAGAGTGGCTGCGCTCGGTCATATTCGATTTGACGTAATCGAGCGATTCGGTCGCGTTTGAATTCATTCCGATAACGCTGATTCCTTTGGCTCCATATTCTTTCGCCAAAGCGTTGATGCGGTCGGCATAGCCTTTGACGACCGGGCATTGCGCCGACATAAAAACGATCAGCGCGCCGTTTTTGCCTTTCAAATCATTAAACGAACGCTGCTTGCCTTCGGTATCGGCGAGCGTAAAGTTTTCAACCTTCGCGCCGATGGCAACCGTGTCGCTGCTGCGCGCCGTTCCCGTCTCAGGCATTAGTACAAAAGCCAAAGCAAAAAGCAGAACAAACGAAATACCGACGAGTTTTCTTTGCATTTTCATCGCTTTACTCCTCAAAAATTTGAATTACAGAAGGAACTTAAATATACAAAAACGTCGAACTTGAAACAAGCTCGGCATTTGTTACGCACTAAGTTTTAATTAAGTTTCACTTAGATAAACGTAAAATCGGATTGTTCCTGATAAACGGCGTCGGCTGGCAAATCAAGGTTTTTGCAGCTCGGCAAGCATAATGTTGCCGGCGTTTTGGTCACGCTGCGCATAAAGAATCGTTTTGCCATCAGCAGATGCGCTCAAACCGGGAAAAGCCCAAAGCGGCGTTTTCTCCGCCGATGCAATTTCTTTGGCTTGCCCGGTCGAGAAATCGTAGAACACAATTCGATACGGCGGGTTCGGATTTTGAGCCACGAAATAAACGCCTTTTTGCGTGACCGTCCAGTAACGCCAATAACCTGCGTCAGACAACTCCCGCGCCGGAGACTCTTCGCCTCCTTCGACCGAAACGCGCCACAATCCGGCAACGCCGCGTCCTTTGGAATAAAAAATCACTTTGCCGTCGGGCGAAGCAAACGATTCGAAACCGCCTTGTTTAGTGATTTGTTTGGCTTCTCCGCCTGCCTCTGAGATTTTCCAGACGTTTAAATCGCCGCTGCGATCCGAGCAGAAATAGACAAAGCGACCGTCCGCGCTCCAGGCGGGTAAAACGCTGCGCGACTGCGAATCAGTCAAACGACGGGGCGCGCCGCCGTCGCTCGAAACGATAAAAATGTCTTTGGTGTTTTCGCTCGTTGCGTCAAAGGCGACAAACTTTCCGTCCGGCGAAAAACGCGGACTTCCCGTCAGACCGTTCGAGTCGGTTAGTTGCCGCTGATTTTTGCCGTCCGCGTCGGCAATCCAGATTTCCTGATTTCCCGTGCGGTCTGAGACGAAAACCACGCGCGAGCCGTCCGGCGAAAATTGCGGGCTGTGGTCGGCGCGAGTTGAATGGATGATTTTTTGCGCGGGCGCGCCGGGCGCGATTTTCCAGATGTTTGAGTCGTTCGATTCGTCCGTGAAAGCGATTGTTCGCCCGTCTGGCGAAACGGCTACGTTTGTTATATTTTTGCCGCTCGTCGCAATTATTTCCGGCTCGCCGCCCGAAGCCGGGATTTGCCACAAATTCGGTTGATTGCCCGCGCGAAATGAAACGAAAACAATTCGTTTGCCGTCCGCACTCCAGGCGAGGCTCCGAATTCCGCTTTTGTCGAAAGTTAATTGACGTTCCTCTCGCTCGCCGCCGTTTGAACGATGTAAACTTCCCGAATCGATTCGCCGAAATTTCGCAGAAAAGCCAGACTTGCGCCGTCGGGTGAAAAGCGCGGCGTGGTGTCTCTGATTGATTCCGGCGGCGCGGTCAATTGTCGCCGTTCGCCGGTCTGCAAATTCACCAGAAAAATGCCCGACTGTTTGCCAGCCGAAATCGAGTCAACAACGGCGAGAGTTTGCCCGTCAGGGGAAAACGAAATGCTCGACCATTCTGAATTAAGCTCGCAAATCTTTCTTTCCGCGCCTCCCAGAGCCGGAACCAAAAACACCTCGCTGCGAGAGGGAAAGGAGCGTACAAAAGCGATTTGCCGATTATCGGGCGAAAATGTCGGATAAATTTCATCGTTTGCGCCGCTCGTCAAACGAACCGGTTCGCCGGCACCGATAATTTTAACGTAAACGTCCAAATCCTTTTCGCTATCGCCGCCATTCCAGGAAAAAGCCATTTGCTTGCCGTCGGGCGAAAAAGCGGGCATATCTTCGCGCCCGGTCAAACCGGAAAACGGCACAACCCTAGCGATTAAAACGGATTTGGTTTCCGGCTTTCGGAAATTATTTTGATAAACGGCAAAACCGATTGCGCTCGCAAGTGTAAACCCGAGAACAACTGCTATCCAGAGCAATTTCGGATTTCGGATTTCGGATTTCGGATTTTGCAGGGCGAGATTTGCGCGCCTCTCCAAAGCTGGCGGTTCGGGAAGCGAGATTGTTTCTTCAACCCGAATGCGCTGCACGGTTTGTTCTTTGACGATCAGCGCGGGCGGGGCTTCAATTGTTTTAACCGGAGGCAAAAAGCGATAACCGCGTTTCGGGAGAGTTTCGATAATTTTTTCGGAGTTACCGGCTGCCGCTTCGAGTTTTTTTCGCAGGCGGGAAATGTTCTGCGTCAATGCGCCTTCGCTGATAAAAGTATCTTTCCAGACTGCATCGAGAAGCGCGTCTTTTTCCACAACGCGACCGGCGTTTTCGACCAGGAAAAGCAGGACTTCAAATTCCTTCAAGTTCAGCGCAACCGGCTCGCCGGCTCGCCACAAAAGACGATTTTTCAGGTCAAGCCGAAACTCGCCGAAATCGTAAAACTCTTTTGTTTGTTGCTCTTGCATCGTGTCAGGAATTTGTCAGAAAAATCTAAGCCGGTTGTCAGGACTTTTTTCGACGGATGTTTGTAAGTTTGTTGCCGTCGCCCGCAGAACAAATCCAAAGCGATTCTAATTTTAATCGAGAACAAATGGAAATCAAACGCACAATCGAGATTTTTATCGAAACTGAACGCCGATCTATCGTTTGCCAATCAGAACGCGGAGAGCAGACTTTTTGCCCCGGTTGCGGAGAAATGATGCTCACGAGCGAGCAGGCAGCCGCGGTGCTTGAGACAAGCTGCCGCACGGTTTTTCGCATGGTCGAAAGCGGAAGCATTCATTTTTCGGAAACCAAAACCGGCTCGGTAATGATTTGCCTGCCTTCGCTCGCCACGGGTTTGCAGGGCGAGGCAAAACGAATCGGCGATGCTGAATGCACACCTTGAAAGTTTAACGAACTGAACCTGCGCCGACTATACGCCGCTAAAAAAGAGAATTTAAAAGGGGAAAAATTAAGATGCGAATATTTTTGAATTTATTGACGAACAGAATTTTTACGATTTGTTTTTGTCTGGCGATCACCGTTTTCACCGCGCAGGCGGCGACGCTGACGGTTACGAAAACCGCTGACACGAACGACGGCGCCTGCGATTCCGCAGACTGCTCTTTACGTGAGGCGATAGCGGTCGCCGCTCCGGGCGACACAATCGTCTTTGCCTCGCCTTTATTCGACACGCCGCAAATAATTACTTTGTCGGACGATTTCGCCGCCCTGACGATCAACAAAAGTTTAACCCTGACGGGCGCTGGCGCGAATCTTTTGACCGTCAGACGCGCTTTCCAATCGGCGCTTTATCGAGTTTTTGACGTTAGCGGCAGCGGTGCGCAGGTATTTTTAAATAAAATGACCGTGACGGGCGGACGCTCGGGTGCGGGCGGTGGAATTTACGCCAATGGCGGCGTTTCTCTCACCGTCACGGATTGCGTTATTTCAGCCAACAATGGTAATAGGGGTGCCGGAATATTCGTCACCGCCGACAGCAATCTGACGCTTGCAAGAAGTACGGTTTCTGGAAATAATGCGAACGGCTTTTCGGGCGGCGGCGGAATTCACAACGAAGGGGTTCTGACGGTGACCAACTCGACCATTTCGGGCAACCGCAAAACTAACGAGACCAACAACGGCGGCGGCATTTGGACTAACAACACAACAACCATTACCAACTCGACGATTACCAACAACGACGCGGGCGGCACAAACAGCGCCGTCGGAATTTACCGAAGCGGCGGTTCCGTGACGATTCGCGGCAGCATCGTCGCAGGCAATCAAAACAACGCTTCTTCGCCCGATGTCGCCTCGCCTTCCGGCGCTTTCACGTCTGGCGGATACAACTTAATCGGCAGCGCTCCGCATGACGCGGGATTTACCGACGGCGCAAATAACGATCAAGCCGGAACGCTTTCCTCTCCGCTCAACCCGCGTCTCGATTCTTTGGCAAATTATGGCGGCAAGACTCCGACGCACCGTTTGCAAACGAATTCTCCGGCGATTGATAAAGGCAACAGCTTCGGTTTAACAACCGATCAGCGGGAAAAATTGCGTCCAACCGACAATCCGGGCACGACGAATGCGTCGGACAGCGCGGACATCGGCGCGTTTGAATCGGAAGTGTTTTTAACGGTCACGAAAGTCGAAGACACAAACGACGGAGCGTGCAATGCAGACTGCTCTCTGCGCGAAGCGATTAACATTGCCGGAACGGGAAACGTTATTGAATTTTCCTCTTTATTCAACGCTCCGCAAATCATTACTTTGTCGGATGCGGCGGGCTTTCAGGGATTGATTATCAACAAGCATCTAACGATCAACGGCAAAGGCGCGAATCTTTTGACCGTCCGCCGAAATCCGGCATCTTCAGTTAATTTCCGCATCTTTACGGTCAACGGCGCAAACGTGATTTTAAACGGGATGACAGTTACGGGCGGCAAAACCGCCGGCTCAAACGCGCGCAGCGGAGGCATCTACAGCGATCCAACCTCAAACTTAACCATTAACGATTGTCACATCACGGATAACGAGATCACCAGCGTCGGCAGTGTAAAAGGCGGCGGTATCAGCGCGCAGGGCGGCACGCTCGTAATTAACAACAGCACCGTTTCAAACAACCGCGTTATCAGCGGCAGCACGACGAATTCCGGCGGCGGTATTTTCACTTCTTTGGGAACTGTAACCACGATTATCAATTCTACTTTTTCGGGAAACACCGTGACGGACGCTACCGGCTTCACTAGCAATCTGAACGGCGGCGGCATTTTCAACGGCGGCGTGATGACGCTGATGAATTCAACCGTGACGGACAACGGTGCTGTCGGCGCGGCGAGCGCGAGCGGAATTTTCAATAATAGCAATCTAACTATCGGCAGCACGATTGCGGCGGGCAATCGCAACAATTCAGCCGCGCCTGACGTTGCGGATGGAACCGTTGTCTCGCAAGGATTTAATCTCATCGGCAATGTCGGCTCGGTTTCGGGGTTTAACCAACCAAGCGATCAGGTCGGAAGCTCATCGGCTTTAATCAACCCTTGGCTGGAGACGCTCGCCTTAAACGGCGGCTCAACGCCGACTCACGCTCTGCTCGCGGGAAGTCCGGCGATTGACGCTGGCGATGCTCTGGGAAATTTCACAGACCAGCGCGGCAGCCCGCGCCCGGTTGATAATCCGGCTGCGCCCCCGGCTCCGGGCGGCGATAACAGCGATGTCGGGTCGTTTGAATCCGGGCGTTTCCCGGCTTTGGTGGTGACGAAAACCGAGGACACAAATGATGGCGAGTGCGATGAAGACTGTAGCTTGCGCGAAGCGATTGCGGCGGCTTCGGCGCGGGGCAACGAGATCGTCTTCTCGTCGTTGTTCGACACGCCGCAAACAATCACTTTGTCCGACGCAGCCGGTTTTCGCGAGCTTTCGATTTCCGACAAAAGCCTGAGCATAGCGGGCAAAGGCGCGCAGCTTTTGACCGTTCGCCGCGATCCGGCGTCAAGCGCCAACTTTTCCATTTTCAACATCCGCCGGGTCTCAGCCGCCAACCTCGGTATGAGCTTGAGCGGAATGAAGATTACAGGTGGATTTTCCGCGACCGCTGCCGGGGGCATCAATGTCAGCAGCGGCGCTTTGACGCTCATTGCTTGCCACGTTACGAGTAACAGCAACGGCGTCGGCAACGGAGATGCGGGCGGGATTGCCGCCAATAGCGGCGCGTCGTTGACCATTCTGAACAGCACAATTTCCAACAACACCGTTTTAAATAACGGTGCCGTTAACAGCGCGGGCGGAATTAATTTTTACGGCAATCAATTCATAATGACGAACTCGACCGTTTCGGGCAACGTCGTTAGCGGCAACGACGGCTCCGGCAACAGCGGCGGCTTGCTGTTGTCGCTTGTTTCGGGAACCGTTTCAAATTCGACTATCACGGACAATCAGGCAAACGGAACAAACACGGCGAGCGGCGTTATCGGCGGCTCGAACGCGACTGCTCGCAACACGATTATCGCGGGCAATCGCAACAATTCAACCGTCCCGGATGTCAGAGGCGCGTTCACTTCAGGCGGTTTTAACCTCGTCGGCAGCCCGGCGGGAAACAATTTTGTTGACGGCGTTAATAATGACAGAGTCGGAACGCTTTCCTCCCCGCTCAATCCACTTCTGGACGCGCTCGGAAACTATGGCGGCGCGACGCCGACTCATCGCCTGCAAACCAATTCTCCGGCGATTGACAAAGGCAACAGTTTTGGTTTCACGGATGACCAGCGCGGCTCGGTTCGCCCCTTTGACGTTTCATCCATTTCAAATGCCTCGGACGGCGCGGACATTGGGGCGTTTGAAGCACAGTTCGCTCCGGGCGCAGGCATCGCCGGAACAATGGTTTACGGGACGACACCGACCGGACAAAGGGCAAAATATGTAACTGGCGTCACCATCACGGCTTCCGGCGCAACCGTGGCTTCAACCGTCACAAATTCAAACGGAGCTTATTCGCTCAGCAATTTAAATCCGGGCGGACAATACACCGTCATGCCGACGAAAACAGGCGACGCGAACGGCATCACTCCGTTTGACGCGACGCTCATCTTGCGCTGCGTGGCGGCAGATACGAACTGCGCGTTGACGCCGAATCAACGAATCGCCGCCGACACCAACAACAGCGACTCGATTACGCCGTTCGATGCGGCGCAAATCTTGCGCTACGTCGCAACAAACGTTCAGACAAACGCGACCGGGCAAGTCGGTAACTGGAAGTTTGTTCCCGCTTCGCGCAGCTACAGCGCACTGAATGCCACGCTAACCGGAGAAAACTACGAAGGCATTTTAATCGGAGAGCTTAACGGCAGTTGGACGCCGCCCGCCGGCAATTCAGCCGCGAACGAAAATCCGGTTCAGGACGAGCTGATTTCAACCGACAATGATTTTGATTCAAACCGAACAAACGATTCAATTGAGCAGGAAACAGATGTTTCGCAAGCTGACCTACAGACCGTTCTGCCAATCAACGTTTTGGCAGATCGCAGAACAACGATTTCAATTCCGGTCTTCTTAAACAACCCGGAGGTCAAAACAATCTCCGGCTACAGCTTTACCGTTCAATACGATCCGAAAGCGCTTCAGCCAATCTCCGAAGCTCCGTTCGATGCGGGCGGAACTTTGAGTCAAGGCAATTTTTTAATCGTCGCAGACACGAAAACGCCGGGCAGAATCGGAATTGCGGCGAGCAAGAGCAGCGGCGCAGGCTCAATCTCCGCCGGGTCGAACATACTTGTTTACTTGCGCTTTGCCGTCATTGGCGAGCTGAGCGGGAAATTTGATTCAGCCGAGTTAACTTCTGCAAGCATTACGCTTGGCGAAGTCAATCTGGAGGACGAACTGGGAAAACGAATTTTCACGGCAAATGCGCGAAAGGGCGGGAGATTTGTCCCCGCCCTTTCGTTTTAAAGTTAAATAAAGCTGCTTACAACTTGCTTTCGCAGGTTTGTTTTATCAAATAAAAGCAAAATCGAATTGTTCCTGATGAACGGCGGCGTCGGCTGTCAAATCAACCGAGCCGAGATAATCTTCGATTTCCGTCAAAACGTCGCGCTCCGTCGTTCGCAAAGCTTTAGCGATTTCGGGATGAACGCGCAGAGTAACTTGTTTGTAATCATCCATTTGTTTTGAAAGTCGGCGCGACTGGTCAAGAATCTCATAAGCGACCGTTTGCGCCGATTTAATCAAACCAGCGCCCTGACAATAATGACACGGCGCGCACAGCGTGCGTTCGAGCGATTGTTTGACGCGCTTTCTGGTCATCACAATTAAGCCGAAATCGTTGAACGAGAGAACTTTCGTCGGAGATTTGTCGTTTTGCAGAGCTTCCTGCAGCAACTGCAAAACCTTTTGACGATTGCGCCGGTCTTCCATATCAATCAAGTCCAGCACGATAATTCCGCCCAAATCACGGAGCCGAACCTGACGGGCGATTTCTTCGACCGCTTCCATATTCGTTTTCGTGATCGTGTCTTCGAGACGATTCGCGCCTTTGCCGACGAATTTGCCGGTGTTAACGTCAATCGAAACGAGAGCTTCGGTTTGATTGATAACGAGATAGCCGCCGGATTTGAGCCAGACGCGCGGTTTGACGGCTTTGTCAATTTCTTCCTGTACGCCGTAATTTTCCATTATCGGCTCGTCGCGCGTGTAGAGCTTGACGCGGTTTGTCATTCTCGGAGCCATCCGGTTGATAAATTCGACAACGCGCTGAAATTCGGCTTCGTCGTCAACGCGAATCGCGGCGAAATCGTCGGAAAGCTGGTCGCGCAAAATCCGCTCGACCAAATCCAAATCCTGATGAACCATCGCCGGAGATTTCGTCCGCTCGGCAGATTTGCGAACATCCGTCCAGGTTCTGACCAGATAACGCGCGTCCTCACGGAGATTTTGCTCGGAGATTCCGATGCCGGCGGTGCGAACGATAAAACCGCCGGAAGGCACGTCTTCCTCTTCGCGGATTTTTTGAATCAGAGTTCTGAGACGATTTCGCTCGCTGCCCGATTCGATTTTGCGCGACACGCCGACGTGTTCAATGGTCGGCATATAAACCAAAAATCTGCCCGGCAGAGCGATGTGCGACGTAATTCGCGCGCCTTTTTTGGCAATCGGCTCTTTGGCGATTTGGACGAGAATTTCCTGACCTTCGCGGAGCAAATCGGTGATTGTCGGCTGACGACGACCGCCGTCGCGCCCGCCTCTTTCACCTCTTTCACTTCTTTCGCCGCGCTCGCCTCTTTCGGGTCTTTCGGGTCTTTCGCCGCGTTCCTGACCTCCGCGCTGTCCGCCGCGCCGGTCGTCGCGCTTCGTTTGCGGCGGGCGTCCGTTGTCTTCAACTGCCGTTTCGGCGACTTCGACGGTTTCAATTGCAGCTTCCGGGGCTTCGCCGGCGTCCTCATTTCCGTCTTGCGCCGCGCCGTTTTGTCCGCCGTGCGGCGGGCGATTGCCGCGCGGCGCGCCTCGACGACCGCGCCCGCCGCGACGGACAGCCATTTCCGAACGAAATGAGCCAATGTCATCAACGCTTGCGTCCGCATTGTCGTAATTTGCGGTCATTGCGTCCGAAGGCGAGCCGGAATCCGCGTTTCCGCGTTCATCCTGAACCGTGTTTTCCGTATTTGAATCTGTTCTTTCATTGCGCGAAACATTCTCGACGTTTGATTTTCCGCCTGTTTCACCGCGCGAATCTTCGGTTGATTCGACGTTTGCGCCGTCGTTCGGGTCGTTTCTCGGATTTTCCGTCTGCATTTTTGCCTCGTTGTTTTTGCGGTTTCTGCCGCCTCGCCCGCCCCGGCGCGAAGATTGTTTGGTTTCGGTCGCAGTGCTTTCGGAGGCTTGCGGCTGGTCATCGGTCGCCGGAGCGGCGGCGTTCTTTTTCCCGCCGCGTTTTCCGCCGCGCCCGCCGCCCGTTTCTTTTTGGGTTTCTACTGCGGGCGCAGGAATTTCTACGGTTGCGGGCGTTGCGGCTTCGACGGTTTCCGGCGCGGCTGGTTGTTTATTGCCTCCGCGTTTTCCGCGACCGCGTTTGCCTTTTTCCTGCGGCGCGGCGGCTTCGGGCGCAGCCGGTTCTTCATCGTCCGCGATGCGCTCGAAACCGCCGTTTCCGGTTTCGAGACGAAGCGAGCCGACAGCCATCGGCGGCGTCGGTTCGATTTCAAATTCGGCTGCGCGGACGTGATCTGTAATGCGCTCCTGAATTCTGGCTTCTTTGAACAAATCGCCTTCGGTTTCATCGTCAACAATTCGCTCGAAACCGAATTCTCCCGAAACGAACGGCGTCGCTTCTTCAATTTCTTTGATCGGTTTAAGCTGAATATTTTTCGGCGCGGCGATTTCGATAAAGCTCGAATCGCTTTCCTCAATTTCGTCTTCAACCGAGACAAATTCGTCTTCCGCCAAATCTTCGGACAAAAATTCTTCCGGCAGTTCGGGCAACTCTTCGATTTCCGGTTCTTCAATTGCAGCGGCGGCAATCGGTTCGGCGCGTTCCTGCGCGGCTTCCATTTGCCGTTCGCGTTCGAGACGGGCTTTTTGGACGCGCTCGGCGGCGGCTTTCGCCGCGTCGGTCGATTCGCCTTTTTTGGTTTTTTCCATCACGATGCGCTCGAATTCTTCTTCTTCGTCGAAGAAATCCGAGACATACAAAAACGCATCGCGTTCGAGTCCGATGTCAACGAAAGCGGACTGCATTCCGGGCAGCACGCGCATCACGCGACCTTTGTAGAGATTACCGACGACGCCGGAATTTTCCTCGCCGCGCTCAATATAAAATTCCGTCACTTTGCCATCTTCGAGGATGGCAATCTTTTTTTCGCGTCCGTTGACGCTGACAATCATTTCTTTCGCCATAAATTGGGCTTTTTCCCTTGATTTTATTTAAAATATGAAGTTTTTGCGGAAGATACGCGCTGAAATGGCGGAAAGAGCGAGCGGATAAACTTTGCGCTTGAGAGCTGCAATTTTCTAAATTCGGACGAACAAAAAATTCCTCAGAATTTTGGTCGTCGAGCAAGAGTTGATTCAAGCTAAAATCTTTTCGCCGTCAAAATCGGGGAGCGCCCTCGTTTTTAAAATTTAAAATGCGCTCTAAACCCGTTTTCGTTTCTTCGTTCTTCGTCGCCAAAACGATTCGCGCGCTAAAAGCGGCAATTTTTGCCGCTCGAAAAATGCGCGTCGCTTGTGCAAAAATCTTTCGCAAAACTTCTGTTATTCGGCTTCGAGTGAGAATGCATTAAAAAAAACGCCACAGCCAAAGCCAACCTGCCAAGTATAAACGACTTTTTCGCAGATAGGAAACCAAAAATGAAAAACGCTCGTAAAACCATCGGAATTTTTTGTCACAAATCTTTCCAGAGCGGTGTTTATTAATCGAGCGTCAACAACTCCTTTTCTTTGGATTAAATTATGAAAACATTTTTGCTGCTATCCCTTTTTGCATTTTCGGGCGTTTTTAGCTCTTTTGCGCAAACACTTCCTCTACAACCGACAGCGCCTTCACCGGCTCCGACAGTCAACGCCAAAACGGTTGCATCTCCTGATGCAGCGCCTGTTGCGTCGCCTCCGGTTGAAGCGACCGGCTCGAAAAGCTCCGTCCAGGCTGAAAAACCCTTTCAGCCGACAGAGCCGTCATCGCGCTATGTGAAAAAAGATGCGGCAGTGCAAATTCCGCGACTTGATTCACCGCCCGTGATTGACGGAAAACTCGATGATTCGGTTTGGCAGCAGGCGGCTCTGTTCGGAGATTTCGTCCAAACTCAGCCCGGCGATAACGTCAAGCCGACTCATCCGACAGAGTTTATGATGGGCTATGATTCAAAGAATCTTTATTTAGCTTTTCGCATTATTCAGGACAAAGACAAAGTCCGAGCGACTGTTGCCAGACGAGACAATATTTTTAACGACGATTACGTCTTGGTTCATCTCGATACTTTTAACGATCAGCGTCAGGCTTATCTGTTGTTTTTCAGCCCGCTCGGTATTCAAGCCGATGGAACTTTCACGGAAGGTCGCGGAGAAGATTACAGTCTCGATATTGTGATGGAATCGAAAGGCGTTTTGACCGAAGACGGTTTTACCATCGAAGTCGCTATTCCGTTTAAATCTCTGCGTTATGAAGCCGGTAAAAACAAACAATGGGGACTTCACATCAATCGAAGAGTTAAATACAACAACAACGAATACAATTCGTGGATGCCGACAAATCGGAGTATTTCGGGATGGTTAAATCAAGCCGGTCGAATTACAGGTCTGGAAGGAATCGAAACGACTCGTCAATTGGAAATCAATCCCAGCCTTACTCTTTCTGAATCAGGCAGACGCACGATCCATACTTTCGACGGCAATCCGAACGGGCGTTATATCAATGAAGGACTCAGAGGCGAATTCGGAATGACTGCCAAATTCAGCTTAACGCCGACGATTACGCTTGATTTTGCTTACAACCCGGATTTCGCGCAGGTCGAGGCAGACGCGCCGGTTTCGACTGCCAATCAGCGTTTTCCGATTTTCTTTCAGGAAAAACGTCCGTTCTTTCTGGAAAGAATTGATATTTTTCAATCACCGATGAACGTCGTTAACACCAGAGCTATTGTTGACCCTGACGTTGCGGCGAAACTAACGGGCAGACGCGGGAAGAATACTTTCGGATTGATGTACGCTTCGGATAACGCGCCGGGAAATTATTCAAAAGACGAGCGCGTAAGTCTGCTTAATTACCGGGATCGCTGTCATCTTAATCCAAACGTAGATCGAATTTGCGGAATCGAGCGTTTTGTTGACGAAAACGCTCAAATCGGAGTTTTGCGCGTTAAACGAGACATCGGCAGACAGCATAATTTGGGATTTTTCGCGACGACTTACAATTTCGTTGACCGGCATAATAATGTCGTCGGAGTTGACGGTCGCTTTAATTTGAGCGAAAAAATCGTAACGGATTTTCAAGTCATCGGAACGAATACGCGCGGCAGATTTTACGACGCCGATCTTAATCAAAACAATTATCGCACCGGAAACGGAATTGGTTACAGAGCTTATCTTTCGCGTTCGGACAGAAATTTGAATATGAATTTCCTGATGACGGGCAGAAGCAGAGAGTATCGCGCCGATGTCGGATTTACGAATCGGGTTGATACGAATTACGCCGGCTCGTTTATTCAATATCAAACCGACCGCGACGCAAAGAAAAGCATTATTTATAAACGTCTTTTTAACGAAAGCAACGTCAGCTACGATTGGCGCGGGCGCAGCCAGTTAGTAAGATCAAACACTCAGGGAATGCTCGCCTTTCAACGCCAGACTTATGTCGGCGGCGGTTTTGAATTAGGTTACGAGCGCGTTTTTGAACACGAATTCGGTCGCAAGCGTACCGCGACCAGAACCGGCGCGTTTTACGGACCCGACTCGGAACGTTCGGCTCATCGCGGCGAAATTTACGGATTCATCGAAACGTCTCCGATCAAACAAATATTTTTCTTAGGGGTTTTAAGCTACCAGAAGGGCGTTATGGATTACGATTTCGGCGCTGGACGGAAGTATCCGCGCGTCAGCCCGGCGGCTTTGCTGCTCGGACAAGATGCGCCGTACGATCCGGGCGCGGGCGATATGCTTTATATCGAATCTTCGCTGCGCTACCAGCCGACAGCCGCTTTGCAGGCTCAGCTCAATTACAATCGTCGCCGCTTAACGCGCGACGATACGGGCAGAATCGCTTTTGACGATCACATTGTCAGTTTGCGCTCGACATATCAATTTACGCGCGACATATTTGCACGTCTGCGGCTCGATTATTCAAACATTTCGACGCGACTTCGCCCGCAGCTTGTTTTGGGCTGGACGCCGAGTCCCGGAACAGCCATTTACGCCGGTTATAATGACAACATCAATTACAACGGCTTTAATCCCTACACCGGAGTTTATAAAACCGGTTTGAGCGGCAACGAACGCACGTTTTTTATCAAAGCGTCGTATCTTTTCCGCAAGAGCTTTTAGAATCGAAGACAAATTAAAAGAGGAAAAATGAAAAAACTATTAGCCTTATTTTTATTTTCGCTGGCGTTTTCGTTTACGGCGAGCGCTCAATCAAAAGACGATAAAGAAGCCGTCAGACAAGCGGCTCTTGATTACGTCGAATCGGTTTACGAAGTTAATCCAGCGAGAGCCGAGCGCAGCATTCATCCCGATTTAACCAAACGCGGCTTTTTTCTGAAACAGGGAGAAACCGCTTACACGCCGCACACGATGACTTTTACGCAATTTGTGGAATTGGCGAAAAATTACAACAAAAACAACCGGGTGCCGAAAGACGCTCCGAAAGAAGTCGTCGTTTACGAGGTTTCAGATCAAACTGCGAGCGCGAAAGTAACCGCCGTTTGGGGAATTGATTATCTGCATCTCGCCAAGTACGACGGGAAATGGAAAATCATCAATATTCTCTGGCAAAGCCCGCCCAAAACAGCCAAATAACGTAAATACAAAATAAACCGGAATTATGATTAAAAAGCGGCAAACAAAATAGTTTGCCGCCTTTTCTTATTTAATAATCGAAAAGTCAGGGATTTTACAGCAAGTCAGAACCGGGAGCGGTAGTGACCGGGTAAATTGAAGGGAAAAGTAAAAAGTAAAAAGGCAAAAACCGCGTAAATTGTTTTGCCTTTTTACTTTTGACTTTTCCCTTTGCGAAGCAAACCCGGTCGCTACCGCTCCCGGTTCTGACACGGACGAGCAATATTTATTTTTTCGTTTTTTGCGTCATTTACACTCTGTGACGTTGAAGTAACATTAAAAACGTATTATTTTTAAGCCAAGATGATTTGATGTCTTCACTGGTTTTCAAACTAATTGAAATCCGAAGAAAAAGAACTCCCATCAAAGAGGTAAAAACAAGTGAAACCGACTGATATTAAAGACCCCGAATATTTTCATAAAGTCGTGGACTGTCAATATGCCTGTCCGGCGCATACACCCGTTCCCGAATACATCAGGCTGATTGCCGAAGGCAGATACACCGAAGCCTATATGATTAACTGGGATTCCAACGTATTTCCCGGAATACTCGGTCGGACTTGTGATCGTCCGTGCGAACCGGCTTGTCGAAGAGGACGGATTGAAGCGGAGCCGGTAGCGATTTGTCGTCTGAAGCGCGTTGCAGCCGATAATAAAAACGGCGTCAAAGAATTGATGCCGCAAGCTCCGTTTAAATCGAACGGCAAGAAAATCGCTCTGATCGGTGCTGGTCCGGCTTCGCTGACGGTCGCGCGCGATTTAGCGCCGCTCGGTTATGAGCTTCATTTATTCGATGAACAGAAAAAAGGCGGCGGTTTTATGCTCAGCCAGATTCCGTCGTTTCGCTTGCCGGAAACGGTTTTGGATGAAGAAGTCAATTACATTCTCGATTTAGGCATTCACACTTTTTTCAACACTTATGTTTCAAGCTTGAAAGAGGTTTTAGACCAGGATTACGACGCCGTTTTTGTCGGCAGCGGCGCGCCGAAAGGAAAGGATTTACCGAAACTTCCCGGACGCTGGGAAGCCGAAAAGAATATTCACATCGGAATCAACTGGCTGGCAAGCGTCGCGTTTGAACATATTAAATCAATCGGCAAAAACGTTTTGGTCATCGGCGGCGGAAATACGGCAATGGATTGCTGCCGAACCGCGCGTCGTCTCGGCGGCGAAAATGTCAAAGTCGTAGTTCGCAGCCCTTTTGCCGATATGAAAGCGTCGCCGTGGGAAAAAGAAGACGCGATGCACGAAGACATTCCGATTTTCGACAATCACGTCCCGAAATCTTTCGTAGTTGAAAACGGTCAGTTAAAAGGAATGACTTTTGAAAAAGTCGAGGCTGTTTATGACGAAAACGGCAAACGGCGTTTAGTTCCGACCGGAGAACCCGATGTTTTCTTTGAAGCGGACGATGTTTTGCTGGCAATCGGACAGGAAAACAGTTTTCCCTGGATTGAACGCGGAATCGGCGTCGAATTCGGCGAATGGGATATGCCGATTGTTGATAAAGTCACATTTCAATCAACTCATCCGAAAGTTTTCTTCGGCGGCGACGCGGCTTTTGGTCCCGAAAACATCATCACCGCCGTCGCTCACGGACATCAGGCGGCGGTTTCGATTGATCTCGTTTGCAAAGGCGAAGATATAAATAAGCGCCTCTCGCCCTATGTTAATTTAGTCAGCCAGAAAATGGGGATTCACGAATGGGCGTATGACAGCGAAATCGCGCACGATCCCCGATACATTGTTCCCCAAGCCGATAAAAAAATTACGCTGACAAATCGCAAACAGGAAGTAGAACTCGGATTCGATCTAATGACCGCTTTTAAGGAAGCCGAGCGCTGTCTGAATTGCGACGCGCAGACGGTTTTCACCGAATCGAAATGTATCGAATGCGACGCCTGCGTTGATGTTTGCCCGACCGCGTGTATTACTTTTACGCCGAATGCAGAGGAAAGCGAATTACGCCTGAAACTCAAAGTTCCCGCGCTTAATTTAAAGCAGGAGCTTTATGTTTCCGAAACTTTGCCGACCGCAAGAGTAATGGTCAAAGACGAAGACGTTTGCCTTCACTGCGGTTTGTGCGCGGAAAGATGCCCGACTGCGGCTTGGGATATGCAGAAATTCTTTTATAACGTAACTAAAGCGGGAAATGGTTGCAGTAGATGAGTGAAGTAAAAATCAACGATTTTGTCATCAGATTTGCCAACGTCAACGGAACAGGCTCAGCCAGCGCTAATTCTCTTTTTACAAAGTCAATTTTCCGAATGGGCGTTCCAGCCACGCCGAAGAATATTTTTCCGTCGAACATCCAGGGATTGCCGACGTGGTATGAAGTGCGCGTCAGCGAAAAAGGCTATCTCGGACGGCGCGAAGGCATTGATTTGATGGTCGCGGTTAACCCGCAAAGTATGCTCAAGGATGTCGCGAGCGTCAAACCCGGCGGTTATTTTCTTTACGACAGCACAAAACCTTTGCACGCGCAGTTTATTCGCGAAGACATAAATTACATCGGCATCCCGATGACGGCGCTTTGCAACGACGCTTTTACCGATCCGCGTCAGCGGCAGTTGTTCAAAAATATCGTTTATGTCGGAGCGCTTTCCGCCCTTTTTGAAATTGAATTTAATGTTTTGGAAGAGCTTCTCGGAGAGCAGTTTAAGGGCAAAGAGAAATTGATTGAGCCAAACATCAAAGCTTTGAAAATGGGCGTTGATTATGTCCGAAAGCATTTTGAATATCCGCTCAATATTCGCGTGGCGAGACGCGATCTGCTCAGGGATTCGATTTTGATTAGCGGAAATACCGCGTGCGCGCTCGGCGCGATTTACGCCGGTGCGACCGTCGCCGCGTGGTACCCGATTACGCCTTCGACTTCGGTTGTTGACGCTTTCGCAAAATACGCGAGCAAACTGCGAATTGACAAGGGAACGGGCAAAAAGAATTACGCCATCGTGCAGGCTGAAGACGAGTTGGCGGCGATTGGAATGGTTATCGGGGCGAGCTGGAACGGCGCGCGTTCGTTTACCTCAACGAGCGGTCCGGGCGTTTCCTTGATGAACGAGTTTTTGGGGCTGGCTTATTTTGCGGAAATTCCGACGGTTTTAATTGACGTTCAGCGCACGGGTCCGTCAACGGGAATGCCGACCAGAACGCAGCAATCCGATCTTCTCTTAGCGGCATACGCTTCGCACGGCGACACAAAACACGTTTTGCTTTTCCCGGCTTCGCCAAAGGAATGTTTTGAAATGACGGCGGATTGTTTCGATTTCGCCGAAATGCTGCAAACGCCCGTGATTTTGATGACCGATCTCGATCTCGGAATGAACGAACACATTACGCCGCCTCTTGAATGGGACGATGACGGCGTTTACAACCGGGGGAAAGTTTTCGATGCGGCAGAGCTTGAAAAAATCGAAAAATACGGTCGTTATTTAGACGTTGACGGCGACGGCATTCCTTATCGAACCATTCCGGGAACTCACGAAACGAGAGGCGCTTTCGTCACGCGCGGTTCGTCGCGCGACGAATACGCGGTTTACACCGAAGACGGTCTGGCTTATCAGCGCAATGTGGACAGGCTGCTCAAAAAATGGCAGACCGCCAAAGAAATGGTTCCCGCGCCGGAATTTTATCAGTCGAAAAATTCTTCTCTGCTCGGCGTGTTGTTCTTCGGAACTTCGACTTACGCGGCGGCGGAAGCCATAGAATTATTAAAACAAGAAGGGATTTCGCTCGATGCGATGCGCGTCAAAGCGTTTCCTTTCGGCAATGATTTTGTGGATTTCGTCGCTTCGCACGAAAAGGTTTTTGTCATCGAACAAAACCGCGACGCGCAGTTTAAAAGTTTGATGATGATTGAATTGGGCGTAAATCCCCAAAAACTCGTTTCCGTTTTAAATTACGACGGTACGCCGATCACAGCCGATAATATTTTGCAGCAAATCAAAGCGAACCTGGTTGTAATGCTTGAATCTAACAATCGAAATGGGCATCATTTATAAGTGAGCTTGTTTGAAGTGATCGGCAAAATCGAGAACATCGAAACAATTGCTGTCGGTAACAGTATTAGGGACATTGAATGGCTGCGAAAAACTTACGGCAGCGGGCGCTGGCGCAAGTTGAAAGGTTTTGCCCGTATCCGTTTTCTTGATGACGGTGAAGAATGTTCAGCCGAGCTGCATTGGTATGAAGCGCACGGCATTGGCAAAGTAGAAATGAAAATCAAAGCCCTTTTCGATTAAAGATTATGAGCGCTAAACTGCAATTTGCAATTTGTATTAAAAACGAAGAATATCCGGCTTCGCTACAGTTATGGAAAGTTTATCGCGTCTTGCCCGACGAAAACGGCGCGCGGCATAACATGATTAGAGTAATTGACGAGTCTGGCGAAGATTACCTTTTTTCCGCCGGTTATTTCGTTCCTGTTGAGTTGCCGCAAGCAGCGGAATCGGCATTTCTGGCGACGACTTTAAAATAAAGTCGTTATGTTTATTGCCCGATTATTTAACTAAATTTATATGTCATACGTTCGCTCAAAATTTCGCCATCCTTTGCTGCCCAAAAACGATTTGGGCTACACGGTTGATTATTACGAAGGCTCGCTTTCGACTTTGTGCGCCGGTTGCGGACACGATTCGATCAGCGCCGCCGTCGCGCAAGCCTGTTTTGAATTGAACATCGAACCGCACAAAATCGCCAAACTTTCCGGCATCGGTTGTTCTTCAAAGACGCCCGCATATTTCCTTAACAATTCGCACGGGTTTAATTCCGTCCACGGTCGAATGCCTTCGGTTGCGACGGGCGCGAATCTGGCAAACCGCGATTTGATTTATCTCGGCGTTTCGGGCGACGGCGATACGGCTTCGATTGGAATGGGGCAGTTTGTCCACGTCATCCGGCGTAATCTCAATATGGTTTATATCGTGATGAACAACGGCTGTTACGGACTCACCAAAGGGCAGGATTCCGCGACTGCCGATCCCGGCTCGAAAAACAAATCAGGTCACGTTAATGAATTCGGAGCAATTGATTTGGCGAGTCTGGCGATTGAACTCGGCGCGACCTTCGTTGCCCAAAGCTTTTCGGGCGATAAAACGCAGCTTATCCCGCTCATCAAAGCCGGAATGAGCCATCCGGGATTCGCTTTTATCAACGTCATTTCTCCCTGCGTAACTTTCAATAATAATGTCGGCTCGACCAAATCTTACGATTACGTCCGCGAGCACGTCGAAGCGACGGCGACTTTTGATTTCGTTCCGGTGATGAGAGAAATCAAAGCGGATTATGAAGAAGGAACGGTTGAAAGCCTGAAACTGCACGACGGCTCCTTCATTCGATTGCATAAACTCGCGGAAGATTGGAATCCGCTGGATCGCCTGTCGGCGATGACCGCCGTTCAAAATGCGAAAGCCAAAAGCGAAATCTTAACGGGATTGTTATATTTGGAACCCGATTCCGAAGAGCTTCACGATATTCTCGAAACAAGCGAGATACCGCTCAATAAATTGACCAAAGCAGAACTTTGTCCCGGCTCAAAGGTTCTGGAAGGAATTAACGCCAGCTTTCGGTAAAAGAAAATTTTCACCACAGAGACACAGAGGCACAGAGATTTTTATTTCTCTGTGCCTCTGTGTCTCTGTGGTGAAATCCCGATTCGAAATTACGAACGCATAGCCGCCAGAATCGCGTCAACGACTTTTTTCGCGTCGCCGAAAAGCATCCGCGTATTTTCGTAATAAAAAAGCGGATTGTCCACGCCCGCATAGCCGCTCGCCATACCGCGTTTCATCACAACGACCGTCCGCGCTTCCCAGACGTGCAAAACGGGCATTCCGGCAATCGGACTTGCCGGGTCGTCCAGAGCCGAAGGATTAACGATGTCGTTTGCGCCGATGACCATCACGACATCCTGTTCTTTGAGTGAATCGTTGATTTCGTCCATCTCGAAAACGATGTCGTACGGAATATTTGCTTCGGCAAGCAATACGTTCATATGTCCGGGCAAACGACCTGCGACCGGATGAATCGCAAAACTCACGCTCGCGCCTTTTTCCCGCAACAGTCGGACGACTTCGGCGAGCGCGTGCTGCGCCTGCGCGACCGCCAGACCGTAGCCGGGAACAATGACGATTTTGCTCGAATTGTTGAGCAGTTCAGCCGCCTGCGTTGCGTCAATTGATTGCACTTCGCCCGCAGGCTGCGCGCCCGCCGCCGGAGACGCGCCCGATTCTGTTCCGAATCCCCCGAGCATCACGCTGACAAACGAGCGATTCATTCCGCGGCACATTATGTAGCTCAGAATCGCGCCGCTGCTCCCGACGAGAGCGCCCGTGATAATCAGCAAATCGTTGCTGAGCATAAAACCTGCGGCGGCGGCAGCCCAGCCCGAATAACTATTGAGCATCGAAACGACGACCGGCATATCCGCGCCGCCGATTGCAGCAACGAAATGCATTCCGAGAACGCCGGTTAAAATCGCCGCGATAAGGAGCGGAATTTGCCCTTCGTGTCCGGGCGAGATGAAAAACCAAACGCCGAGCGCGATTGTGGCAATGAGCATCAATAAATTCAACAAATGCCGCGCCGGAAGCATTAGAGGTTTTCCGCTAAGCGTTCCCTGCAATTTGGCGAAAGCGATAATCGAGCCGGTAAAGGTAACCGCTCCGATAATCACGCCGAGAAAAATCTCGATTTTGTGAATCGAGACTTCTTCCGCGCTGATTTCGTGATTTCCGAGATAAGTCGCAAATCCGACCAGCACCGCCGCTAGACCGACAAAGCTGTGCAAAATGGCGACAAGCTGCGGCATCGCCGTCATTTGCACGCGCGAAGCAACGAGCGCGCCGATTGCCGCACCGGGAATTAAAACCGCGCCGAGATAGGCATAACTGCCAAAATCCATTTTCGCAGCCGTTGCGACGAGCGCGATAATCATTCCCAAAATGCCGTAAAGATTTCCGCGGCGCGCTGTTTCCTGTCTGGATAATCCGCCGAGGCTCAAAATAAATAACGCACCGGCGATAATGTATGCAATCGTAATTAAACTATCTCGCATTAATTTGTTTTTCTCAGTAACTTCGATTTATGAAACCGTAACAATTTCGCCCTCTTTTGTCCTTCCGAGAAGCAAAAGCACTTGCGGCATCAGCGGCTTGAGCATTGGATAAGTGCTTCTCTGCGCCTTTAGAATGATGACGGCAACGCCGATGTTTTTCAGATTTTGTTGATACTGAAGATTTCTGTCAACTGTTATCAGAACGTCATATTTACCCGAAGCCGCTTGCAAGAGCTGACCGTTCTTTAAGCCTTTAAATCCGGCTTCTTCGACCGTAAAAACGTCGTGTCCGACGAAATCACGTTTTAAATAATGTGTAACGCATTCGTCAAGCAGCACTTTCATAGACGACAAGCAATTTTTCTTTCGATTCTTTAAGCACGCCTACAGCCTGCTCTCGCGTCACGGTTGGAAACTGTTCTAGAAATCGGTCAAGAGTTTCGCCCGTTTCCAGACAATCAAACAAAATTTGAATGGGCACGCGAGTTCCATAGAAAACAGGGGTTCCACCAAGTTTTTCAGCATCTACTTCGATCAAGTTTTCATTCATTTTAAATTCCTCAGAATTGTGAAATTTTCCTTTATATATGGTAACAATCCAAAAACAAACTGTTATAAATAATAGAATCCAGAAAAGAGTGTTCCTCGGAACTAATTCTATCCCCGAACTATAAATATTCACTCCCTGCCAAATAAGTAAGACGATTGAGAAAATTTCCCATGCAATAATTTTCCAATAGAACCGAATTTCATGATTAGAACACTTCAGTTTTTGGCAATCCCGAAGCTCTGTCACATCCCAAACCAGATAAAGCAGCATGAAGAAAAAATAACAACCCGTAATTATACGAATATCTGGCAATTCAGAAGGATTTTCCATATTGATTGCAATTGCGGTTGTTAAAAGAGCAATTACAAATAAAATGTCATAAATAAAAAAGCTCAGCCGAAATTTTTTTGTAAAGTAAATGTATAAGTAATCACTAAAATAGAAAGCCAAAGTTACCAAAAGAAATGCGAATTTAAGTCTCAAAACCGGGTTTGGTTCAATATGCGTAACCGTGAAAAATAGTTTTACTTGTCTAACAATTTGGTCAATGGAAAGATAGATAATATTTCCCAATACTGCTGGATAAATAAGCCCTAGCATTAAGGTTTTAAGAATTTTCCGATCTTTTTTTAGTATTTCTCTAACTTTATTCCGGTTTCCTCCAAAAAAAATTTTCATTGCTATAAAAACAATCACCAACGTTCAGAAAAAGTTACTATCTGCGAAACATTGCCAGCATTCGATTTGTCACCAAAAATCCGCCGGCAATGTTGATAGTCGCAATCAAAACGGCAATTGCGCCTAAAATGGTCGTTAAATTAAAATTCGCTCCCGAAAGCTGGAGCATTCCGCCAACCAGAATAATTCCGCTGATGGCGTTCGTGACGCTCATCAAAGGCGTGTGCAGCGCCGGTTTGACGTTCCAGACGACTTGCCATCCGACGAAACAGGCGAGCATAAAAACCGTGAAATGTCCGAGCTTTGAAGTCGGCGCAATCATTCCGATGCCGACCAGCGCCGCGCCTGCGAGCGCGAGCCAAACGGGATTAACGCTCGCGTCGGAATCGTGACCGTGTGAGCTGTGACCTGCGGTTTGAGCAACTGCGACAGGCGGCGTGCTGCGCGCTGCTACGCCCGGTTCGGGCGCGGGCGGGGGAGTCGGCGGCGGATATGTGATTTTGCCTTCGTGGGCGACGAGCGCGCCGCGAACGACTTGATCTTCTAAATTAACTTGCAGCGCGCCGGTTTCCTTGTCGCGCATTTCTTCGAGGAGCGCAACGATTGTCGAGCTGTATAATTGGCTCGAAAGACTCGCCATCCGGCTCGGCAAATCGGTGTAGCCGATAATCGTGACGCCTTTATGCGTAACTACCGTTCCCGGTTCGGTCATCGCGCAGTTGCCGCCCTGCTCCGCCGCAAGATCAACAATCACGGAGCCGGGTTTCATACTTTCGACCATTCCGGTCGTAATCAATTTCGGCGCTGGCTTGCCGGGAATCAAAGCGGTCGTAATGATGATGTCAACTTCCATCGCCTGCTGCGCGAACAAAGCCATTTCCGCCTGCAAAAATGCGTCGCTCATCACTTTAGCGTAGCCGCCCTTGCCTTCGCCTTCTTCGGCAATATTGATTTCGAGAAAATCCGCGCCCATACTTTTGACCTGATCGCGCGTCGCCGAACGCGGGTCAAACGCCCGCACGATTGCGCCCAGCGAGCGCGCCGCGCCGATTGCCGAAAGACCGGCGACGCCCGCGCCGATGACGAGAACTTTTGCCGGTTCGACTTTTCCGGCGGCGGTCATTTGCCCGCCGAAAAATCTCGAAAAATAATTTGCCGCCTCGATCACGGCGCGATAACCAGCGATATTCGCCATCGCGCTCAAAGCGTCCATTTTTTGCGCTCTGGTGATGCGCGGAACCGAATCCATCGCCAGTACAGTAGCGCGCCGCGCCGCAAATTGTTCGAGCAGCCTCGAATTCTGCGCCGCCCAGACGAATCCTACGAGCCAGCCGCCTTCGCGCAACAACTCTGTTTCGTGAACTCCCAAACTCGCATTTTGCTCCGGCGGGCGAACTTTCATCACCACATCCGACGTAGCCCACAATTCTCTGGTGTCTTCGACGATTATCGCTCCGGCTTCGAGGTATGCGCCGTCGCGGGCGTCAATCTCGCGCCCGGCGTTTGATTCTACCGCCACTTCAAAACCGAGTTTTTTTAGCCGCATCACCGTTTGCGGAGTCGCTGCCACGCGGCGCTCGCCGGGATGAATCTCTTTCGGAATTCCGATTCTAGTCATAAATTTTTCAGCAATTTTGCCAGCGCCTGTTGAGTTGCGCGACATTCAAAACCAAAATGTTTTATTAAGAACGTTTTTTTGAGGCTGTCTCTTTCGCCCGTTATGCTGATTTTCGTCAAGGCTAATATACAAGAGATTTTTGTCCTGTAAACTTTATTTTTAAAATCTTGCCTCAAATGTTTCTTAATTCGTCCTTCTTCCGCGCTCGACAGTCGAGCGGCAAATTATTAACATTTAACCCGCTTCATTTTCTATTATCACTGAAATCACAATGGAAGTTTATTATCAACTCGTTGCCACTGCGGATGACCTTCATCACATTTGCGAAGAATTTTCCAAACTGCAAGCCGTCGGTTTGGATTGTGAAACAACCGACCTCGATCCGTACAAAGGCGAATTGCGTCTGATTCAGCTTGCCGCCGCCGCGGACAATATCAAGCTGATTGACCTCAGAAATTTTCCCGATCCGAAAACTAATCCCGATCTTAATTGTCTGCGGGATTTGTTGTTTTCAAACCGCCCGACAAAAGTTCTGCACAACGCGAAATTCGACGCCAAATGGCTGCGGTTTCATCTCGGCGCGGAGCTTGGCGGCGTTTTCGATACGCTTCTCGGCAGCCAGATTATCGCCGCTGGCGAGACTGACCGACGCCATAATTTAGCCGATGTGACGCAGGAATTTCTCGGCATCGAATTGGACAAATCGCAGCAAATCAGCGATTGGAGCGCGGCGGAATTATCAAGCGTTCAGCTCGAATACGGAGCGCGCGATGCGGCGATTGTTTTGCCGCTCAGAGAAAAAATGATCGAGCGTTTCAAGCAGGACGCGCTTTTGAAAGTCGCACAACTCGAATTTGAATGTGTGATGCCGGTCGCAATGCTCGAATTAAACGGAATTAACATTGACCCGGCGCGCTGGCGCGAGCAGCTTGCGAAAGTAAAAAAAGACCAGCTCGTCATTGCCGACGAGCTGCAGGATTTGCTCGCGGGCGGAATTATGCAAGGCTCTCTGTTCGGTCGCCCGGAAATTAATCTCGATTCGCACACGCAATTAACCGACGCTTTAAAACGCCTCGGCGTACCGCTTCCCGAAACGACTCGCAACTGGCAGTTAGAGCCGCTCGCAAACGACTATCCGGTCGTCAAAAAACTGATCGAATACCGCACGGTCGCCAAGGCGATTTCATCTTACGGCGAGAGCTTTCTCGAATACATCAACCCGAAAACCGGGAGAATTCACGCCGATTTCCGGCAAATCGGCGCGCCGACCGGGAGATTTAGCTGCAATAATCCAAACATCCAGCAGGTTCCGCACGGCGAAGTTTATCGCCGCTGTTTTCGTGCGCCCGAAGGCAGAAAACTCGTGATTTCCGATTATTCGCAAATCGAACTGAGGATTTTAGCTGATTTTACCGGCGACGAAGGATTTGTCAGCGCCTTTAATTCCGGTCAGGATTTGCATAAATCTACCGCATCGCAGATTTTCAACGTTCCCATTGATGCCGTAACTTCCGACCAGCGCTCTTTTGCCAAACGAATCAATTTCGGAGTGGTTTATGGCATCGGCGCGCAACGCGTCGCAAATCTGACCGGAATCAGTATTGATGAAGCGCGTTCGCTGTTGAGTCGTTATTTTCAAACTTATCCGCGCCTCGACGCCTGGCTGCGCGACGCCGCCGTCAGAGCAACGCGAGAACGTCAAGCCAGAACCGCTTCAGGTCGTCTTGCGCGTTTTCGTTTTGACCCTGAAGATCGTCAGGCAGTTTCGCTCGCCGAAAGAAACGGCAAAAATACGCCGATCCAAGGGACGAGCGCCGATATTTTAAAACGCGCTTTGCGTCTGCTGCACGAAGAACTGCGCGGGACCTCGGCTTGTCTGGTAAATATTATTCACGACGAAATCGTCGTCGAAACGGACGCCGCAGACGCCGAAAAAATTGTCGAATGCGTAGAGCGCGCGATGTGTCAGGCGGGTGAGGAATATGTGAAAAAAGTTCCCGTTAAAGTGGAATCGGTCATTGCGGATGAGTGGTTGAAATAGCATCCGCTCTGAACAACAACAGAATTTGATGATGCGAAGAAAAATAAATTCACGTTCATTTTGGAGGAAATGAACGTGAATTTATTTTTCTCCGAAAAGAGCGAATTTCAGTTATAATCAAGGCGAGAAAATGGCTGGCATCTGACAGCTATTTTTTATTTCCGTATTTCACTTTTCGGAAATTTTCGCTTTGATTGAATCGTAAATAAACGCATTCCAAATTTTCAATCAGACGTTTCACGGCAAAACAAAAACTTTACTTTAATGGAATTCCTTTTGTTATGTTTATTTAACATAACAAGATAATTTCGCTGTAAAAATCGGGGTTTGAACTATGTTGTCTCGCATCACCTTAGCTTTCTTTGCTTTTTTCTGTCTCACTGTATTGGCTTTAACTTTGAAATTTCCGGTCACCAAAGTTTCGGCTTTGCCGGACGATTTTACAGACGAGTTCGTCACGGACATCGGCGCTCCGACCGCGCTTGCTTTCACGCCGGACGGACGATTGCTGATTACGACGCAGACAGGACAATTGCGCATTTATCAAAACGGCAGCTTGCGCTCCACACCCGCAGTTGATCTCAATTCCCGGCTTTGCACTAACAGCGAGCAGGGGCTGCTCGGCGTCGCTGTTGATCCTCAGTTTACGACGAATCGTTTCATTTATTTTTATTACACCTTTAATAACGCCGGGAATTGCGTCAACCGCGTCGCGCGTTTTGTGCTTGCCAATAATAATACGATTAACACGGCAAGCGAGACGATTTTGATTAACAACATTCATTCAACCGGCGGATACCACAACGCGGGCGATTTGCATTTCGGCAAAGACAATTTGCTTTACATTTCCGTCGGCGATGCCGGCTGCGATTATGCGGGAGATTCGGGATGCGCCGGAGAGAACGACGCGGCGCGCGACAAGCACGTTCTCCTGGGGAAAATCCTGCGCATCACGCGCGACGGAGCGATTCCAGCCGGAAATCCTTATCAAGGCGCAAACAGCGGACGCTGCAACGTGACCGGCAGCACGACTGCCGGAAACTGGTGTCAGGAAACTTTTGCGAGCGGGCTGCGAAACCCGTTTCGGTTTGCGATGGATCCAAACGCGAGCGGCACCAGATTTTTTATCAACGATGTCGGGCAAGCCTCCTGGGAAGAGATTAACGAAGGAATTGCGGGCGCCGATTATGGATGGAATACTCGCGAAGGTCACTGTGTTAGGGATTCGATGACCGACTGCGACGCACCGCCCCCGGGTTTAACCAATCCGATTTTCGATTATCCGCACACCGACACTTGCCCCGTGGGAGTTTCGGGAAATGCAATTACCGGCGGCGCGTTTGTGCCAAACGGCGTCTGGACGAGCGAATACGACGATTCTTATTTTTTCGGCGAATACGCTTGCGGCAAGCTTTTCCGAATCAAACCGAACGGTACGGGCGGCTACACTGCGAGCGAGTTCAATGCTCTCAGCACAGGCAGCGTGACTTCAATGATTTTCGGACCATATGAAAACACACAGGCACTCTATTACACGAATTATATGGGAGGCGGACAATTGCGCCGAATTCGTTACACCGGCACGGCAAATCGCAGTCCGGTCGCTTCAGCGACCGCTAATCCGAGTTCGGGCGCGCCGCCGCTAAACGTGAATTTTAATGCTTCCGCAAGCAGCGATGCAGATGGTGACACGCTTTCGTTCTCCTGGAATTTCGGTGATGGAACGACCGGAACCGGCGCGACTCCCACACATCGTTATCAAACTAACGGAACTTTTAATGCTGTCGTCACCGTCACGGACGAACGCGGCGGCAGCGATACGGCGACCGTCAGAATTGATGTCGGGAACACTCCGCCGCAGCCGACAATCACTTCTCCGACCTCGACTCAATTGTTCCGCGTCGGCGAAACAATCACACTACAAGGCAGCGCCACCGACCCGCAGGACGGCAATTTGCCGAACAATAGTTTAACCTGGCAGGTTTTGCTGCATCACAACGACCACACGCACCCGTTTCTGCCGCCAACCTCCGGCAACAATATCACTTTTACCGCGCCTGCGCCCGAAGATTTGGCGGCTGCGACTGCCAGTTTTTTGGAAATCCGTTTGACCGCCACCGATTCAACCAATCTGACCACGACC